>CAKZJX010000128.1 GCA_937120535.1 uncultured Anaerolineae bacterium
CCTTGAAGATTTTTCTGTACTGCTTCAACTGCCGTGAATTGCACAAGCAGCGTTTTCCGAACTATCCAGCTCATGTGCGTCAGTTTGTCAACCCACAATTTAGCCACTCCCTAGGTCAATAAGAGAAACGCAAGATTCTTGAAGGCAAAAGCCTCCCCATAGGAGGAGGCTAGCTCTAACCATCCTACGTAGAGCCCTGCTTAACTTACGGGCTGTTCAGGGGGCGCCAAGTCGGGTCGAAATCATCCAAGGGATCCTGGGTGAGGCGCACCAAGGTTTTCGTATCCAGGCTCATCAGGTAAATATCCCTGTTCACCTTGTCGCTCCATCCTTCCAACAACAACCACAGACCATCGGGAGAGACCTCAACGTCCTCCAGCGGCGTCGGAGCGCCGGCCACCGTGCGCGCTTTCCCTAACCCGCGTTCTTCATAGACCAATTGCATTAACCACTTGGTGGATGGTCCAACCTTGCGCTGAATGAACAGCACGACCTGACCATCCGGTGTCCAGGCGGGATCCAAATCATAATAATCTGGACCGCTGAACACCACTTGCTGTGGATTCAGTCCGGTATCGGTTATGGACCAGATCTCGTACACGTTGTAGCGATTGGCCACGAACAAGAGTTGATTACCGAACGGCGACCACACCGGCCACCGAGCTTCGAAGAAACTCCTCGTGGCTTCAAATAGGGGGGTAACTGTGCTGTTGACAAGATCGAGCAGGTAGATGGAAGGACGACCGTTGCGGCGCGAAGCAAAAGCGATCCGCGTACCATCTGGCGACCAGGCCGGATCGTAACCGCCTCCGGCCCCGATCTCTAACGGCGTCAGGCCGGTTCCGTCGGCGTTGACGACATATAGCTTGGCATCTTCAAACTTATCGTTGACGCCACGGCAAGGGGAAGTAAACACCAATCGCAAACCATCGGGAGACCAGGAGGGTTGACACGCCCCTTCCGACAAGTTGACCAAGGGTATTTTCGGGGTATTCCCCTCCAGATTGATCTCGGCCAGGTAAATCTGGGGGATGCCGGTGCGGGCCGAAGCGAACGCAAACTGGCCATATCCACCGCCGATGGGGGTGGGCGAGGGGGTAAGGGTTGCCTCCGGCGTAGGCGTAAGGGAAGGCGTGGCGATCGCCGCCAGGGTGAAGGTCGGCATAGGTGACGGGGGCAATGGCGAAGGGGTGACTGTCAGCAGGGCCGGCTCGGTGGGTAGTGGCAAGGGAGAAGCCTGCGTTTCGGTCACTTCAAGCTGTGGAGAAGAGGAGGGGGAGGGCGACATCTGGGCAATCGCCGAGGTGGCTATGCGTAAAGCATCCAGCCAGCGACTAAGGGTAGTTCGACCGTCGGGGAAATTGATCCACAACAGAAACGCAGCGATCAAGAAAAGGGAAAACAAGACCGCTTGCGAAAAGCAGCTGCTGCGGCGCTTTTTCTTGCGGGCAGGGACAAACGGTTTCTCCTCGGCCGCCTCTAGCGGCGGGTGGAGCGGTTGATCCGCCGGCGGCTCGAAGGGAGGCGTCTTCATCGGTGGTGGGCCTTCGTGGCTAGGCGGTGGAGGCGTGACCACGTAGCTGCCCGTTAGCTGTTCGGTGCGTGACTTGGCCGCCAGCAGAGCTTTCTTGAACTCCTCCGCCGTCTGATACCGCTCGTTCGGATCGATCGCCATCGCCTTCTCGATCACTGCCGCTAAGCGCTTGGAGACCTTCGGATTGCGCTTGCGCAACGGCGTCAATTGAGCGTTGTCCATGGCACGCGCCAAGCCGTCTTCTGGGATCACGCCGGTCAACGCAGCGTAGAGCGTAGCCCCTAGGGAGTAAATATCGGTGCGCGGATCGGTGCGAGCGGTGCCATATTGTTCCGGCGGCGAATACCCCGGCGTCATGGCTCGGGCTCCGGTGGTCGTCGCCTGGCTGCCCTGCATCACTTTGGCCAAGCCAAAATCCACCAAGAAGATATGCCCATCTGGGGTAATCTTGACGTTGCCTGGCTTGATATCACGATGCAAGATGGGAGGACGCCGCGTGTGTAGATAGGTCAACGCATCGCAAATGGCTGCACCGATGGTGACGGCCTCGTCCTCGCTGATCATACCCAGGCGCTCCATGCGCTGTCGAAGGTCTTCCCCCTCGATGTAATCCATCACCAAGTACTGCCCTTGATCGCCGATTACGAAATGATCGGTCACTCGCGGCAGGTTGGGATGACGCAAATTCGCCAAGATCACCGCTTCCAGACGAAACTGACGAGCATATTCATCGGTGGTAAACAGATTTTCCTTGAGAGCGACATCCACGCCCAGGTTTTCGTCCACCGCACGGTAGACTGAACCCATCCCGCCCTGGCCGAGGATCTCAACAACCCGATAGCGTTTGTGGAGCAAGGTACCGCGTTCCAATGCCATATCAAGACACCCAGATGTGGCGGATTATATCAAAACCTGCCCTACATCTTGGAACTGTGCGTAAGTTGCAATTTTGCAAACAGCCAAGGGGCGGCGGCGACCACCCACAGACCGATCAACATGTAGCGTAGATAGCGAAACGCCAACCCAATGGCATCCTCGCCCGACGGAAACACTAAGCGCAACCCAACATAGAGGATCCCCACTCCGAGGATACCCACCAGATAACGCAGCACCCGCTTCCCTAGCGGACCCCCGGCGTGATAGCCCCCTCGATCGGCCATCCACGCCAAGCCAGACGCCATACCGAAAAACGTGCCCATGGCGGTCACTATACCGCTCAACGTGAGGGGGTTAGGCGGTTCACCGCCGGCCCGAGTGGCGTTGTCCACCCATTCGGCCGGCACGACGAACTCGCGCCCCGCCATCAACACCCCTCCCCCCAACAGGATCATCCCTGCCGAAAAGGCCAACGCCAGCGCTATCCGCACCCCCAACGAACGCTGCTTGAGCCAAACCGCTAGCGGCTCCCAGACACGAACAAAGACCCACAACGTCAGTCCTCCCAACAGCCAACCCAGCACCACATCATGCACAAAGTGAACGCCCAAATAGATGCGCGAGAGGCCGATCAAACCAATAACGACCATTGCCGCTAGCCATGCCCAGGCCGACCTCAGCCAAGCGGCGACCAACCCCCACAGGCCGGCCGCGATCTGCGCGTGGCCGGAGGGCGCGCCAAAACTGGTTTCAGAGGCCAATCCCCGCACACTCTCATCCACCCAGTATGGCCGCGGCTGCAGCAAGGCCATCTTGAACAGCGCGTTTACCCCGTTGGCAATCAACAGCATGAACGCCATGCGCGCCCCAAGGCCGGCATCAACACACCAATACACCAGCGGCAACACGATCAGAAAAAACTCTTCCGACCCCAGGAACGAAAAGAACCGCATGGGTCCCAACAACCACTCTCCCCATCCCTGCACACCGGCCACCAAGCCGATTCCTGAAGCAATTAACCCTTCCATTCACGCTCCTCCAAAACTCTGTCTATACGTTCGCAATGCAATGCGACCTCTTGCTTTTCCTAACCCTCGATTGTACACTCAGAATGTGGAAACGTCACCCTCACGCTACTGGGATCTTCCGGGGGCCTTCCTCTTCGTGGCGGCCCTATCGGTCTCTGTCGGGCGCCTGCTGCTTACCGACTGGACCGAACACCTCGGCCTAACGCTTCAGCTCGCCTGGCTGGGGGCGATCCTCGGCTCGGCGCTGGGAGTCAGCCGCTTTGGGCGGCGCGCCACGCTGCTCTTCGTTGCGGGCTACACGCTGGTCTTGGTCCCGAACCGCCTGATGGCGCCCTACTATTCGGGCGAGATCGACCTCGGAGAGCGGCTATTGGTCTTGGGCGGGCGGTTAATCTATTCCCTCAGCGAGTTTGCCGCCGGCCGCGCCATCCGCGATCCGATCGTCTTCCTGACCCTGATGGGCCTGTTGTATTGGACCCTGGCGCTCACTGCCGGCTACCACCTGGTGCGCCACAATCGGCCCCTGGTTGCCATCTTGCCGGCCGGCGCCATTTTGCTCATCGTCCACCACTTCGATCGCTTCACCTCCGGCCGCGCCTGGCTGCTTACCCTCTACTTCCTGTTTAGCCTCATCCTCCTCAGCCGCAGTCACTACCTGCACCTGCAAGAAGGATGGCGCCAGCGCGGCATGCGTCTTTCCCCCGAAGCCGGCGCCGACCTGACCATGGGCGCCCTGATCGGCGCCCTGGCCGTCCTGCTGCTGGCTTCCAGCCTGCCAATCCGCCTGGCCGATAGCCCCCCGTCCCTCCAAGATGCCTGGGACGGGATCAGCCGCCCCTGGCGTGCTGCGCGCGATCGCCTGAGCCGAGCCTTCGAAGCCTTGCGAGGACCGGCCGCCGTCCGACGTTCCGAACTCTTCCGCAACACCCTTGCCCTTGGCATCCAGGCCGCCCAAGGAGAAGACCTGATCCTCAGCGTTCGCCTGCCGGCCCAGGCCCTCCAAACCCCACGCCTCTATTGGCGGGTGCGCGTCTACGATCGCTACGCCGATGGCCAATGGACCCTCTCCCCCTCCCTACGCCGCCGCTTCTCCCCCTCAGCAGAACCGCGTCTGCCTCTCCTTAGCAGTCAAACCCATCTCGAATACGAGGCCCTCTTCACCTCCTACGTCCGAGGCCAAGCCACGCTCATCCTGCCGGCCCAGACGACCTGGATCAGCCGCCCAGCCGACGTCGAATATGTTCCCCTACCCGACGGCCGCCAAGACCTCCTCTTCCTAGAAACCTTCCCATATCTCCAGCCGGGCGAAACCTACCGTGTCCGTGCCGCCCTGATCAACCCCACCCTAGATGACCTACGCGCCGCCGGTCAAGACTACCCCGTCTGGGCGACCGAACGCTACACCCAACTCCCCGAACCCCTTGCCGAGCGCCTGCGCGCCTTTGCCCGATCCATCGCTGGCTCGCAACCCACCCCCTACGATCAAGCCGAAGCCATCACCGCCGCCTTGCGCACCCACATCGCCTACCGCTCCGCCATCCCTCCGCCGCCGCCCGATTGGCAAGGGAATGATCCCATCGAATGGATTCTTTTCGACCTCAAGCAAGGCTTCTGCAACCACTATGCCACCGCAGAAGTGCTGCTGCTCCGCTCGCTGGGCATTCCTGCTCGCCTAGCAGTGGGCTTCCTTCAGGGCACACCGGCCGGCCCGGCTCAAGGCGGTCTGCTCGACTACCGAGTAGCCGTCAAACACATGCACGCCTGGCCCGAAGTCTACTTCCCGGGCATTGGCTGGATAGAATTTGAACCCACTGCCAACCAAGAACCGATCCTCCGCCCCGACGATTCCGATTCGGATCTCGAGCCGGCTGCGTCACCCCCGAGCAGATCGGCCCCTGCGCGTCCCCCTTCCGCCCGCCCCGACGAAGAGATCCTCCCCTCCCAATCCTTCGAACCGGTAGCCCGCTGGCGCAGCGGGGTAATGTTCGCCCTAATGGCACTCCTCCTAACCGCCGTTCTTCTCGCCATCCCCTTCTTCGATCGTTCCTATCGCTTCACTGTGCGAGCAGCTCGCTACCTGGTCCTCACCTCGGCGCGTTCCTCCGAGCGCTTCCCCGCCTGGCTACAACAGGCGGCCCTATTTACCCTGGCCAACCCCTTTGAGCGTGCCTTTCACAGCATCAACCTCTGCCTGCGCTGGCTCGACGGCCCCCCTTCGGCTCACCTCACTCCAGCTGAGCGCGCCTCCCTGCTCCAACGCCTGCTCCCCAACCTTCAAGACGACATAGCTCTTCTGCTGCACGAATACCAAGCCGCTGAATACTCCCCTCATCCAAGAAGCCCTCAAGCGGCTCAGTGCGCTGCCTGGCAGATCCTTCGAGAAGGCCTACGTGTTGCACTGCGGCAGCGCTTTCGATGATGATAAAATATACTCAATTCACCACCTGTTCTTGCAAATCCCACCCCGAACATAGCGTTTCCTCCCTCCATACGGCTGGCTGAGCAGTGCGATTCAAGAACAGACGATCGCTCAAAACGCATTGCAGCGCAACATGCTGACCATTGTCGAAGCAATCCTTCATTCGCTTTGAGAACACACCCTGCAGCCATCTCTATACCAACCCAGGAACCTTCTCATGACGTCTGACATCACCCGTCCTGTTGCCCTGGCTGATCAACTGGCTTCTCTGCGCTTACTGATCCAAAAAACGCGCCTAGCGCTCCAATCCACGCGCTACGAACTCCCCAGCGGAGTGCTGGAAAACCTGGTTCGGGTCGAAAGCGAACTCGATCGCATCGGCAAAGTGATCGCTATCACTGAGGCCGAATATCGCCATCGGCTGGCCCTGGCGGAGATCAGCCAGGTCGTCAACTCCACCCTGGAACTGGATGAGGTGCTGTGCATCGTCATGGACAACATTGTCGGCCTGACCCGCGCCGAGCGCGGCTTCCTGATGCTCAAAGACGAACATGGCAACTTGGCCATTCGAATCGCCCGCAACTGGGAGAAAGAAACCATCCATCCCAACGAAGCAGCCATTAGCAGCACCGTAATTCAAAAAGTGATCGAAAGCGGCGACGCCATCCTGACCACCAACGCCCAAGAAGACCCTCGCCTGAGCGGACAGGCTAGCATTGTCGCCTACAACCTGCGTTCCATCCTATGCGTGCCCCTCAAACTTAAGAACGACCTGATCGGCGTCATCTACGCCGACAACCGGATCCGCACCGGCATCTTCACCGAAGCCGAACGCGATCTGCTGGTGGCCTTTGCCAACCAAGCGGCCGTGGCCATAGACAATGCGCGTCTGTTCTCCTCGCTCAAGCAAACCTTGGCCGAAGTTACCGCCCTCAAGAACCTGATGCAAAACGTGTTTGCCTCCATCACCAGCGGCGTGATCACCACCGACATCGAGGAGAAGATCACCCTAGCCAATCGTGCCGCTGAACAAATTCTTGGCCAGTCTTCGCAAAAACTGCTCGGCCGCCTGCTGGACGAAGCCCTCGCTCCGCTCTCCAAGGCTATTCGCCCCCACCTGCTGATCGTCCGCCGACGGGACGCCCCGCTCATGGACCTAGAACTCAGCTCAACCCTGCCAAGCCGCGGCCCTGTTGATCTACGATTTAGCCTCTCCCCACTCAAAGACGAAACCCAGCACACCCAAGGCATCGCCATCGTCGTCGAAGACCTGACCGAGCGCAAGCGCCTGGAGGCCCAGCGCCAACTGTTCGAGCGCATGGTTTCGCCGGCTGTGATCGGTCAACTCGACCCAAACAAACTTCAGTTAGGCGGTCGGCGCACCGAGATCACCACCCTCTTTGCCGACCTGCGTGGCTTCACCACCTTCAGCGAGAAACTCTCGCCGGAGGCGCTGGTATTCATCCTCAACCGTTACCTGGCGGCCATGGCCGAGGCCGTTTTGACCCAAGAGGGCACGATCGATAAATTCATGGGCGACGCCATCATGGCCTGGTTCAACGCCCCGATCCCCCAACCAGATCACACCCTGCGCGCCGTCAAGGCTGCCT
Organism: uncultured Anaerolineae bacterium; assembly: GCA_937120535.1. Taxonomy (GTDB): domain Bacteria; phylum Chloroflexota; class Anaerolineae; order Anaerolineales; family Villigracilaceae; genus Denitrolinea. The sequence goes on from CAKZJX010000128.1 coordinate 7,468, forward strand.
GGGCGATGCGCACTTCGATCGAGTCCCTCTACCGAGAGCTGCCGCCGGAGGCCCATCTGGCCTTTGGGGCCGGCATTCACGTCGGCGACGCTGTGCTCGGCCTGATCGGTACCGAGAAGCGCCTGGAATACACCGCTATTAGCGATAGCGTCAACACTGCTAAGCGCATCCAAGAAGGCGCAGCCCACAACCAGATCTTGATCAGCCTGGAAGCCTACCTGCGGGTGAAAGATCACGTGCATGCCCGGCCGGTTGCGCCGTTGAGCGTGAAAGGCAAGGCTCAGACCATTGAAGTGCTGGAAGTGTTCGGCTTGCGATAGCCGACGTTCGCTTCGATTTCGCCATCCTCTGTTGCCAACCTGCGTAACTCAGAAAAAAGCGCTAGTCTCCCACTTAAGCGCAGAATGCAGATTCAAACCGCTGAGAACACAGAGAGCACAGAGTTTTCCTTAGTTTATTGCGATTCTGGGCAGTCTCCGCAAATTGGGCGATTATCTTAAGCTCGAGTTTAGACAAAATTGGGGCGGTTCTGCCCTTGAGCAAAACCGCCTTTTGGTAGAAACTTGGGATTGTGAACA
>CAKZJX010000129.1 GCA_937120535.1 uncultured Anaerolineae bacterium
ATGTTCTCTCTGGTAGAAGCTGGAGTGTTCACAATCCCAAGTTTCTACCAGAAGGCGGTTTTGCTCAAGGGCAGAACTGCCCCAATTTTGTCTAAACTCGAGTCTATGGAAACCTTACCATTAACCGATCCCTCTTCCGAACCGAGTACACCGCCTGCCCCAACAGAAGAGGCCCGTCCATCCATTCGTTGGCAAAAATTCCTGTTGGATCTGCTCGAGACGTTGGTAATGGCGATCGTGCTCTACATCGGCATCAACGCCGTCTCCGCTCGGGTACGCGTGGATGGCTGGAGCATGGCCCCCACCTTAGAAGACGGCGAGTTTGTGTTGGTGAGCCGTCTAGCCTATCGCCTAGATCAGCCGCAGCGCGGCGATATTATCGTATTCAAGTATCCCGCCCAACCCGATCAGGACTTGATCAAGCGCATCATCGGCCTGCCAGGGGATGTAGTGGAAGTCAAAAACGCCGGCGTATTTGTAAACGGCCAGCCCCTAGAAGAACCCTATATCGCCGATAAACCAGCCTATCAAGGATTGTGGTGGGTGCCGGCCGGACACCTCTTCGTGCTCGGCGATAACCGCAACGAATCCTCCGACTCCCACTCTTGGGGCCTGTTGCCAATCGAGAATGTGATCGGCAAGGCCGTCCTAGTGTATTGGCCGATTCAGGAATGGAAAGTGCTCAAACCGCCCTAGATCTCACCCCAAAAAATCTCGCAACAATCGGATCTGCGTCGGATGTCGCAACTTGCGCAGCGCCTTGGCCTCGATCTGGCGAATGCGCTCGCGAGTCACATTGAAGAACTCGCTCACCTCGTCTAGCGTGTGGCTCTGCCCGTCCACCAACCCAAAGCGCAGTTCCAACACCTGGCGCTCACGCTCGCTGAGGACGTTCAACGCGTTGCGCACTTGTTCGCGCAACAACTCACGCACTGCCGAATCCAGCGGCGAGAGCGAATCATCATCCGCCACAAAATCCTCCAACCGGCTGGATTCGTCATCGCCCACTGGGCTATCCAGCGAGAGCGGATCCTCGGCCGATTGGAGCACGCGTGCCACTCGGCGCATAGCAGCCGCTAGCCGGCCCTGTAAAGCCGGATCCAGAGGCGTCCCCTCGGCCTGCGCGTGCAAAATGGCCTGCACATCGGCTGTGGAGAGATATCCCACCTCCATGGTCAACTCTTCCAAGGTCGGCTCGCGCCCCAACTCCTGGGTCAACTGATGCTGAGCGCGCAGAAGGCGGGTGATCGACTCAAACATGTGAACCGGCACGCGGATGGTGCGCGCCTGCTCCGCGATCGAACGGTTGATCGCCTGGCGAATCCACCAGGTGGCATAAGTGCTGAACTTAAAACCGCGGCGCGGATCAAACTTGCTGATCGCCCGCAACAAGCCAAGGTTTCCCTCCTGGATCAAGTCCAAGAACGGGATCCCTCGGCCCAAGTAGCGCTTGGCCACACTGACCACCAGCCGCAGATTGGCTTGAATCAAGGTGTGATAGGCCTCCTCTGCCCGACGATAAACCGCGTCCATCGTCTCTTCAAGCACCATCTCATCGGGCAAGTGCTGGCAAAGCGTGCGCAAAGCCGGCAACCTTCGGTGCTCCTGGATATGCTCCTTCAACCATTTCGCATACGATTGGGGCAAAAGACAAAAACTCAAAAATACCAAAAACACCTTGTTCACCAAAGGCTCGAACAGCGAACTGCGCCCCCACAAATGATTCACCAGATACGAACGGAAAGGAGAAGGAGCCTGTCCCTGGCTGTTCATCTCCAGATGTTGCGCTTCGTCGAGCAACTGGACCCAATCGAGCAAGAGGACGTTTAAATGACCTGCATCCTCCTCAAAACGTTCCCACGAGACGTACATCTGGCGCAAGATAACATGATACACCGAGCGCACTAGGTGCTCCTTCCGACGCATTGGCTGCCGTCGAAAATCGAGCAGCAAGCGCTCACCCTCGATACACAGCACCAGCCGAAACTCGCTTTCCGCATCCAATAACTTAACCTGGCCGATCTCGCGCAGATAGAGACGGACCGGATCGTCCATCAACTCTGCCATCAGCTCTTCGCCAAGCTCCAACTCGCCTTCCAGGGCGTCCCCGTCAATCTGCTCCAACAATCCCAGGTCCGGCTCGCCCAAGGTGTCGGGAACTACCTCGCCGGTCAACGCCTCCAACTCATCCTCGTTCCAACCTGCCGCCTTGCGTCCAGCGGTTGGCCGAGTCGAACGTTTCGATGAAGAAGATTTGGTAGCCATAGTCACAAACGCCGTTTCAAACTCAACTGCCGATGAGCTTCGTCTAAGTTGCGCAACGCTCGCGCATGTTCCAAAGCCAACGTCTGATAGACATGAGCTTGAGCATCATCTTGTTGATACGCCTCCTCCTGTAAAAATCGCAACTGTTCGACGCTCTCCTCCAAGTGGATACGCCGCAGGCGGATCACCCCTCGCAGCGCCTCATCCAACAAACGCTCCTCGCCGGTTGCGGCCGCAAACATCTGCCTTTGGAGCTCGCCCACCAACCCCTGCAGAGCTTCGGGCACGTGAGCCAACACATACGGCAGATGATCGCTCTCCACCTGTTCCAAGGACTGCTGCAGCGCGATCAACAACAACTGGTGATCAGTATACTCGAAATCGTGCGGAGTGAGAGGCGTCAAACCTGCTTCTTGCAACGAACGATCCAAGTGGAACAACAACTCTGGCTGATGGAACAGGATGGTCAGGAGGATAGCTTCGATCTGATGAACGAAACGCGTCGTCTCGATCAGCGGGGCTTCCGGCCCCGGGGCCGGCGCCTCCCGAGGCGGCCTCGCTCGCTTCGTCCTGAACCTCGGGCCGGGCGCGCCGAGCAACGCGCGTTCATCCACCCGCAGCAAACGCGCCAAGGCCTGGCGATAAGCATCGCGCTCCACCGGATTCGGCAAGTCCTCGATCAAGGGGATAACCTGGGCGGCGATCTGATTCTTCACCTTCGGATCGCTCAAGTCCTGGCCGGCGACCAAGGTCTCCATCACGTGAACTACCACTGGTCGGGCGTTTTCCACGATGCGGCGCCACTCCTCCCGATCGCGTTTCACCACTTCATCCGGGTCCAGCCCGTCCGGCAATCGCGCCACCCGCAAATCGGCCTGCAGGCGAGCCTCCTGGCGCAGCCAACCGCGGGCGTCAAAGCCGATCTCGCCTTCCTTATCCATCGCCGATCGGGCCGCATCCAAGCCGCGCAGGATCGCCTGTTGCCCGGCCCGATCTGGGTCCAAGGCCAGCACAATGCGGCGGGTATATTTCTTAAGCAAGCGTAGCTGATCTTCGGTCAAGGCAGTGCCCATCGGCGAGACCACATTCTCAAATCCCGCCTGATGAAGGGCGATCACATCGAGATACCCCTCCACGATCACCGCCCGATCAGCGGCGCGAATGGCTTTGCGAGCGCGATCCAGGCCGTAGAGCAGACGCCCCTTGGCGAAGATCGGTGTTTCGGGCGAGTTGAGGAACTTCGGCACAGCATTTGGATCCACAGCACGGCCACCGAAGCCAGCCATACGCCCCTGCTCATTGCGGATCGGGAACACAATTCGATGCCGAAACCGATCGTAGAACCGGCCATGAGTCAGCGAGGCGCTGCCCTCCTCGCGAGCCACGATTAGACCAGCTTCGAGCAACTCCTGTTCGCTATAGCCACGGGCCGTAAAGTGCGTCAGGGCAGCATCCCAACGATTGGGAGCATACCCTAGACCAAAGGCCTCGATGGTGGCGTCGTTCAGACTGCGTTCTCGGCGCAGATAGGTTAACACCTCCTGATTCTGCAGCAAATGACCGTGATAAAAGATCACCGCCTCTTCGAGCAATTTCCGCAAACGATCGTAAGCCTGGCGTTGTTCGGTCGTGACAGGCTTCCGAAGTTCGAGCGTCACGCCGGCGCGTGCCGCCAACCGTTCCGCCGCCTCCTGAAAGGTCAAACCATCTTTCTTCATAACGAACTTGATGACGTCGCCCCCTTCATTGCAGGCGCCAAAACAGCGCCAGGTGCCCGTCTCTGGCCAGACCACAAACGCCGGCGTGTGGCGATTATCGTGGAACGGGCAGAATCCAATATAATTCCTGCCAGAGCGACGGAGTTTTACCCCGGCCTCCGAGATCAGGTCCACGATATCCACTTTCGCCTTGATCTCATCAAGGGTAGACATAGATCACCGCACCGCAAATTATAGACGGCTTTCTATCCCCTTGCAATCGCTGGCCATCCTTCTCAGGACTTTTTATCCCCAGTCATTGCCAAGCGAGCTGAGGTTATTTTCCAAACCACATGCGGCCCAGCAAGCCATCTTTCAGATGAATTAATGGCAGAGCGCCGCCAGACATAAAATCCGCCGGCGGCTTTGTCGCCGCCGAACAACAAAGGGAAAAATCCTTATGACATCTATCACTTGGCAAAGCGCTCGTCCTATATATAATACATAATATGAGTCCCCCTCCGATCCTGATCCGCCAATCCCTTCGAAACGAAGTTTTCGACATCTTACACAAACGCATCATCGCCGGCGAGATCCGCCCCGGCGAATGGCTACGTCAGGAAGAGATCGCCTCGCAACTGGGGGTGAGCATGACTCCGGTGCGCGAGGCGCTTGATCTGTTGGTCGCGGCCGGCCTGGCCGAGCGCGTCCCCTATCGCGGCGTTCGCGTCCTTCAACTGACCCACGAAGAGATGCTAGATGCCTACGGCCTGCGACTGCTGCTCGAGCCCCTGGGGGCGCGCTTAGCTGCCCAACAGGCCTCACCCGATCAGATCGAGGAGGGGCGACGCCTTCTCGAGGAGATGAGCGCTCTCGTTCATCTTGAAGACATGCCTCGGCTACACGAAGCCTCGCGTCGCTTCCACGCCCTCATCTTAGACATGAGCGGCAGTACCTTGCTGATTCGCTTATACGGGATTGTGACCAATCAATTCCCGGATTGGATGCTCTACGAGGCCATGTTCCGCCACCCCGAAGCCCTGAGCGAAAGCCTACAGCGCGATCGTGCCGAACACCGAGCCATCCTAGAAGCCATCGCCGCTCACGACCCTGACGCTGCCGCCTGCGCCGCCCGCCGCCACATCCTCTCCCTCGGTCATGACCTACAAGACTACCTAGCTATCTCGCGCCAACGCTTGGAAGAGAAGGAGCGCCTGTTCACCCCTTGCGATCTTAGCCGCTCCGATCCCCCGGCCGGCTAATTCTATTTCTTCCTAAGGAGAACCCATGTCTCAGGAACTCTTAGAAAAAATGGCCCAATCCATCATTGACGGCGATGCCGATCTGGCCGCCGAGTTGGCCCGTCAAGCAATCGCCGAAGGGCTCGACCCTTTGTTCGTGATCACCAACGGCTATGTGCCTGGGATCAACAAAGTCGGCGAAGCCTTTGGGGCAGGCGAAGCCTTTTTGCCGGAGCTGGTCATGGCCGGCGAAGCCATGAAGGCCGCTGTGGTCGTATTAGAGCCCGAACTGCTCAGGAAAGGCTCCGAGCGCAAGACCCTCGGCAAGGTGGTCATGGCCACTGTAGAAGGCGATATTCACGAGATCGGCAAATCACTGGTCTCCACCATGCTCTCCGCAGCCGGCTTTACAGTATACGACATGGGGGTAGACAACCCGTCCGACAAGATCATCGAAAAGGCCCTCGAAGTGGACGCCGATATCATCGGCCTCTCGGCCCTGCTGACCACCACCATGATCCGTCAGAAAGAAGTGATCGACAAGCTGGACGCTCGCGGCCTGCGCAAGAAGATCAAAGTAATGGTCGGCGGCGCGCCGGTCACCCGTGAATGGGTCCAAAAGATCGAGGCCGATGGCTACTCCGAAGATGCCATTGGCGCCGTTGCTGTGGCCAAAAAACTAATGGGCATCGAAGCATAACCTCCCCAATTCTTAATACTATGACCAAAACTATTCAATCCATCACCAACCCCAAGTTGCGCCTAGAGGTGCTCACCGCCGACGAAGTGCGCCGCATTCACGACGCCACCCTCTACATGATCGAGAAGGTAGGCGTGCGCTTCCCCTCAAAACGCGCTCTCGAGATCTGGGAAGCCCATGGAGCAGAGGTAGACCACCAGACCAAAATCGTACGCGCCAAACCCCATCTGATCGAAGAAGCTCTCAAACAAGCGCCTCCGGCCTACATGCTGGCGGCTCGCGATCCCCAACAAGACCTACCGTTGGACGGCAACCACGTCTTTGTCGGCACCGACGGCTGTGGTGTGGAAGTGATTGATATCTATACCGGTCAGCGCCGCACCTCCTGCCTGAACGACGTGCGTGACATTGCCCGCATCGCCGACGCCACACCTGAGATCGCCTTCCACTGGGTGCCGCTCTCGGCCCAGGACAAACCCCCTCACACCCGCGGCTTGCACGAGATCAAAGTCATCTGGGAGAACTCCACCAAGCACGTTCAAACCGAGTCGATCTACAACGAGCGCGAAGCCCGCGCAGCGATGGAAATAGCCGCCCTGATCGCCGGTGGCAAAGAAGAGCTGCGCAAACGGCCAGTGCTCTCCCTCATGCAGTGTTCCACGCCGCCTCTGGGTCACGACGGCGGCTCCCTGGATGCCGCCCTGGTAGCTGCCGAGTTCGGTGTTCCCACCGGCTTCATGACCATGGCCTCTTGCCTGACCACCGGCCCAGCAACCCTGGCCGGCAACCTGGTGGTTGGCAATGCCGAGGTGATTGCCGCTACCGCTCTCCTACAACTGGCCTATCCGGGTGCGCCGGTCTTCTATGCGGCGGCCCAAACGGCCTCCGATCTGCGCACCGGCGCCTACACCGGCGGCGGCCCAGAAGATTTCCTGCTGGCTGCAGCCGGCGGCGTCCTGGCCGACTTCTACAACATCCCCATCTCCATGGGATCGTTTGCTACTGGCGCCAAAGAACCCAACTGGCAAGCCGGCATCGAAAACTCCCTCTCCACCTTTATGGCCAGCATTACCATGTGCGACATGCTACTGGGAGTCGGCTTTCTCTATGGTTCGCGCATCTGGTCGTATGCCCAGATGATGATGGACTGCGAGATCTTCAACATCGTGCACAAAATGATGCAGGGCATTGTGGTGGATGAGGAAACCCTAGCCCTTGAAACCATCGCCGCCGTGGGGCCAGGCGGTAACTTCCTGGCCCAAAAGCACACCAAGCGACACATGCGCAACCTCTTTCTGCCTGAGTTCCTAGATCGCCGCCCCTACGGCGAATGGGAAACCAAGCGCGACGACGCCCGCGATTGGGCGTTGGCCAAGGCCCGACGCATCTTGGCCGAACACCAGCCCGATCCCCTCGACCCCAAACTCTCGGCCGAACTCGACCGAATTATCGAATCCCTAGAGCGCGTCCCGGTCTGAGCTTGGCATACCCGCTCACCCGAAACGATAGCCATGCGCCCCAAATTGGAATTCCTCCCCCCAACCTTAATTGCGCGCATCCTCGACGAAGCCTTTCAACTGATGCAAAAACCCGGCATCAAGGTCCAATCTGAGGAAGCGCGGCAACTGCTGGCAGCGGCCGGCGCCGACGTCGACGAAACCACCCAGGTGGTCCGCATTCCCGAGAAGGTGGTTCGCGCTGCGCTGGAAACCGTTCCCTCCGAGTTCTATCTCTACGATCGAAACGGCCGGCCCACGGTGCACTACGGCGGCGACGACGTGCACTTCGACCCCGGCTCCTCCGCCGTTCACATCCTGGACCCAGAGACCGGCAAACACCGCCCGTCCGAAACCCGCGACCTGGCGCGCCTGGTCAAAGTGGCCGAGACGCTTTCCCAGTACGACGCCCAATCCACAGCCGTCCTGTGCAACGACGTCGCCAAGGAGATCGGCGATCTGTTTCGCCTCTACGTGGTGCTGATGCTTTCCGAAAAGCCGATCGTGACCGGCGCCTTCTCGCTCACGACGCTGGATGCCATGATCGACATGTTGGCCCTGTTCGCCGGCGGGCGCAAGGAACTGGCCGAAAAACCTCAGGCGGTCTTCGATGTCTGTCCCTCGCCGCCGCTGATCTGGTCGTCGTTCGGGGCCGGCAACTTGATCGCTTTGGCGCGCGCCAGCGTGCCGGCCGAGATCGTCTCCATGCCCTTGGCCGGCGCAGGGGCTCCAGTGACGTTGATCGGCTCGATCGTCCAGCACGCTGCCGAATGCCTGAGCGGCATCACCATCCACCAACTCGCCAACCCAGGCGCGCCCATCGTTTGGGGAGGCGCGCCGGCCATCTTCGACATGCGCAAAGGTGGCACGCCCATGGGCGCCATCGAGACTGCTATGCTCGATGCTGGCTATGCGCAAGTCGGCAAATCGCTCAACTTGCCCACCCACGGCTACCTGGGCGCCACCGACAGCAAAGTGGTGGACATGCAAGCCGGCCTGGAGAGCGGCATGACCGCCTTGGTGGGCGCTCTGGCCGGCATCAACATGATCTCTGGCGCCGGCATGCTCGACTTCCTCGCCTGTCAGAGCACCGAGAAGTTAGCCATCGATGCTGAGATCATCGGCATGTGCAAGCGCCTGTTGGAGGGCATACAGGTCCGCACCGACACCTTGGCCACCGGCCTGTTCGAAGGCATTGACTTCAAGGCCGACTTCCTCAAACAAAAGATCACCCGTCAACTGTTTGCTGTGGAGCAGTACCTGCCTTCCCCGATCATTGACCGCGACTCGATCCGCGGCTGGCAGGACTCCGGTTCGCTCGACACCCTGGCTCGCGCCCAGGCCCGGGTGAACGACCTGGTGAGCAAGTACCGTCGCCCAGCGATCGCCCTGCGGCACGAGCAAGACCTGGTAAAATTTGTCACAGACTTGGCCCGCCAGGCAGGCATGAAGACCTTGCCCGCGTTAGAAGAAACCCCCAGTTGACTTCAGCCATAGCCAGTCGGCCTCCTGCCTCGCTTGCGCTGGTCCAACCCATCTCTTAAAAGTGGAAGCCCCTGTGATCCTCGACCTAGAAGTCCTGCTCCGCATCCCCGAAGTAGACATTCACGGTGGTTACCATATTTCTCCCGACGGCCGCTACCTGGCCTTCTCCTGGAACAAGAGCGGCCTGTGGGAAATCTACGAACTCGACCTGACCACCCTTTCCCAAGCCGAGACCCGAATCGTTCAGCGTTCCTCCGGGCCGGGGGGCAAATTTGTCCCGCGTTACTCGCCCGATGGGCGCTGCCTGGTCTGGGCCCTCGACCTGGATGGCAGTGAGCGCTTCCATCTTATCCTCTTCGAGCGAGAAACCGGCCAGCAGCGCAATCTGACCCCGGACGCGCCCTTCACCATCCAACCTTCGTACTCCTGGTCGCCCGACAACCGTCGCCTCGCCTACCTCTGCGATGCCCACGACAACTTCGACCTCTACATACTTGACATGCACGAGCCGCAACCAAGCGACAAGCCGTTCTTCGAGACCGGCGGATCGGCTCATTTCGTGCGCTGGTCGCCCGATGGCCGTCACATCGCTGTGGTGGCCGAAAAGGAATGGCAGACCGATGGCACCTTTATTGTGCCACTCGATGGCGGCCCAGCGCGGCGCATCGGCGGGGCTGAGGCCCTAGATGCCGCCCAGCCCGATTGGTCGCCAGATGGCCACAGCGTGGTCTTTTCCTCCCAGTCGGGGGAATGGGCCCAGATTGGCATCTATCGGCTAAGCGACGAGCACATTGAATGGCTCACCGCCGACCAGGGGAACAAGATCAACCCCGTCTGGTCGCCCGATGGGAGGCGCTTGGCCTGGGTGAACAATCACAGGGAAAGCGCTTGGGTGGAGATCCGCTCGTCGGACGGAAGCCGGCTGCGGGTGGAGCCAGAAGCGGGGTTCGCTCATCGTCCACGATTCACGCCAGATGGGCGCGCCCTGCTGTTCATCCACGAATCCCCACAGCATCCAGCCGGCCTCTGGATGTTTTCCCTAGACGATCATCGCTTGACCCGTTTGACCGACTCGCTCCCGCTGGAGTGGCGGTCGGTCCAATTCGTCCAGCCTCAGGCGATCAGCTATCCTTCGATGGATGGCACGCTGGTGCCGGCCGTGCTCTATGCGCCGCCGGGCGCCGGCCCAAATTCGCCGGCCGTGGTGGTGATCCACGGCGGGCCGGCCTGGCACATCGGGCTCTATTGGAGCCCGCTCATCGCCCACATGACCTCGCGCGGATGGACGGTGATCGCACCCAACTACCGCGGTTCCACCGGTTACGGCCAAGCCTGGATGAAGGCCAACCGCTATGAGATGGGACGGCTGGATACCGACGACTGCGCAGCGGCCGCCTTGTACCTGGTGCGCCAGGGGTTGGCCCATCCCAAGAAGATCGGGGTCACCGGACGTAGCCACGGCGGTTATCTGACCATGAGCTGCCTCACCCGCTACCCCGACTTATGGGCGGCCGGCTCGGCAGTGGTCCCCTTCCTCAACTGGTTTACTGGCCACGAAAACGTCCGACCCGATTTGCAGTATTGGGATATTCTGAACATGGGCGACCCGGTCACCCATCGCGATTTGTGGTATGAACGCTCACCGTTCTTCTTCCTCGATCGGGTAAAAGCACCGGTGCAGTTCATCTGCGGGGAAAACGACACGCGTTGTCCGCCCGAAGAGTCGCTCGAGGCCGATCGGAAACTCCAAGCCTTGGGCATTCCCAGTGAACTCCATCTCTACCCGGGCGAAGGGCACGGATTCTTGAAGCTCGAGAACGTGATTGACTCGGAAAAGAAGTGTGTGGCGTTCCTGGCCCGTTTCTTAGAAGCCTGACCTCCGGAGCGTATCGCCCATGCTTCTCTCCCCCGCCTCGTTAGACGCCCTGCACCACGCGCACGCGAGAGCTAGATCGCATCCTGGAGACGGTCGGCAGGGAGCAGCTCGCCGGAAGAAGCAGTGCGCTTGCCGGCTGGCCTAGCCGCCAGCTGAAACCGCCTATCCCCACACACCGATGTTCTGGAGGGCAGTATGCACACCGTTCTCAAAGGCAAAAGCAAAGACGTGATCATCGGCCCCGACAAACCGTTCGTGATCATTGGCGAGAAGATCAACCCAACCGGCAACAAGAAACTGGCTGCCGCCTTGACCGAAGGAAATTACCCACTAGCCCTGACCTTGGCCCAACGCCAGATCGCCTGGGGGGCCGATGTCCTGGATGTCAACGTAGGAGTTCCCGACTTAGACGAAGTGACCGCCATCCGTTCCCTGGTGGCCCTGCTGGCCGAGCAGGTGGACCTGCCGCTGTGCATCGACTCGAACAGCCCACAGGTGCTGGAGGCCGGCCTCTCGGTGGCTCCTGGAAAACCCCTGGTCAATTCGGTCAGCGCCGAGGAGCGATCCCTGAACGCCATCCTCCCCATCGTCAAAGATCGAAACGCCGCTGTGATCGGCCTGACCATCTCTGAGAGCGGCATCCCCAAGACAGCTGAGGAGCGCCTGGCCTTGGCTGAAAAAATCCTGGAACGCGCTGCGCAGAAAGGCATTCCAGCCGAAGATGTGATCATTGACCCCGTGGTGATGACCGTCGGTTCTGACAGCAAAGCGGCCCTGGTCACCCTGCAAACCATCGAATTGCTACGGCGCGAGTTCGGTGTGAACATCAGCCTAGGCGCCAGCAACGTCTCATTTGGCCTGCCCGACCGCCACACCGCCAACCAAGTGTTTCTGGCCATGGCCATCCAGGCCGGCGCTACCTGCGCCATCACCGACCCGATCAAACTCGGTCAAACAGTGCGCGCCGCCGACCTGATGCTCGGCAAAGATGACTTCGCCATGCGCTACATCAAATACTTCCGCGCCGCCGAAAAGCGCCGTCAAGAAGAACAACTCGCTCAATCTGCAAAACCATGACCTCCAACCTCCCGTTCGTCTTGCAAATCACCCTGGTCGGCATGGGATTGGTGTTTGCTATCTTGGGCCTGCTGGCCTTGGGCATTGCCCTGCTGACCCGCTTGGTCCCCGAACGGCCAGCCCGCACGCCACCTCCCTCCCCCATCCAGCAAGAGCAGGCGCGTGCGGCGGCCATTGCCGTTGCCCTAGCGCTGGCTAGCCAGGCCCGGTCCACGGCGCGGCCGATCATCCCCCCAGAGCTAACCATCGTCGACGCCTGGCAGCTGGGCATGCGCACCCGCCAAATGACTCAGAAAGGCAACATGGGACGCCGACGAGAATAACTTCAACGCGAGAGACATATGCATTACCGCATTCGCATTAAAGACAAAACCTACGATGTTGTCATTGAAGATCTCAACGCCCGACCGATCCGAGTCCTTGTGGACGGAGAACCCTTTGAAGTGATGCCCGAACCGGGTCAGGACACGGCTGCGGCTCCCCATCCCCCTGCTGTCGGCCTCGGCATCAGAGGCAGCGAGAGCGAAGATCCGATCCTGCTGGCGCCGCTGCCCGGCACCGTTACCGAGATCCTCGTCCATCCAGGGGACAGGGTAGAAAGCGGACAGCCGATCCTGATCATCGAGGCCATGAAGATGAAGAACTACCTGCGCGCCCCGCGCGCCGGCCAGATTGCCGCCATCTTGGTCCAGCCAGGACAAACCGTCAACCACAAGCAGCCCCTTCTGGAGTTTGCATGAACCTGTCCGATCTTCTGGCCAACCTGTTCGGCGAGCTGACCTTCACTTGGGCCAACGCCGTCATGCTGCTCGTCGGCGGCATCTTAATTTACCTGGCCATAGCAAAAGAATACGAGCCCGTCTTACTGCTGCCGATCGGTTTCGGCTGCATCCTGGCCAACCTGGGAATGTCGGTCTACGCTCCGGAGAGCTTCCTGGGCGTGATCTATCGCGCTGGCATCGAAACCGATCTCTTCCCCTTGCTGATCTTCATCGGCGTTGGCGCCATGATCGACTTTCGCCCCCTGCTGGCCCAACCCCACCTGGCCTTGCTCGGAGCGGCCGGCCAATTCGGCATCTTCGGAACCTTGCTCTTGGCGACTGCCCTGGGATTTCCGTTGAACGAGGCCGCCTCGATCGGCGTGATCGGAGCGATCGACGGCCCCACCGCCATCTACGTGACCGCCAAACTAGCCCCGCATCTTCTCGGACCGGTAGCGGTCGCGGCCTACTCGTACATGAGTCTCATCCCGATCATTCAACCCCCAATCATGCGCCTGCTCACCACGCACCGCGAACGCCGCCTCCGCATGGACTACGCCCCGCGACCGGTCTCACGCACCACAGCCCTCCTCTTCCCCATCCTGATCACCATCCTAGTTAGCCTGATTGCGCCGGCCGCGGCCCCTCTGATCGCTGCCCTGATGCTGGGCAACCTGCTGCGCGAGGCCGGGGTGGTCGAGCGTCTCTCCAAGACCGCCCAAAACGAACTGATCAACATCGCCACCCTGTTCCTCGGCCTGACGATCGGCGCTACCATGACCGCCGAGAAGTTCGTATACGACCCTGCCACGGGCTTCCAATGGCAAACCTTGCTGGTGCTGATGCTCGGCCTGCTCGCCTTTGTGGTGGACACGGTAGCCGGCCTGCTGTTCGGCAAACTGATGGGATGGGTCACCGGTGGCAAGATCAATCCCCTGATCGGCGCCTGTGGCATTTCGGCCTTCCCGATAGCCGGTCGGCTCTCGGCGCGTGTCGCCCTCGAAGAAGACCCTGACAACTATCTCCTCATGCACGCCATGGGATCGAACACGGCCGGCCAACTGGGGAGCGTGATCGCCGGCGGCATCCTGCTAGCAATGGTCTTGGCGTGATCCGGGCCGATCCGTCCCTCAAGCAGCACAAGCAAACTGCGGCGTTCCTGGTAGGGAACGCCACAGAGCTCCAGAGCAAGGCTTCTGCTTGCCTCAGCTAGCGAGCCTGATCCCAAATTGCCGTGGTGAACGCCCTGTTGACATCCACCTCAGCCGGCAGGGCTTGATATTGCGCCAACATCGCTGCCAGCGCCTGCCACTGCTCGGCGCTCTGCCAGCCAAAGCCATATGCGCTTTGGGCATCCTGCAGCTCAGTCTGCAGCATGTAGCGCATGTGATCGGGGTCGGTCTCGGGGCCGGCATATTTCAGAACGATCTCGACCGCCTGGTCAGGATGCGCCTGGGCATACTCGATACCTTGCAGCGCCGCACGCAAGAAGCGGGAGAGAAGCTCGGGCTGTTCGGCCAAGTAGCGCTCGCTGGTCACATAGGTCAAGCCCAAGGTCGGCACGCCATAGTCAGCTGCATCCCACAACACCAATTCATGTCCCCAACGGCGCAACAGGTACGGCTCATTGGATTTGAAGAGCGGATACACATCCACCTGCTTCTCCGAGAGCACGCGCGGGTCAAATCCTACGTTGACAAGGTTGACTTTGTTCACATCAGCGCCGGCCGCGTTAAGCAGGGCGAACAGATCAGGTGGGGGCGTGCCTTTATAGCCCACGATCTTGCCTTCCCAATCTTTGGGGGTTTTCAATCCCGATTCTTTGAGGGCGGCAAACGCTTGCTGACCACGCTGGCCGATCAAGGCGATGGCCACTACCGGCAAGCCTGGATCGGCGCGGCGTTGAAGCACGGTCGCAGCGTCCATCGTTGTCACCTGCACAGTTCCGGCTACCAGCAGTTGCACATGCTCTCCACGACCTGGAGAATGTTCAATGGTCACATCCAAGCCCTGTTCGGCAAAAAACCCTTTCTCTTTCGCTACATAGGCACCGACGAAAGGCAGATTGGCCTGGGGTTTATAGCCGGCCATAAAGGTCAGCGCGATCAAGGGTTGGGCGGTAGGAGGTTCTGATGTTGTCGTGGCTTGTGCTTGGGTCGGGTTCTCTGTGCCAAGCGTTTCTGCGGTCGGGGCCGGCGAAACGATCGGCGCTTGAGGTTGACAGGCGCTCAATGTCAAGAGCAAGGCGATCAGCATTGAGAACACGATGGTTCGCATAGTTGGTAAGACTCTCCTTTCTTGAGATCGATCCTGAAAGATTATCCGTTCCAACGCAGGACTTTTTTCTCCAGCCAGACAATACCAGTGTAGGCGCCCATGCCGGAAAGCGAGAGCAAAAAAATGGCGGCAAACATCGGCGGCAGGTTAAGGTTACTATAGGCCAACCACATGATCCGCCCCAGCCCGCCAGAGGCGCCGGTCCACTCGGCAATCACCGCCCCGACTAGCGAAAGCGGCGCGGTCACCCGCAGCGCTGCAAAGAAATACGGCAACGCTAGCCAGAGACGCAGATGGATGAGGATCTGCCAGGTAGTGGCCCGGTATACCCGCATCAGGTCCAGCAGGTCGCGTTCCACGCTCTGCAAACCGACCAAGACGTTCACCAAAGTCGGAAAGAAGGTGAGCAAAGCGGTGATGATCACCTTGGGCAACACCCCAAACCCCAGCCAGATGGTGAGCAGAGGCGCAATGGCCGCCAGCGGTGTGGATTTGATCAGGATGGCTAAGGTCATCACTCCTCGTTCCAGGTCGGGATTCAGGCTGACTAAGATGGCGATGATCACTCCGATCAACCCACCGACCATCAAGCCGGCCAAGGCTTCGCCCAGGGTGACCATCAGCGCTTCGACGAAGTAGGCCGGCCGCTCCAGCAGAGTGTTCACCACGCGACTAGGAGCCGGCAACAGGTAGACCGGAACACCATACCAACGCACCCAACCTTCCCACAGGACAAAGACAGCAGCGATTAGCAGCAAGGCGAGAGCCAACGAGCGGTTCAGCAAGCTCATTCGACAGGACCTCACGCCAACCCTTGCCAGGCGGTCAAGGTATCGGGCGTAATGCGAAAGGCGCGCCACTCAGTTGTCGGCAAAGGACTGCTCTGACCTAGATAGCGCCGGCGCAACCGATGGAGCAGGCCGTTAAGCTCCCCAGGCAGTTCCGCGCTTTCCAGCGGAATGGCCCGCCCGCGAGCCAAGACGCGCCGCAAAGGCGGCCAAGGCTCATCTACGGTCAACGAGACCAACGGGTTGGCCAACACATATCCCGCCCATAGTGATCCCTGCCAAGCAGCTAGGTAGAAATACCGCCCATCCCACTCCTGCCAGACGGGAACCACATGGGGCGAGCCATCAGGGCGCACACAAGCCAGGCGCGCGATCCACGGGCCGGCCAGAAACGCAGCGATCTCCTCGGCGCTCAACGCTTTGCGAACGATCGGCGCCTCTGGCGATGGACCTTGCCAGGGACGATAGCGCATGGCGCCCAGACGATACGAAAGCCGCGCTGCCATCTCGCGCAGCGGCGGCAGAAAGCGTTCCACGTCCTGATCGCGCCATCGAAAGGCCGGCGCACTGAGCAAGAGCGCTGCTGAGGGAGTCCGTCCATCGCGGCAGATAGGCAACGCCAGGTCTACGCTGTCGTCAGATTGAACCAGGGCATACCCCTGGCAGAGGACCGCTTCAGACGGAGCAGTCAGCAACACCTGGCCAGCGGCGCTCTCTGCGCCGAACGGCCGGCCCGGCGCAAACACCACTCGCACCTGTGATGTCCCCTCCACCTGGGCAGACAACACACCCCCCGAAGCCGTCGGCACCACCAAAGCCAACGTCTCGGCTAGGTTCAACGCTGAGGCTTCTTGATAGAACGCCGTTTCCAAGCTGGGTATCGACATTCTACCTGCGCGCCAAGCTAGCAGGCGAGGGCCGGCCCGGTACCGCCCGCGCTTCTCCGCCTGCTCCACATATCCCAACGCCTTTAGCGTATTGAGCAGCACAAACAGCGAGCTCCGTGAGATGTCCACTCGAGCGAGCAACTCAGGCAGCTCCGCCCCCTGAGGATGCTCGAGGAGGATCTCAAGCAAAAGCAGAGCACGCTCTACAGAAGGATTGCCGGCTTCCGAAGACATAAAAAGTCCTGCATACTGAATTTAAGTCTAGTATACAGGACTTTTTGCCTATTGTCAAGGTGGGGCGGGGCGAGGGTGTTCGAAAACACTCAGCTCGAGCGGCAAGCGCAGTCGAAGATACAATAACGGTGGGAACGCCGAAGAAGCCATGTACCCGCGGCGAGTGCAACACCATTGTCATGACGTGCGTGGCACCGGCAGTTTGCAGCAGATCGGCAATCAGGCACGCCGCTTGGAACTTCCTCAAAAGAAACGCATTTCACTGGATCAAGACGTTGGTTGTTCTTGGGCGTATCTCCCCTTATCAATTCAACCAATTTTTTTTAGGACCAACGCCTATGGTGCAGGTGTGCCGGTGGAGGCAGATGGCGTCATCCTCAGGGCATCGCTGATGTCCGACCAGGGCATCACCAGGCGAAAGGTATCTATGGTGTAATCGTTCTTCACCTCGCGCCGCCACAGGTAGAACAGCATACTGGGCCATTGTTCTGCCGTATAGCCAAGGCCGACAGCCGATTCGTAGCCGGCGTTTTTGACGGCCTGGACGCGACGGCGTCATCCATCAAGCCAAAGGGATAGGCAAAGGTCTTCACCGGTACGCCAAGGGCTGTTTCTAAGTACAGGCGGGACTGCCGCACCTCCCAAGTCAGGGTGTTGCGGCCCTTGCCGTGGGCTTTGGTCAAATCGGCGTGACTCATGCTGTGACTGCCCACTTCCCAGCCAGCCTCGGCCAGGATGCGAATTTGTTCCGCATTCATATAACCATCTGCTTGCAGGCGGTTGCCTACAATGTAGACCACGCCGATAAAACCGAATTTTTGCATGATCGGCCAGGCGTGGGTGTAAACGCTGATATCGCCGTCATCGAAGGTCAGCACAACCGGGCGCGGCGGCAGGGGGGCGCCCTGTGTGATGGCCTGCACCAGCAGGGACAAAGGGATGGTGGTGTATCCCCAGTCGTGAAGCATCTGCATGTGGCTTTCGAAATCCTGCGGCGTGACGTAGTAGCGGTTCTCTTGCTTGGGTGTGTCAATCCGGTGGTAGAGCAGAATGGGGCAGGTGATCCGCCCGGGACCCTGCACAAGCCAGGCCGGAGTCGGGGTCGGCGTGATGGTTGGGGTGAGCGTCGCAGTGGGGATGGGCGTGGAGGTGGAGGTGGAGCTTGCGGTAAAGGTCGCGGTCGGCCTGGGGGTCTCGGGAACAGCCACCACTTCATAACTGCAGCCTGCCATTGCCAGGGTTACAGCTAGGATGAGATACCAATAACGTTGCATAATCTTCTCCAAATGTTACGGGATAAGTAAGTCACGTCTTTTAGAAAAACCATTTTCCCCTTCAACCCACTTCCGCCTCGGCTCGCAAGTCAGCAACCAAAATCAAACCAAGCGTGATCAGAATCAACAAACCAATCAGGATCAAGAGCAAGATGCCCATGCCCCAAGCGCCGGCCAGCGAGAAGGCCATAGCCCCCGCTACCACAACCGCCAGGGCCGGCATCGTGCGCCATGCTGACCAAGACACCCTCTGTCGCCACGGGACGAACAACCCAATACCCATGCCGACCAGCGAGACCAACACAGCCAGCGGAGTCAGCAACCGCCCAGGAAGCGGCGACGGGACAATCAACACCCCACACATGATCTGGCGATCTGGCAAGGGATACGAAGCGTACACCAACACCGACACAAAGATAAATCGTTCCAGATCGATATTTTGCCGGCCGATCGTCCAGGTGAGAGTGGCCGATTCGCCCGGCCCTAAGTCCACTCGATTCAGAGAGACCTCGGGCAACAGGGGAGTGCTGATCTCAGCGCGAACCACCGGCGAAAGCGCCCGACTGGTCGGGTTAGTGAGGCGCAGGGTGACCTGAGCTTGCTCCGTGGGACTCATCAGCGCCGGACACGAGACACCGCGCAGAGAAGCGTTGGCGCGGCGATAGAATCCATAAAACTGCGCCTCCAGATCGGCCCAGGTGGCCAACAAAGCTAATCCAGACCCGACGGAGACGCCTAAAATGTATGCAATTAGACCAAGGATGAGGATCGTGCGTTTCACGCGAGAGAAGCCAAGAGAGAAAACGAACCTCCATCAGCGCAATAACATGGCCGAGCCGGCCAAGACAAACAGCCAGTTGGGGAAAAAGCTAAAGACCACGGTGGCCGCAGCCATAGCACTCCAGGTTAGATCAAGCCAGGAATCATGGCTAGTTTGCGGCTCGCCCTCGTACATGAACATATTAACAACCACCCGCAAATAGTAGTAAGCCGAGATCAGCGAAGTCACCACGCCGATAATTGCCAAGCCTACAAATCCACCCTGGATGGCCGCCCGAAAGAGATAGAACTTGCCGACCAGGCCGATGGTTGGCGGAAAACCGATCAGCGAGATCAAAAAGACGGTCATCGCCAACGCCAGGGCCGGCTTACGCCAGAACAAGCCGTCGTAATCGGCAATCTGCAATCCTCGACCATCGGGCTGCTCTAGGGCGATCACCACCGACCAGGCGCCAAAATTGGTGATCGTATAAGCCGCCAGGTAGATCAGGCCGGCCGCCAAAGAAACCGGCGCAACCTCGGGGTTGCCGTAAGGCACAAACGCCATCAAAATATAGCCAGTATGGGCAACGCTAGAGTAGGCCAGCATACGCTTGATATCGCTCTGAGCGATGGCCAAGATATTGCCCAGGATCATCGTCAACGCAGCCAAGGCCCACAAAACATCGGTCAAATTGGGCGCCAAAGAGGGAAAAGCAGTGGAAAAGACGCGCAGCAGAGCAGCAAAACCGGCGATCTTGGCGCCGGAAGACATAAAACCGGTTACGGCGGTCGGTGCGCCTTGATACACATCTGGCGTCCACATATGGAAGGGTACGGCGGCCACCTTGAAGCCAAATCCCACCAGGGCCAGGGCAGCGCCGATGGTGAGGAGCAGGTTCGAAGTCCCGCTAGAAGCGACGTTCAACACCGTTGAGAGATGAGTTGAGCCGGTAGCGCCGTAGATCAGGGCGATTCCATACACCAAGAAACCGGTCGAAAAGGCTCCCAGCAAGAAGTACTTCAGACCCGCCTCTTCAGAGCGAGGATCGGTCCGTTGGAAGGCCGCCAACACATATAGCGGAATAGAAAGCAACTCCAACGCAATGAAAACCATAATCAGATCGGTGCTCTGGGCCATGAGCATCATCCCGATCACACTGAACAACAGCAAGCTGTAATATTCGCCACGCTCCAGTCCCATACGCCGCACATAACCATAGGCCAGGGCGATCCCCAACAGGCCAGAGAGCACTTGCAGGGCGTTGACAAAGACCGAAAATCCATCTAAAGCCACCATGCCATTGAAGCCGTAGGCTGTGCGGCCGGCCTGAGAGAGAGTCAAACCCAACGTGATGGCTAAGCCAAGGGCCGCCAACAACGCCGTCAAGCCTTTGCGTCGGATGACGAAAACGTCCAGCAAGAGCAAAACACAGGCCCAAGCAGAAAGTACAGTCAGCGGAAGGATGGTTTGGATGTCAGTGAATTGGGGCATAGAGGCTCCCTCTCATCCTGGAGAATGGATGAGGATCAAGGCATAGCAATGGCGGTCGTCGACAGGGCCTGAACCAATTGGTTGACCGAAGGCGCCATCAGGTCAAAGAACGGCGCTGGGTACAAGCCAATCCAGAAGATGAAGACCAAAATCGGCAATACGGTCACGATCTCGCGCCAATTCAGATCGCGCAGCCCATGGCCATGATGCTCCACCTCGTCCACGATCGGCCCTTGAGGGCCGAGGAACATTCGCTGGAACATATACAAGATGTAGATCGCCGCCAGGATCACACCGATCGCCGACAGCCCAGCATACCAGGGAGACCCGATCGCCTGCGAACCGAACGCACCCAACAGGATGGTGAACTCGCCCACAAAGCCATTGAGCCCTGGCAAGCCCATTGAGGAAAGCGAGACGATCAGCATAATCGTCCCGAAGATCGGGGTGATCTTCCACAAGCCGCCATACACCCTGATCTCGCGCGTGTGCGTCTGCTCATAGATCATGCCCACCAAGAGGAACAAGGCGCCGGTGCTCAAGCCATGATTGACCATCTGCAAAATTGCCCCGGAAATCCCTTGAGTGTTCAGGGCGAACAACCCCAACATCACAAATCCCAGGTGGGAGACCGAGGAAAAAGCCACTAATTTCTTCACATCCGATTGGGCATAGGAGACCGCTGCGCCATACAAGATGCCGATCGTGGCCAACAGGGCGATCCAGGGGGCAGCGCGCAGGCTGGCTTCGGGGAAGAGCGGCAAATTGAAGCGCAAGAAACCATAGGTGCCCATCTTCAGCAACACCCCAGCCAGGATGACCGAGCCGGCGGTCGGGGCTTCCACATGCGCATCGGGCAACCAGGAATGCAACGGCCACATCGGGACCTTGATGGCAAAGGCCGCAGCGAACGCCAAGAACAGCCACCACTGAACATTCGGCGGGATGTTGCCCTGGGCGATCAGATCGGGCACTGAAAACGTTCGGCCAGCGATGCCCAGCCACAGGATGGCCAACAACATCAAGATCGAGCCGGCCATGGTATACAAGAAGAACTTAATCGCAGCGTAAATCCGGTGCGGACCGCCCCAAATGCCAATCAAGAAGTACATCGGCACCAGGGTAAACTCCCAGAAAATGTAAAACAAGAACAGATCCTGCGCCAGGAACACGCCCAGCATGCCGGTCTCAAGCAGGGTGAAGAAGATCATAAAGTCCTTCACCCGTTCTTGGATAGCCGTCCAGGTAGAAAGGATCGAAATGGACGTGAGGAAAGTGGTTAGCAACACCAACAAAATCGACAGGCCATCCACGCCCATGTGATACTGCACCGTCCAATCGCCAAAGGTGAACCAATCGTAGCAGGCCACCAACTGCAAGTTAGGATCCGAGGGACGGAACAGAGTAAACACCCAAATCGAAAGCCCAAACGTGATCAACGAGGTGATCAACGCTGTCCAACGCAGGGCGTTCTTATGCTCGCTCGGGATCAAGAGCAAGATCAACACACCCACCAACGGGAAGAAGGTCATCAAAGTCAGGGGTTGCAGAAGAAAGTCCATAGTCTACCTCGCGGTCAAGCGTTCGATGTATACGATGACGTTTGCTTATCGAAGGATCAAGTAACCCAGGATGGCAACCACGCCCAGAAGGATCGAAAGGGCATAGGCGCGGACGAATCCATTCTGAACCCGCCGCGTGGTTGCCGAGACCCGTTTGGTAAACTCGCCCAACCAGTTGGCAAACCCATCAATCCCACGCTGATCGGCATAGCGATTCATGCCGACGTGAGCTAGCCAGTTATACGTGCCCACCAGCACCGTGTCGTGGAACCAATCGTGCCAGAAGCGATCCTCGATCACAGACCTGAGGAAATGCGCTAGGCGAACATACGGTCGGACAAAGACCGTCCAATAGCCTTCGTCCACAAACCATTTGTATGCCATGCCGGTATAGATCCAGCCCAGTCGCCGAAGCGGATCCGGTTGGCCGGCCCCCGATGGGCGACGCCCATACACCCACCACGATACGGCAATCGTTACCAACGCCAGAGCAGTCGAGAGCCCAGCCACACCCAGATCGAGCGGCAGAGCTTTGACCTCGCCAACGGTATACTCCAACCAATGACCTAGGTGATGGAACCCTTTAAATGGCAGGTTAAGCGCCCCACCCACAATAGACAGTGCCGCTAGAACCATCAACGGAATGGTGATGATCGGCTTGCTCTCCTCCGCATGGGCTGCTGCTGCGTGGCGCGGCTCGCCAAAAAACACCATCCAAATTTGCCGTCCCATGTAAAAGGCGGTGAAAAAGGCAGCCAGACTCAACAAAACGTACACCGTGGGAGAGTGCAGACGCGCATCCAGCAAAATCTCGTCCTTCGACCAAAAGCCGGCAAAGGGGAAGATGCCGGCCAGCGCCAGCGCGCCAATCACATACAACCAGAACGTGATCGGCATTCGTTTGCGCAAGCCGCCCATATTGCGCATATCGCCGGGGTCGAACACGTCTTCATGATGCTCGTCATGTCCGTGGCTGTGATGAGCCAGATGATGATGACCGCGCTCCAAGCCCAGGATCACCGAACCGGCCGAGAGAAAGAGCAACGCTTTGAAGAACGCATGGGTCACCAAATGGAACATGCCGGCCACAAAGGCACCCATCCCCACCGCCGCCACCATAAAGCCTAGCTGCGAGATGGTGGAATAGGCCAAGACTTTCTTGATGTCATACTGTCCCACGGCGATCGTAGCGGCAAACAAAGCAGTGACCGCACCGATCATCGCCACGACATACTGGGCTTCAGGGACCAACGTATAGAGCTCTGCGGAACGGGCGATCAAATACACGCCGGCAGTCACCATTGTGGCCGCATGGATCAGGGCCGAGACCGGCGTGGGACCGGCCATCGCATCCGGCAACCAGACATAGAGCGGGATCTGGGCCGACTTGCCGGTCACCCCCACCAGCAAGAACAGCGTAATAGCGATAATCAGCTCCGGCGGCGCCTGTCGGGCCGCTTCAAACACCTGATCAAACTGGAACGAGCGGAAATACCAGAACATCAAAAAGCCGGCAAGCAAGAACCCCAGATCGCCGATGCGATTGGCAACAAATGCCTTCTTGGCCGCATCCGAGTTGGCCCACGAAGGACGGGCCAACGTGTCCATCTCATACCAAAAACCGATCAACAAGAACGAACACAGACCTACGCCTTCCCAACCCACAAACAACATCAAATACGAATCGCCGCTCACCAGGATCATCATCGCCACAATAAACAAATTGAAGAACACAAAGAAGCGGCGATAGCGCAGCGGATCCCCCTTATAGCGCACATCCTCGTGCATATAGCCGATGGCGTAGATATGGATCAGGGTGCCCACGCCAGCCACCACCAACATCATGGTGACCGACAACGTATCCACCCGAAACGCCCAATCAATCTGCAGATCGCCGATCTGAATCCAACGTGCCAACGGCACGATGACCGTCTGGCCATGGTTCAACCAGAGCGAATATGCCAGCAAAACCGAGACCACAAACGCAGCGCCAGAAGCCAGGCTAGCCACCCAACCCACCAGCGCCTCGCCCCATGGACGGCGCAGCAACCATCCCCCGAAGATCAGGTTGATCAACAACCCGATTAACGGGAAGAACACCACCCACGGAGTCAAGAAGAAAAACTCGCCAGAAGCTACTTCGCTATGCATAGATCACCACCCAACCCTGCATTGGCTTTGATGGTTCTCCACGTTTCACCTCCTCTATCCCCTCAGGTTGCTCATTTCATCCACGTTGATCGTGTGTTTCGTCTTAAAGATTTGCACGATCAACGCCAGTCCCACCGCCACTTCAGCAGCCGCTACAGCGATCACAAAGAACACAAAAATCTGACCGTTCAACTGCTGCAAAGCGCTGGAAAACGCCACCATCGCCAGATTGGCTGAGTTCAACATCAACTCAATCGACATAAACATCACCAACGGATTACGGCGCAACAACACGCCCAACGCGCCGATCGTGAACAGAATGCCCGAGAGAAGCACGTAATAATTAAGCGGGATCATGGCCACACTGCGCCGGGAAATACGCTCCCGTAGTTAGCGCCCTCCTTTCTCAGGTTTGGTCAACACAATGGCCCCGACCATGGCCACCAAGAGCAGAATTGAGGTCACCTCGAACGGAAGCAAATACTCGTTAAACAACATCTCGCCCATCTGACGCAAAAAGTCAGTGGTGTTCACCGCTGACGGCGGCGGAGAGAGCAAACTCACTGCCGGGCTACGGGCAATCAACAAATAACCGATCTCGATGATTAACATCAACGCCAAGACGATCGCCAAGGGGCGCTGCCAGGGCAACACACCAGTGGGCCCCAGCTGCTCGGCACCCAGCAACATGATCACGAACAAGAACAACACCATGATGGCGCCGGCATACACCGTCACCTGAGTCATGGCGATCAAGGGCGCTCCGAGCAAGAGATAAAACGCCGCCACCGTAACAAAGTTCAGCACCAGGAAGAGCGCCGAATACACCGCATTTCGGCTGAGCAACATCCCCAAAGCGCTTGCAACGGCTATCACGGCCAGAACTAGAAACAAGATCAAGTCAAGAGTCATAGGCAATCCCAGGCGATGGATCTATTCCTTACCCCTTAGGGTCGCTCATCTCGGGCACCGCGCGCGTGTACATGCCGGCCGGCACCCGCTGCGGGGTAGTCAATTCCGGCGAAGGAGTTGGCTCCAAGAGCATCTCTTTGGTGTAAATTGCTTCATGGCGGCTGGTAAACGACAACTCATAGTTGTCACCCAGTACGATCGCTTCGGTGGGACATGCATCCTCACAAAACCCACAGAAGATACAACGCAACATATTGATCTCATACGTAGAGGCGTAGCGCTCGCCCGGCGAATAGCGCGCCTCATCGGTATTCTCAGCCGCCTCAACGAAGATCGCATCTGAAGGGCAAGCGGCCGCACACAGCGAACAGCCAATGCAACGCTCCAAGCCGTTCTCGTAGCGTCGCAAAATATGTCGTCCGCGGAAGCGCGGTCGCACCGGGCGCTTCACCTCCGGATACGAAACCGTCACTACCGGGTTAAAAAACGTCTGCCTAAACGTCGTCCACAACCCACGACCCAATTCAATCATCGGTTCAAGCACGCGCATAGTACTTTCTCCTCAAATCCACATAAATCACCGCCACTGCTACCAAACCACCCAAGACAGACAGCAAGGTGATCAACCAATAAGCCTCCAAAATGATCCCAATAGCCGTTACAAACACCAAGTATAGCGAAAGAGGCAGGAAGATCTTCCATCCCAGCGCCATCAAGCGATCGTAGCGAATGCGCGGCCACGTAGCCCGCACCCAGATCATCACCCCTAACAAGACAATCACCTTTGCAAACAAGTAGACCGGACCCAAAAACCATGCTCGATCCACGCTCAAAAACGTATCGCGCAAGAACCAGAACTCACGATACCCGCCCAAGAACAAGCTGGCGCCGATCATGCTGACCACGATCATCTTCTGATATTCCGCCATGAAGAACAGCGCGAACTTCATGCCCGAATACTCGGTGTGATAACCGGCGGTGAGTTCCTGCTCGGCCTCCGGCATGTCGAACGGATGACGGTTGACTTCGGCCAGGGTGGTCAAGAAGAGCAGCAAAAACCCAATCGGCTGGATCACGCCGAACCACATCTCGCCTTGGGCTTCCACGATGTCAATCATCCGCATCGAGTTGCCCATCAAGATGGCCACCACAAACATCAGCCCTAGAGTCAGCTCATAGGAAATCATCTGAGCCGATGAGCGCAAACCGCCTAGCATGGCATACTTGTTGTTGCTCGACCAGCCGGCCATCACGATCCCGTACACAGCGATCGATGCCACCGACATCAGATACAACACACCGACGTTAATATCCGCCAGATACAACGTGATCGTCCGCCCGCCCAAGGTGAACGACGTTCCCCACGGGATCACGGCGGCAATCACAATCGAGGGCACCATGGTCACCACCGGCGCCAGGAAGAACACTGCCCGATACACCCGGGCGGGTGTGAGTTCCTCCTTGAAAATCAGCTTCACTGCGTCGGCGATCGGTTGGAGCAAGCCTTGTGGGCCGGCCCGGTTGGGGCCGATCCGCACCTGAATGCGCGCTAGCAAACGCCGTTCATACAACGTCAAATACGCAAAGCCACCCAGCAAGGTGAAGATCACCACCAGCGACTTAATCAGCCATTCCCAGAACAGCGCCCAATCCATACGCTACCCTCGCACCGTGTTTGCCACTTCGACTGATAGGAAGGTCGGCTCAAACAGAGGCACGCCACAACTACGCGGCGTGAGCAACACCCCACGCGGGATCGTCTCATCAATGCGCACTACGACCTCGACCTGGTGACCATTCCAACTGAGCTGGACACTTTCCCCAGCAGCTACCCCCAACGCCTCCGCCGTAGCCGAGCTCACATAGACCGCCGCTTGCCCAATGCGCTGTGTCAACAACCTCGAAGGCCACACCGTAGAGCCGCGATCATAGGCGCGAGTGACCGGAACGGCTAGCCACTCCCCTTCCTGTGGGCGCTGGGCCGGTCCTGCTTCAACTGACGGCAAGGCCAGCGGTTCGCCGCGCTCGGCGGCATTGCTCAGCGCAACACCCAAGCCCTCGCGGTTGGGATGTACCGTGCCAGAGAAATAATAGTGTGCCCGTCCGGTGATCGGCCACTGTTCCGCCGCTTCGGCCAGTTGAGCATACGTCAGGCCTTTGAAGGCGCTCACCGTCCGCGCCAGGTGATTGAACACCCCTTCCGATGAGCTGCCTTCCAGGACATACCCCATCCCCTGCGCCAGATGAGCGGTGATCACAAAGTCGGGATAGGTTTCTCCCATCGGCGGCAGGGCGGCGTAGAAGCGTTGTACTCGTCGCTCGCCCGAGGTAAACGTCCCCTCACGTTCGGCGTAGGTTTGAGCGGGTAACACCACATCGGCCAGGCGCGCCGTCTCAGTGAACCGAATCTCCTGCACGACCACAAACCGCGCCGCCCGCACCACCTCCGCCAAAGCCGGATCGTCTCCTACCGGATCGGCGCCGACGATATACAGCCCCTTGCCCCGCATCTGTTCGGCCAGGTCATCCATAGCCCGGAAACCGATCTCCCAGGCACCCTGATCGTTGGGGCGCGGCCACACACCGATCAAGCCACTGCCCGGTTTTGCGACGTGGCCGTTCTCCTGCAACAACTGCGCCAGCGAGAACGCTAGCGTTGAAGATTGCTCTTGACCCACGCCCTCGCTTCCGAAGAAAATCACCAAGCGCGAAGCGCCGGCCAGGGCCTGCGAAACACCGCTATCGGCCTTGAGCTTCTCGACCAACTGAGCTTCATCGCCGTAGGCATAGCGCACTACCCAGCGCGCGTAGCGGTCCAACTTGGTCTGGCGCGGGTTGGCAACGATCAGATCAGCACCGCGCTGCGCGGCCGCTTTCACCCGCAACCACCAGATTGGAGCCTCCTCGTACAGGTCAGACGCGGCCACCACGATGACATCCCCAGCGCCCAGATGCCCTAAATCAAAGCCGCGGGAGACGCCAAACAACGTGGTAGCTTCGCCGCCACCCATGTGGGTATAGAGCAAGGCCTGACCACCGGCCATATCGGCCAACAACTTCAGATTAAGCAAGTCTTCGTTGGAAAGCCGCCCCGAGGCCAGGATCACCAGGTCGCTTCCGGCTTCGGAAAGCCGCTTGGCAGTCAGGTCAAGCGCTTCCTGCCAAGAGGTGGGTTGTAAATCGCCGTCCCGGCGCCATAGGGGTTTGGTCAGACGATCCGTTTCCAGGTAATGATGGGCAAAACGCCCCTTGTCGCAAATCCAGATCTCGTTGACCTGTTCATTCTGGCGTGGCATCACGCGCTTGATCACGATTCGACCGCCGGCCCGGGCCTCGCGGCGGGTGCTGAAGACAATATTGCATCCCACCGCACACTGGGAACAGATCGAAGTCACGGGCGTCAACTCCCATGGGCGCGCTCCGAAGCGAAAATCGGCTGTGGTCAACGCCCCCACCGGGCAGATGTCAGTCGTGTTGCCGGAAAAGATCGAGTCGAACCCCGGCTCGGTGAACGTGATGATCTGAGTCGTCCGACCGCGTTTGTCAAACCCGATCACAGGCTCGCCGGCAATGTCCTCTTGGAAGCGG
Source organism: uncultured Anaerolineae bacterium (assembly GCA_937120535.1). GTDB lineage: Bacteria > Chloroflexota > Anaerolineae > Anaerolineales > Villigracilaceae > Denitrolinea. Next base: position 28,526 of record CAKZJX010000129.1, read on the forward strand.
ATGCAACGACCGCACTGGATACAACGCTCCCGATCCAGCCAGATCAACTCGCCCAATGGGACGTGTTTTGCCAAGCGTTGCTTCTCATCGTACAAGAAGCGGCTTTCTGCCGGCCCATAGCGCATCGTCAAGTCTTGTAGCGGACACTCGCCGCCTTTATCGCAGATCGGACAATCCAAGGGATGAGACGTCAGCAGAAATTCCACAATCTCCCCCTGTCCTTGACGCGCTTTTTCGGACGTATGCTGTGTCTTGACCACCATGCCCTCAGAAACCAGGTTGGTGCAAGCGGTTTCCAATTTCGGCATAAACTGAATCTTGGGTTGATCTTGCTCATCGAGCACGGGCTGCCCGGTGGTGCGATCGATAATCGGCCGGCCGATCTCCACCAAGCACATGCGGCACATCCCGGCCGGCTCCAACTTCGGGTGATAACAAAAGACCGGGATGTCGATGCCGGCCCGTTTGGCCGCATCCACGATCGTAATCCCAGCCGGAACCGTCACTTGCTTGCCGTCTATCGTCAAAGTTACGTCGGTCATGGAATGCTCCCAGACTTACGTTTGCGATGAGTCCACGAAATCTTGTGGGAACCGCTCGATGCCCGTCATCACCGCCATAATAGCGAACTCTCCCAGGGCGCACAGACATTTGCCCTGCATCTGTCGGGCGACGTTATAAAGGAGCTGTACGTCTTCCTTCTTGGGACGGCGTTCCAGGCGATCGAGAATCCTTAACATCCAGTAATTGCCCTCGCGGCAGGGGGTACACTTGCCACACGATTCATGCTTGAAGAAGTGCACCGTCTTGCGGATCACCCATTCGATGCTCACTGTATCATCGATCACGATGACCGATCCCGAACCCAGGTCAGACCCCAAGGCGCGCACCGAAGCATAATCTAGGGGAGTATCAAGGGCTTTTTCGTCGGCCACAATCAGCGAGGAAGAGGCGCCGGCCGGCATGATGGCTTTGATCGGGCGATCGTCCAAAATACCGCCGCCTCCGCCGTAGATCAGATCGCGGAAAGTCTTGCCGAAGGGCAATTCATAGTTGCCCGGCTTCTTCACCCGTCCAGAAAGCGAGAAAACCTTCACGCCGGCGCTGTCCGCCGTCCCCAGCGAGCGGTACCATTCTGCGCCATAAGTCAGGATCGGCGGGACGTTGGTCAGCGTCTCCACGTTGTTGACCACTGTAGGTTTGCCATATAGACCGAACGAGGGCGGGAAGGGTGGACGAATCCGGGGTTGACCGCGCTTGCCTTCCAGCGACTCGAGCAGGGCCGTCTCCTCGCCGCAGATATAGGCGCCTGCGCCCAGATGGGTGTAAATACGCAAGGAATAATCGCTGCCAAATAGCCGATCGCCCAACAGGCCGGCGGCTTCCATCTCTGCAATCTTTTGATCGAGCCACTCGGCAATATGCCAATACTCACCGCGCAGGTAAATGTAAGCAGTATGGGCCTGTACCGCATACGAAGCAATGGCCACCCCCTCCAAAAACTGAAAGGGGTTTTTCTCCATAATCTCGCGGTCCTTAAACGTCCCCGGTTCAGACTCGTCGGCATTGGCTACCACATAGTGTGGCCAATTGCGATTGTCCATGAAAGCCCATTTCACACCGGTGGGAAAGGCGGCACCACCGCGACCGCGCAACCCCGAAGCCTTGACCACCTCGGTCACCTGTTCGGGCGTCATTGAAATGACCGCCTTCTGCCAGGCCTCAAAACCGCCATGCTGACGGTACACATCAAGCTGATGAATATCTGGAATATCACGATGACGAAGCAGAATGTGTGCCATAAGGTTCTTCTTCCATACAATCTCTAATCAACGAACCGATCTTTGAACTCGACTCAGGTCGTCTCGCCCTGAGCTTTCTTGAGCGCCTCGATCAACTCTAAAGTGCGCTCTATCGTCATATTCTCGTAGTACGTGATTCGTTCTGGGCTTTGGATCTGAAAGACCGGCGCCCGATCACACGCGCCAATACACATCACCGCTTCGAGGGTGACCAGACCATCCGGCGTGGTTTCGCCCAAGCGGATGCCCAAGTTCTCACACAGCCCCTCAAGGAATGTATCGGCACCACGCAGAGCGCAGGGCAGATCGTTGCACACCTGCATGCGATACTTGCCCTCTTGCTTATCGTGATACAAGGTGTAAAACCCGACGATCGAAGCGACCTCCGTCCCGTCCATCTCTAAAAACTCAGCGATCTCTTGCATGGCCGCTTTCGTAATATAACCATCCCGGCGCTGGGCCAGATACAACAAGGGCATCACTGCCGAGCGTTTGTGCTCCGGCGGATACTTGGCCAAAATGCGTTGCACTTCCTGTGGATAGGTTTCAGCCAAACTCATCGGTCAATATCTCCCAGCACGAAGTCAATCGAGCCAATGATCGCCACCAAGTCGGCAATCAAATGCCCACGGGCCAATTCTGCAATCACGAACAGGTTTTCAAACGATGGGGTTCGCATGTGAATCCGATATGGCTTGGTTCCTCCATCGCTCTCCAGGTACACACCCAACTCGCCTCGCGGGCTTTCCACAGCCGAATAGATGGCTCCTTTCGGGGCTTTGAAGCCCTCCGTCCACAACACAAAGTGGTGGATCAAGGCTTCCATGCTCACCCCGATCTCTGAGCGAGGTGGCGGAACAAATTTACGATTGTTCGAGCGCACCGGCCCCATGGGCAACTTGTTCAGCGCTTGCTCGATGATCTTGAGCGATTCACGCATTTCCTGCACCCGAACCAAGAAGCGCGCATAGTTGTCGCCCTCCGTGCGCACCGGCACGTTGAAATCATACTGTTCGTAACCCATATACGGTCGCTTCTTGCGCAAATCCCACTCGACCCCGCTGGCGCGCAGGATGGGGCCGCTAACACCATATTGCAAGGCTTTCTCCTTAGAAAGCCGACCAATGCCGAGCAAACGGTCTAAGAAGAACGGATTGCGCGTGAGCAAGGCCTCGTATTCATCAACTCGCTTCGGAAAAGTACGCACAAACTCGCGCACCATGGCCTCGAATTCTACCGGAACATCGCGCCACACCCCTCCCGGCCGGATATATGTGGTCATCATGCGCTGTCCTGATACCAGCTCGAAAATATCCAGAATTTGCTCGCGTTCCCGAAAGGCATACATGAACATGGACATAGCTGCCAGGTCCAGCGCATGGGTGCCGATCCATACCAGGTGCGAGGCAATGCGTTGCAATTCAACCAAAATCACCCGTAGCGCCTGGGCACGCGGAGGCACGTCCAGATCGACCAGTTTCTCCACGGCCATACAGTAGGCCAAGTTGTTCCCCATCGGATTCAGATAATCCATCCGATCGGTCATCACCTCGGCCTTCTGGTAGGTCTTGGCTTCCATGTTCTTCTCGATACCGGTGTGGAGATAGCCGATATCTGGGATGCAATTCACTATGATCTCGCCATCGAGTTCGAGCAGTAGGCGCAGCACACCGTGGGTTGACGGGTGCTGAGGCCCCATATTGAGCAACATGGTCTCGCCGTGAACGGCGCGTTCAGAGACCAAATGTCGAAGTTGATCCAGGGTGACTTCTTCAATCTGAACCATAGGCTCTCTCAAATGAGCTCGGCGATGCAGTTCGTCGAGCTCGAGTCAAAGATAAAGTTATCCCTTGTGGGCCGGCAGTCACTCTTTGGCATATGGCTTCTGCCGGTTGATTTCTTCATAGTTGAACGTGAACTGCGGCTCTTCATAGCCCAGGGGATAATCCTTGCGCAACGGGTGCCCTTCCCAATCGGCCGGCATCAGAATGCGGCGCAGATCTGGATGACCGACAAAGCGAATGCCGAACATATCCCACACCTCGCGCTCGCGCCAGTTTGCATTCAGGTACAAACCGGTTACAGTGGGCACTTCCGGCCGATCGCCATCCACCGGCACGCGCACCATAATAGTGAGATTCTGACTCAGCGAATTGAGAAGATACACCACGTGAAAGCGGGGAGCCTGTTGAGGCCAATAATCCACTGCAGTGATCGTGGACAACATCTCGAAGCCTTCCCGATCGCGCAACCAGGTTAACACGTCCACGATCTGATCCGGCTGGGCAAACACATGCGCTTCTTCACGAAACTCCTCAACAGGGGTTTGAAACCTCTCCTGGAGTCGTTGTACGACGGCTTGAAGTTTGCTATCCATAATGTCATCCTGCCGCTATGCTTTGTCCACCAAGTCTTTGAACTTTTCGCCCTTGACCTTCTCATACAGAGCGATCACGCCGTGGATCAAGGCCTCCGGCCGAGGAGGGCAGCCGGCCACATACACATCGACCGGCACCACCTCATCTACCCCCTGAAACAGGGCGTAATTATTGAACACCCCACTACACGACGCACAATCGCCCATGGCGATCACCCACTTAGGTTCAGGCATCTGATCGTACAAACGGCGCAACACCGGACCCATCTTGCGTGAGACTCGCCCGGCCACAATCATCAGATCGCTCTGGCGTGGGCTGGCACGCATCAACTCCATCCCAAAGCGGCTCATATCGTAGTTGGGGGCTTGGGCTGCCATCATTTCAATTGCGCAACACGCCAGGCCGAACAACATCGGCCACATGGAGCGGGTACGCGCCCAATTCACCACCTCTTCCAGGGTGGTGGTTACGATCCCCATATTTCCAAGCTTGCGCTCTACTCCCATTCCAACGCTCCTCTCTTCCAAGCATACACATAACCAACCAGTAAGATCAAAATAAACAGAAACATTTCCAGCACGGCCAATAACCCGAGCTGGCGAAAGACAATCGCCCACGGCAAGAAGAACACCACCTCAATATCAAACAGAATAAACAACACCGCGATCAAATAGAACCGTACCGGCATCCGCCGCGTACCCGGCCCGATCGGGATCATTCCCGATTCATATGGTTCATCCTTGACGATAGATTTACGCCTCGGCCCGAACAATTCCCCCAACCCAATAGCAATCAGACCAATAACGGTGGACAGCACGATGAGCAATGCGATGGCAGCGTATTCCAGTAGCATGGTCTCCTCGGAAAGCGAAACTGTCAGCGTGCGTAAGTATAACACAAGGGTCATCCGCTGACCAGATAAGTACAACTTTTCACAAACTCTAAGCAAAAAAGAAGCCCAACAGCCTGGGCGCGTGCCTGATGAGCATTTTACCATAAAAGTTCTCCTCAACCAAAACCTTCATCCCCCTCTGCTACCATCCCTGCTAGTTCACCTAATCTTTTACCAACTTTAGAACAATCACTCCCCCTCTCACCCTCCCCAACCACCTCAATCCCCCAACCCCACTTTCGGTTAAAATATCCCCACACCCTCTTATGGAGCCTTCCATGTCGCCTCCCTCTTCCCGCAACCCCGGCGTTCCACTAGAATTGGACTGGGTGCTAAGCGCCCAGGTGAATCGCAGTGCTGTTGAACGTCGAATCGCCTCCCTAGCCGGCCGCCGCACCGTGAAAAAAGACTGGCAAGCCGCTTGGCTGCTGCGCGCCATCACCTGCATCGACCTGACCACACTCGCCGGCGACGACACTCCCGGCCGCATCCATCGCCTATGCGCCAAGGCCAAACAACCCCTGCGTCCTGACCTACTGCAACGCCTAAATCTTGGCCAAGAACACATCACTGCTGCTGCAGTATGCGTTTATCCATCTCGAGTGCGCGATGCAGTAGAAGCCCTGCGCGGCAGCAACATTCCAGTGGCCTCGGTGGCGACTGGCTTTCCGGCCGGCCAAACGCCCCTGCCTCAGCGCATCCAAGAGATCGAGCAGGCCGTAGAGGCCGGCGCGCGCGAAGTAGACGTGGTCATCTCGCGCAGCTACGCGCTGACTGGAAACTGGCAAGCCCTATACGACGAACTGCGTCTCTTCCGCGCTGCCTGCGGCCCAGCTCACATGAAGACCATTCTAGCCGTTGGCGAACTAGCCACCCTGCGGCAGGTGTACCAAGCCAGCCTGGTGGCCATGATGGCCGGCTCCGATTTCATCAAGACCTCCACCGGCAAAGAGGCCGTCAACGCCACTCTAGAAGTCGGCCTTGTGATGGCGCGCGCCATTCGTGACTACCAAGAGCGCTACGGCCACGCCGTTGGCTTCAAGCCGGCAGGCGGCATCAGCACGGCCAAACAAGCCATGGCATGGCAAATCCTGATGAAAGAAGAACTGGGAGACCCCTGGCTCACCCCTCAACTGTTCCGCATCGGCGCTTCGGGGCTACTAACCGACATAGAGCGGCAACTCTCCCACTTCGTCACCGGCCACTACGCCGCCCGACACCACATGCCAATGACATAACCCCTCTCCTCTCCCGCGCTCCCTTCTCCCACTCTCCTCCCTCACCTATGGTACACTTGACCAAATCTTCCCCAAGGATAATTTGCCATGCCATACGGTGGGGTTCTCGAACGCTACAGCGCTCTGCTCGACCTGCCTGCTCACACTCGGCCAGTCACCTTGCTCGAAGGCAACACACCGCTTATCCCGGCCCGGCGCCTGGCCAATGCCTTGGGCGGCGACTTTGAGCTGTACATCAAATACGAAGGCCTCAACCCGACCGGCTCGTTCAAAGATCGCGGCATGACGGCTGCCCTCAGCGAAGCCGCCGGCCGCCGTGTACAGACGGTGATCTGCGCCAGCACCGGCAACACCGCCGCCTCGGCCGCTGCCTACGCTGCCCGCGCTGGCATGAAATCCATCGTCCTCATCCCCCAGGGCAAAGTGGCCGCCGGCAAACTGGCCGGCGCCATCGCCTACGGGGCCCAAGTGCTACAGGTCGAAGGCTCCTTCGACGACGCCCTTCGCCTGGTGGTGGCCATCTGCGAAAAACACCCGATCGCCCTGGTCAACTCCATCAACCCCTACCGCATCGAAGGCCAGAAAACCGCCGCCTTCGAGATCTGTGATGCCCTCGGCCGCGCCCCGGATTGGCTCTGCCTGCCTGTGGGCAACGCCGGAAACATCACCGCCTACTGGGCCGGCTTCAAACAATACCACCATCGCCATGCCCTTAACTTGCCCCGTCTGCTCGGCGTACAAGCCCAGGGCGCGGCTCCCCTAGTCCTCGGCCATCCCGTTGAGCATCCCGAAACCGTAGCCACGGCCATCCGCATCGGCAGACCTGCCCGTGGTCAACAGGCCCTCCAAGCCGCCAAAGAGTCCGGTGGGCGCATCATTGCCGTGAGCGATGACGCCATCCTCCATGCTCAACGCCAACTGGCCGCCCTGGAGGGCATCTGGGTAGAGCCGGCTTCGGCCGCCGGCCTGGCCGGTCTCGCCCATGAGATCGCCAGCGGCCGGCTCGACCCCCGAGGCCAATCCATCGTCATCGTCTGCACCGGTCATGGCCTAAAAGACCCCGACATCATCACCAACCTCATCCCAGAACCGCTTCGCGTTCCACCCGAGCTACACGCTCTCGAAAAAGCCATCCTAAGCTGAGGAGAGATGTCCCATGAAAATCCTGGTAAAAGTCCCAGCCACCACCGCCAATCTCGGTCCGGGCTTCGACGCCCTGGGCCTTGCCCTCAACCTATGGAACGAAACCGAATTCATCGCCGCAGAAGACCGCCGCATCATCGTCGCCATCGAAGGCGAGGGACAAGGCAGACTCCCGACCAACGCCGAAAACCTGATCGTCCAAACTGCATTGCAAATCTACAACCTGGTCAAAAAACCGTGCACCGGTCTACACATCCACTGCCGCAACCGCATCCCCATCGGCTCGGGGCTTGGCTCCTCTTCCGCCGCCCTGCTCACCGGCATGCTAGGGGCCAACGCCCTCCTAGGCGCTCCCTTCACTGAGGAAGAGATCCTGCGCCTGGCCATTGAAACCGAAGGCCACCCCGACAACGTCGCCCCAGCCATGTTGGGCGGCTTGGTGGCCTCCATCGTGCACGACGGACGCGTCATCTCCCTCAAGCTGCCGGCCAAGGCCAATCGCTCCCCCATTCACGCCACAGTCGTCCTGCCCGATTTCGACTTCCCTACCGTACAGGCGCGCGCCATCTTGCCCAAACAAGTGGACCGCAAGGACGCCATCTACAACATCAGCCGCGCCGTACTGGTCACCGAAGCCCTGCGCACCGGCAACCTTGACCTACTCGGCAAAGCCATGAGCGACATGCTCCATCAGCCCTATCGCATCCCCCTCATCCCAGGTGCACAAGCCGCCATGGAAGCGGCCCGTCAGGCCGGCGCAGCAGCCGTGGCCCTCTCTGGCGCCGGCCCCAGCCTGATCGCCTTCACCGCCAAACAAGACCCAGCCATCGGCATCGCCATGAAGCGTGCCTTCGAACAGGCCGGCCTCAGCGCTCGCATCTTCGAACTCGAGCCCAGCTACGAAGGAGCTGAGGTCACCATCGTCTAACCCCCCTCTATTCCTGGCGCAATAACCGCGACGAATTCAACAAAATCCCCACATCGGGCAGCGACTGCAACGCCGCAGCAAAGATCGGCGGCAAATACCCCAGGGCGGCCAGCGAAAGCCCCACCAAGTTATAGATCATCGTAAACAGCAAATTACCCCTGACCACGCGCATCGTTCGCCGAGCAAGGCGCACCGCCTGAGGCACCAACCGCCAATCCGGGCGCAACAACACTACATGGCCGGCTTCCATCGCAATATCCGTTGCTCCGCTCATTGCGATCCCTGCATCGGCCTGCGCCAGGGCCGGCGCATCGTTCACCCCATCGCCCACCATCACCACCTTGTGCCCCTGGCGCTGATACGCGCGCACCACCTCGATCTTCTCGGCCGGCAAAAGCCGTGCCCGATACCTCACCCCCAAGGACGACGCTAGAGCCGCCGCCGCCTGCTCATGATCACCGGTGAGCAACTCCATCGTGCGAAACCCCATCGCGCGCAACATCTGCAACGCCTCAGCCGCCTCCGGCCGCAAAACATCGGTCGCCGCCAACACTCCCGCCACGACACCGTCCACCTCGACAAACAAGACCGTCTTGCCCTGCGACTCAAACTCCGCACCAAGCGCCATCTCCTGCCCGAGCAAGCGCGCGTTCCCCACCTTCACGATTCGCCCCCGAACCCGAGCCTGCACCCCCAACCCTGCGGCCGACTCAAACTCCGAGGCCGGCTCCACATCCACCCCACGCGCCCGTGCCGCCTCCAACACCGCCCGAGCCAGAGGATGCTCCGAATACCGCTCGACAGACGCTGCCAGCGAGAGCACTTCTGCCTCGCTTAAACCGTTCAGCGCCACCACATCGGTGATCTGGGGCCGGCCCAGGGTCAGCGTGCCGGTCTTATCCACCAAGAACACATCGGCCTGAGCCAGCGCCTCCAAATACCTCCCCCCTTTGATCAACAACCCGCGTCGGGCTGCTGAGCCGATCGAAGCCAACATAGCGATCGGCGTAGCCAAAGCAAACCCACACGAACAAGCCACCACCAACACCGCCGCCGTCGCCAACAGATCGCCCCTCCACAAAAACGTCGCTGCCGCCATCCCCACCACCACCGGAAGATACCCACCCGAAAAACGATCGGCCAGCCGTTGCACCTCAGCCCGATGGCCCTCGGCCTGCTCCACCAACGCTACCACCCGCCCAAACGCAGTTTCCCCGCCCACATGCGTCACCTGGATGCGCATGCTGCCCGCTTGCACAATTGCGGCAGCAAATACCCGATCTCCAGGTCCCACGTCGACCGGCATTGCCTCGCCAGTGATTGCCGACGTCTCCACGGCGCAGCGCCCCTCGAGCACGATCCCATCTACCGGGATGCGTTCCCCAGGCCGGACCACCACCGTCTCGCCGTGCCTCACCTCTGCGATCGAGACCTCCACCTCCCGTCCCTCCCGCTCGACGCGAGCCGTGCGCGGCGCCAACGCCATCAAGTCTTTGATAGCTCGGCGAGCACGGTTCGTGGTGAAACGCTCTGTGTAATCTCCAACCCGCATAAAGAACACCACCAATGCAGCCGTGATCCACTCGCCGATGGCTGCCGCAGCGATCACTCCCAAGGTCATCACCGTATGGGCGATGATCTGACGCCGCCAAGCTGCGCGCGCCACATTGACAAACACCGGCCAACCAAACGCTAGCGTTAGGGCCAGCCCCAGCGGCCAGGGGATGCGCTGCGTGATCGATTCGAACACCCCCAACCCTTCGCCGACGATGGCCGCCAACAGAACCATCGCAAACGACACACCGAGCAGGATCAAGACGCGGCGAGAAAACTCCAGGGGGTGGATCCGACCGGGAGTCACCTCAGCCGGCTGGGGGTCGTTCGGGATCGAGTAGCCGGCCGCAGCCACGGCCGCGCGCAGGTCGTTGAGCGTGACCTGCTGCGGGTCAAACCGAACAATCGCCTTTTCCGAAGCCAAAAAGACCTCTACCTGATCTACCCCTGGCAACGAAGCGAGCGCCTCTCGAACGGGCACCGTACACTCAGCGCAATCCATACCCGAGATGGGAACTTCGAGGGTCTGCATGCCCATTACTATACGATATGCACTGCAGGAAGACAATCCAAAAATTCTAGATAGTACCCTTTTGCTATTGATTTTCAATAATCCCACCCTTATACTCATCCTAGACCAACCTTTGCAAAACAGCCATGAAAAAGCCCATCTCTCCCCAGGAACGGCGACGCGCTTCGCGCAAGAAGTTTGGCTACTATATGCCTGTCCTAGAAAACGAGACCGGGCGCCTCGTCGGCCATCTGGTGGACATCAGCCCAGATGGATTACAACTGGAGACCTCCACGCCCTTATCGGTGGGAGAAGAACTTTCTCTGTACATAGAACTCACGCCCGAGGTCTCGGACAGGTTGTTCCTGTTCTTCTCCGCACGCACAAAGTGGGTTCAGCCAGATGAGATCATGCCCAATTTCTATCACGTAGGCTTTGAGATCACCCACATAGAGCCAGATGCTCACCAAACTTACCTGCGACTGATCGAAACATACGGGGAATAACCTTCACATCGGTTGTAGAATCGGGGTATGCCCCTCCCTGCCTTGGACGGCAAGTACACCCAAGGCCGACGACGTCACAAGCTGTTCCGTCGTCCGCGGCGCCGCGCCTTGCCGCTCAGCGTGATCGTGCTCGGTTTGCTGCTGTTGATGGCCTGGTTGATCCCGGTCCCTCAGGTGGAGCCAATCCTGCCGATCGATCCGCAAACTCTCCCCACCAACACCCCCGTCCCCACTTCCACCCCGACGCCCACCCCGACCTCAGTGTATGCCCAATTCGGGGGACGGATCGTCTTCACCTGCACCCGCAACGACATCAACCAGATCTGTGCTGTCAACGCTGATGGCAGCGACTACACGCAGCTCACCGACGGCCTATCTCACAGCTACTATCCCACCTTTGCGCCCGACATGAGCGCCATCGTCTTTGCCCGCAACGAAGGCGATTACTTCGATCTGTTTCGCTACCAGATTGCTGATGGACAGATTCAACGCTTGACCACCTACATCGGCAATGCTTTTTCGCCAAAGTTCTCCCCCGACGGCTCGCAGATCATCTTTCTCAACCGCGTCCGAAATACCCCAATAGCCATCTGGGTCATGGGGCCGTTTGGAGAAGATCCACGCCCGCTCTATCTCGCTGAGCGAAACATTGTCGGAATTGCCTGGTCGCCCGACGGGAGATCGATCGCCTTTGCCATGGCAACCTCGCAACCGAATGCCCACGAGATCTACCTGCTCGACGTGCATCATCTCGATCGCCCTCCGCGCCGGCTGACACATGCCGTAGAAGGCGCTACCGGAAGCCTATCCTGGTCGCCGGATGGCGCCTCGCTCTTGGTTTGTCTGGGGCCGGCGGGCGATAAAAATCTCTTCCGTTTCGAGATAGCCACAGGCAATGCCTATCCTCTCACTTTTGGGGGCAACAATGCTTCAGCGGCCTATTCGCCCGACGGTCAACATATTGTCTTCAACTCCCTGCGCAACGGCGGGCAAGCCGATCTGTTCATGATTCGCGCCGATGGCCGCTCCATGCGCCTGCTGCTCGATCACCCCGAACCCGACTGGCAACCCCAATGGGGACCGTAGAGGGGGAACGACGAACATAGTTGTACGCTTCGTTTATTCGTTCCCGATTTGTTGACGGTCGTTGACGGCCCTCCCCTCCCCCAGGCACGAATGCCATCAACGAATTACAACAACGAATAAACGAATGCCCGTCCCCATTCGTTTATTCGTTCCCTATTCGTTGACGGTCGTTGACGGTCGTTGACGGCCCTCCCCCGCCCGGCAGGCTCACTTCAACGTCCGTAAAAATTCCAAAAATGAGCGTGTGACAGGATGATTTTCTCCCGCCACTTCTAACGAGAGTTTGAGGGCGGCCTCTCCTATCTCAAGCGCCTGCTCCTTTTGACCCAGGCTGGCCGCAACACGGCTCAAAAACATCAAGGTATTGGCTTGCCCAACGCGGTCGCCAATGGCTTCATGCAGCCCAAAGGATTCTTGCAAGATGCTCATCCCCTGTTCGTACTGCTCCTGATTGCGTTCATTCAAGGCTGCGATGATGCGCGTCTGGCCGATGGCTTGCAGCACGTTGGCTTCGCCCAA
>CAKZJX010000130.1 GCA_937120535.1 uncultured Anaerolineae bacterium
GTGTGGTTTTGTGTTTTGGCATAAACCAAACTTACACGATCACGCTCTCTTCGTCAACTATTCATGCACCAACGCCCACCAAATTTGTTACAGTCACCATCCTCTGACCTCCTTGACACCCCCCCAATTTTCCATAGAATGACAATATGCCCATCATCCGTCTCCCTGCAGCCATGCGTTACTACCTAGAAGGCCAGAGCGAGGTCGAATTACCCGCCTCCTCGGTGGCCGAACTGCTCTCCGCTCTGGCGGCGCGCTACCCCTCTCTGTCCTTCCACCTTCTCGATTCCGACGGCAACCTGCGCCGTCACTTCAATGTCTTTGTCAACGGTGTGCATATTCGCGAACTCAACGGCCTAACCACCCCCCTCCATCCCCAGGACAAAGTCATCCTAATGGCTTCTGCCTCTGGGGGGAAAGGAGAAGCCGGCTATGTCTGACATTCAACTCCATAGCGTGACCCTCAGCCACGAAGAAATCCTGCGCTACTCCCGTCACCTCCTCATCCCTGAGGTTGGCCTGGAGGGGCAACTGCGATTGAAAGCCTCCTCCGTGCTGGTCATCGGCACGGGTGGCCTCGGCTCGCCGGTCTCCCTCTACCTAGCGGCGGCCGGCGTAGGTCGCATCGGCATCGTGGACTACGACGTGGTCGACTCCACCAACCTCCAACGTCAAGTCGTCCACAGCACCAGCACCCTCGGAAAGCGCAAAGTAGAAAGCGCCTACGCCCGCCTGCTCGACCTCAACCCCCTGATCCAGGTGGATACCTACGACGAACCGTTCACCAGCCAAAACGCCATGCGCATCGCCCGTGACTACGACGTGATCGTAGACTGCACCGACAACTTCCCCACCCGCTATCTCAGCAACGACATCTGCGTCTTCCTGGGCAAGCCTAATGTATACGGTTCCATTTATCGCTTCGATGGTCATGCTAGCGTCTTCTTCGCCCAACAAGGCCCCTGCTACCGCTGCCTGTTCCCCGAGCCGCCCCCGCCTAACATGGTGCCCACCTGTGCCGAGGGTGGAGTGTTGGGCATTGTGCCAGCCACCATTGGCAGCATCCAAGCCACCGAGACTCTCAAACTGCTCCTCGGCCTGGGCAGCAGCCTGATCGGCAGACTCCTGCTCTACAACGCCCTCGACCTCTCCTTTGATTTTGTGGAACTCAAAAAGAACCCCAAATGCCGTGTTTGCGGCCCCGAGGCCGACATCACTGAACCGATCGACTACGAAGGATTCTGCGGCGTGCCGGCCCACGAACCCGCCGAGGGCGCAGCCGGCCCCGAGTGGGACATCACCCCCCTCGAACTTAAGGACCGCCTCGCGCAGGACCCGAACCTGATCTTGCTCGACGTGCGCGAACCCCACGAACTGCGGATCTCCGCCCTACCCGGCGTCCTCAACATCCCCCTCGGCCAACTCGCCGCTCGCCTCTCCGAACTGGACTCAGCGCGCGAGATGGTCGTCCTCTGCAAGTCGGGGATGCGCTCAGCGCACGCCCTAGAGCTGCTGCTGAGCGCCGGCTTCCGTCGCGTGAAACATCTCAAAGGCGGCATCAACGCCTGGGCGCGCCAGGTGGACAATCGCTTGCCGGTGTATTGACCCCCGTCTGCCGACCCCATCGTTCGGGCGAAACGAGAGCCAAGTCTTTCTCGCCGGCCAAGTGCCCCTCGCAGGCCAGAGCTGCTGAGCCGCATCGGGTCCGCTGTTCTTGAAGAACGATAGCCGGGCGCTACATCACGTTCCAAGTTGGGGAAAGAAATGGGAGAGGAACAGAACAGGAAGGGATGAGAAATCGGGGCGGGGGCGTTTTGGGCCGGCCGGCCCGCAATTCGTCTATCAGAATCGAGTGTCGTTGGGCGGGCGAGGGATCCTTCTCCTAGCGTCCTTTCTTTAGCCTGGTCGCACGCGCTGGGCCTGCAGGACGTTCTGAATGTTCTCAATCTGCGTCAGCACGCTGCTCAACTGCTCGGTATTCTTGACCTCGATGACCATTTGGATATACGCCAAACCGTTGACCACGCGCACATTGATGTCCATAATGTTGATCCCTTCGACGTTGAGCAGCAAGGAAATGTCCCTGATCAAGCCGGTGCGATCGTAGGCCACGATGCGAATCGGCACGTGAAAGAGATCGGCCTTGTTTTCCCATGAGATGCGGATCAACCGCTCTCGATCGGTGATGCGCAAGATGTTCGGGCAATCTTGACGATGAATCGACACCCCACGCCCACGGGTGATGTAGCCGATGATCTCGTCTCCGGACGCGGGGTGACAGCATTTGGCGATTGTGGTGAGCATTCCCTGCAAGCCGATCAGTTGAACCGGCTTCTCACTCTCGGGCTTGAGGGGCTTGGCACCCAGCAGGTCGGTCACGTCCACGCTTTCGGGCGTTTCGGAGAGGAAGCGAACGATGCGGGCGAGCGAGAGGTCGCCACAGCCGAGGGCGACATACATATCGTCGGGCTGCTTGTAACCCAGTTGGCGCGCCAGTTTTTCCAGATTGATCGCCTCAATCCCTAGCCGATGCAGCTCCCGTTCCAGGATAGCGCGGCCAGAGGCTAGATTCTTCTCGCGGGCTTCTTTCTTGAACCAAGCGCGGATCTTGCTGCGCGCACGCTCGGTGTGTACCAATTTCAAATGGGGATTCAACCAATCTCGGCTAGGCCCGCCTCGCTTGGTGGTCAGGATCTCCACCCGATCGCCGGTCTTCAGGACGGTGTTGAGCGGCACCAACTGGCCGTTCACCCGTGCCCCTCGGCAGCGATGGCCAATGTCGGTGTGGATGTGATAGGCAAAGTCAATCGGTGTGGCGCCCTTGGGTAGGTCAATGATGTCCCCTTTGGGGGTGAAGACGTACACCCGATCTTGGAAGACGTCCGATTGAACCGCTTGAACGTATTCCTGGGCGTCGGATACTTCCTGTTTCCATTCGAGCAGCATGGCTCGTAGGTGGCTGAGGTGCGTATCGAGCGAGGGGTCGATCTGTTTGCCTTCTTTGTATCGCCAGTGGGCAGCGATTCCCAATTCGGCTTGCTCGTGCATCTCGGGCGTGCGAATCTGCACTTCCACTGGTTTGCCGTCGTCCCAGATCACGGCGGTGTGGAGGGATCGGTATTTGTTGCTCTTGGGGTTAGCGATGTAATCGTCGAACTCGCCCGGAATGGGGCGCCAATGCATGTGGATCAGGCCTAATACGGTGTAGCAGGTGGATTCGTCGGGCACGATCAGCCGCACCCCGCGGATATCGCGCAAGAGCTCAAACGGCTTGTCTTTGCGCAGCATTTTGCGGTAGATGGAGTAGATGTGTTTGGGCCGGCCGGTCACTTCGGCCTGGATGTTGTGCTGTTGCAGCAGGATGCGCATCGACTCGATGATGGCCTGCATATTGGCTTCGCGTTCGGTCCGTCGTTCGGCCAGCAGCTTGGCGATCTCTTTGTATTTATCCGGTTGGGTGTATCGAAAGGCTAGGTCTTCTAATTCCCACTTGATCTGCCAGATGCCCAGGCGGTTCGCCAGGGGAGCAAAGATGTCTAGGGTTTGCTGAGCGATCTTCTTGCGCTTGGGTTCGGGCAGGTGATGCAGGGTGCGCATGTTGTGCAAGCGATCGGCCAATTTGATCAGGATCACCCGGATGTCTTCGCCCATCGCTAGGAAGGTCTTGCGCAGGTTTTCAAACACCAGGTCCTGCTTGCGTTCGTCCCTTTGGTCCTGGTCGTTGTTGTTGTCGTGGGCTTCGGCAGGGGAGTCGGCATACTGATCGTCTCGCGAGACGCGCGGCAGTTTGGTGAGTTTGGTCACGCCGTCGACAAGTTTGGCGACGGTCAGGCCGAAGTCGCGTTGTAGGTCTTCGAAGGTAAGGGCGGTATCTTCTAGGGTGTCGTGGAGCAGGGCGGCGGCTACCACCTCGGCCGGCGCGCCCATTTCGGCCAGAATGCGTGCCACGGCCGCGCAGTGGGTGACGTAGGGCTCCCCCGAAACGCGTTTTTGATTGCGATGAGCGCCTTCGGCCACGGTATAGGCGCGTTTGACCAGATCTCGATCGCTGATCGAGTAGTATTTGGGAAGGACCTTTAATAGGTCATCCAATTCCGGAGGGAGGGTGTCGGTCGTCATCAACATAACGCTCTTGTATTTTATACGAAAAACAGCGCTCCCCTCCTTTTGGTGCCCAAGTTGGGGAGGGGAGCAGGAGTCGAGCTTAGAGGGTCTTTAGAAGAGCTTGGCGGCTATTCCGCAGGCGGTCAGCGATGATCTCGGTGACGCGCAGCATTACCTTGAACCCGGCTTCTGGATGGTTAGCCAGAATCTCCAACAGCGGCTGGGCTGGGATGGCGATCAGGTGGGTGTCCTCTTCGCAATAGGCGGAGGCGGTGTAGTGATGGGGAGGGACCAGCCCCGACCAACCCAGGGTTTGATAGGGTTGGGCGACGATGCTGACAGTGACAAAGGCCGGCTTGGAAGTAAGTTGAACGCGCAAGGCAATGCTGCCGTTCACCAGCAGATGGACGTGCTCGGCTTTTTCCCCTTCGCGAAATACAAAATGACCCTTTTGAACGAACACGTCTTGGGCAATTTCAGCGATCAGTTCGAGCACCTCGGCTGGCACATCCCGAAACAACTCGAATTGAGCCAGAGTATCCTTGGTGATCATGTGACCTCCGTAGAGTAAAATTGTCTAATTGTAGTATGGAGGTCAAAAAGTGTCCACGGTCAACAACGTGACTCGCTTGCTCAAGGCGCGGGGCATTCCCTTCACAGTCTACGAGACGCCGGCTGAAAAGCTGGGCGCGATCGAAGTCGCTCGCTTTTTGAACGTGGAGCCCAAACGGGTGTTCAAGACCATCGTTGTCACCCGTGAAAGGAAAAAATCCCTGCTGGTGGTGGTGCCTGGGGACTCGGAAGTAGACCTAAAGGCCCTGGCGAGTTTCTTGGGGGAGAAAAAAGTGCACCTGCCGAGCGAGCGCGAGGCCGAGCGATTAACCGGCCTCCAAGCTGGCGGGATCTCGCCCTTGGCGCTGATTCACAAGGGGTTCGAGGTGATCATCGATTTGTCGGCTCAGGACCTGGGCGAGATTCACATCTCCGGCGGCCAGCGTGGGGTGAACGTCAAACTGCCGGCCCAGGCCCTGGCCGACTTGGTGAAGGCGCGCTTTGCCAGCGTTAGCCGGCCGAGGCCGGCCGAATGACCGGCCAAGAGCGCTCGCTTAGGCGTCAAATTCGGCCACTTTTTTGCCGTTCACCCACACGGTGTAGTGCCCTGGTGCAAACGAACCCAGCGGGATGGTTTGCGAAAAAGGGCTGAGGACCTGGATGCAAATCTTCTCCGGCGATACCACCGAATACACCCCTACCATAATCCGATTCTGCGCATCTGGCGGATCGATCTTGACCCGTAACTCATGACATGGGGTGGGCAGATTGCCGACGATCACCAGGTTGAATTGGAGCGGATAGCTCTCTAGGGTGAGTAAATCCACCTTCTCGATATACACGTTGTCGCGTTGCATCATGGCATCCTCGGGGCGAGGGCGAATGGGCTCAGGCGGGGTTGGGGGAGGCGCTACGGTTGCCTGGCCGACGATCGGGTCGGGCAGAGACGTTGGGATGTCCATCGGCGCATTGCTGGTCGGTGTAGGCGCCGTGGCATCGCTGACGATCAGGTCAGAATAAGCCGATTGGGGAGGAGAGCTCGGGGTTGTGGCCGGCTGACACGCCGTTACCAGCAGGATCACGATCCCCAAACCGAAGAACCATCGCTTCCTCATATTCTGTTACCTCCGTGGTAGATATTCTAAGATCTAGACTCCCGAACCTTCACCGATGTTCCCCAACAACCCGCCGCACACCGAACACCACAACCTAAAAACTGGAAAGTCGCCCCCGTGGTCTTGTTCAATAAGTCTCTTTAGATGGTGCGAACTGTCTCTAGAATAGCCACAAGCAGGTCATTTGACCCTTGAGTCGGCAGCTGATTCCATCGCTGCTTCCCTGACATGCCTGCTCTACCGGGCTCTCCTTGCGCGTCAATACTTATTGAACAAGGCTCATCCCCGTTGACACGTTGACATTCTGCTGGACTTCGAGTATACTCTAATTGTCAGACAACTAGGCAAATCCTATGAGCACCCTACTAGTCAAACACGCCTATCTAGTAACTATGGATGACCACCGGCGGGAGTTTCCCGATGGTGGTCTTTTTGTTCGTGATGGCTTCATCGAGGCCGTTGGATCCACCTCAGACCTGCCTACCACAGCCGACGAAGTGCTCGACCTGAGCGGATACGTGCTGTTGCCCGGCCTGGTCAACACCCATCACCATTTCTACCAGACCCTCACCCGGGTTGTGCCGGCCGCTCAGGATGCCAACCTGTTCCACTGGCTGAAGACTCTCTACCCGATCTGGGCTCGCCTTACCCCGCAGGACATTTTCATCTCCACCCAGACGGCGCTGGCAGAACTGGCCCTCTCGGGTTGCACCACCGCTTCGGATCATCTCTACCTCTACCCGAACGGTTCTCGCTTGGACGATGAGATTGCTGCCGCGGCCGAGGTGGGGCTGCGTCTCCATGCCTCGCGCGGGTCCATGTCGCTGGGCGAATCCCAGGGCGGCCTGCCTCCCGATTCGGTGGTCGATCGGGAAGACGTGATCTTGCGCGACTCGCAGCGGCTGATCGAGCAGTATCACGATCCCAACCCCGGATCGAAAGTGCAGATCGTCCTAGCGCCTTGCTCGCCCTTCAGTGTCACCACTGAGCTAATGCGTGAATCGGCTCGGCTGGCGCGCCAATATGGCGTTCATCTTCACACCCATCTGGCCGAGACCGAAGACGAGGAGCACTTCTGCCTGCAGCGTTTCGGTCATCGGCCGGTTGCCTACATGCGAGAAGTGGAATGGGTGGGAGAGGACGTCTGGTTTGCCCACGCCGTGTGGGTCAATCAGCAGGAGATCGAGGTCTTTGCCCGCTATGGCTGCGGTGTGGCGCACTGTCCCACTTCCAACATGCGCTTGGCGTCGGGGATTGCACCGATCAAAGAGTATCGGGCAGCCGGCGTGAAGGTCGGTCTGGGGGTGGATGGCTCGGCCTCCAACGACGGCTCTCATCTGTTGGCCGAGGTGCGTCAGGCCATGCTGCTGGCCCGCGTCCGCGAAGGGATCACTGGGTTCTCCCTGTCGAACGATCCCTCGCGCCGGCTGATGACCGCCCGCGAGGCGCTCTCTCTCGCCACGTGCGGCGGGGCGGCCGTATTGGGACGCACCGACATCGGCTCGCTAGAAGTGGGCAAATGTGCTGATTTCTTTGCGGTCAACCTGAACCGTTTAGAATTTGCTGGCGCCCAGCACGATCCGGTGGCAGCCGTGGTGTTCTGCCAGCCGGTGCGTGTGGACTACACCGTGGTCGGCGGCCAATTTATTGTGAAAGAAGGTGATCTAGTGACAGTGGATGAACGGCGCATCGTCGAAAACCACTTGCGCGCCTCGCGTCGTTTGCTTGCTGCCTGACCGAGGAGCGATTTGGATGCTTGCTAATCTATTGATTCAAACTCTTGTCGGGGCCAATAGCGAGCTGGATCGCCTTGGTCGTAGGCCTGGTAGGGGTCTGGAGGAGATGCGGCCTTGGCTCTCGGTCCTAAGCGGGGCGTGGCTCCTTCCGGCGATGTTGTCCGTCAGTGGGACATGGCGCGTTCCTTATCTAGGATTGGTAGCTCTCTTGCCCTGGGGCGCAGCCTATACGATCCGTCGTGATAGGGCATCTCTCTTCTGGCTCTTGCTGGCGTCGTTGGCCTTGTTGAGCCTGTTTATGGGAAGTTTCGTCATGCTGAGATAGCGTAGAGGATGTTGGTCGGTAAGATCGCTTGAAAAGGAGGAAGAATGTCTACTTCTGTTTCGCTTCTTCGTTCATTGGTTGATGTGGCGATGGGGCGCGCTCGTGCTGATCTCGTGATTCGTAATGGCCGTTGGGTATCGGTTCAATCGGGCGAGATCATCGAGAATACCGATGTTGCGGTTGTCAACGGGCGCATTGCCTATGTTGGGCCGGATGCCGGCCATACCATGGGCAAGGACACGGTTGTGATCGATGCTCATAACCGTTATCTGGTCCCCGGCCTGCTCGACGGCCATATGCACGTCGAATCGGGCATGGTCACCGTCACCGAGTTTGTGCGTGCCGTGGCCCCGCGTGGGACGACGGGCATGTTTGTGGACCCACACGAGATCGCCAATGTCTTTGGGCTGAAGGGCGTCAAGTTAATGGTGGACGAAGCCGCCCAGCAGCCAATCCACGTGTGGGTGCAGATGCCCTCTTGTGTTCCTTCTGCGCCAGGCTTAGAGACGCCGGGGGCTTCGATCGGGCCGGATGAAGTGGCCGAAGCCATGCAGTGGCCGGGCATTGTCGGTTTGGGCGAGATGATGAATTTTCCAGGGGTGTTCAACGGCGATGAGAAGATGCTGGCCGAGATGGCCATTACCCGCTCGTTTGGCAAAACGGTGGGGGGGCATTATGCGTCTCTCGATCTTGGCTTGCCCTTCCATGGCTATGTGGCCGGCGGTGCCGAGGACGATCACGAAGGAACGCGCTTAGAAGATGCCATTGCTCGGGTGCGTCAGGGGATGAAAGCGATGTTGCGCTATGGTTCGGCCTGGCACGATGTGGCGGCTCAGGTGAAAGCCATCACCCAGTACAAGCTCGATCCGCGTCACTTTATCTTGTGCACCGATGACTCCCACGCTCATACCATCTCTCACGAAGGCCACATGGATCGTGTGTTGCGGCATGCCATCGCCGAAGGCCTGGATCCAATGACAGCCATCCAGATGTGCACTATCAACACCGCTGAGCACTTCGGTGTGGCGCGCGAGGTGGGGATGATTGCGCCGGGTCGCTGGGCAGACATTGTGATTGTAGAGGACCTGCGCCACTTCCAGGCCGATGTGGTGATTGCAAAAGGCAAGGTGATTGCCAAGCAAGGTCAATGGCGGGTGGATTTGCCGGTCTTTGCCTATCCGGAATGGGCAACCCAATCGGTGCATCTCAAGCGCCCCCTACGGGCCGAGGATTTCGTCCTGCGGGTAGATCGACCGGATGGCATGGTGCGAACCAACGTAATCGGTGTGATCGAAAATCAAGCGCCCACCCGTCACTTGATGTTCGACGTGCCGGTCGTGAATGGCGAGATCCGCGCCGATTCGGAGCGTGATCTGGCCAAAGTGGCTTTGGTGGAGCGCCATCGAGCGACCGGTCGCGTTATCCTGGGATTGGTGCATGGGTTTGGGTTTAATCGCCGGTGCGCTATTGCTTCGACCGTGGCCCACGATAGCCATCACATGATCGTGGTTGGGACCGATGACCACTCGATGGCCGTTGCCGCCAATAACCTGGCTGAGTGTGGCGGCGGGCAGGTGGTGGTGCTGGATGGACAGGTCCACTCGCGAGTGGAGTTGCGCATTGCCGGCCTGATGTCTACCGAGCGGGCTGAGGTGGTGGCTGAGAAGGCGGCAGCCGTGCTCGAAGGCTTCCGCGCCTGCGGATGCACCTTGAATAACCCCAACATGCAGCTCAGCTTGCTCGCTTTGGTGGTGATTCCCGAATTGCGCATTTCTGACCTGGGATTGGTGGATGTCAACCGCTTTCAGTTTGTTCCATTGATCGAACAAAGCTAAGAAGGATCGTTCTGCCTATGGCTCATTATCCCTTTCAGCGACTAACTGCTGAACTTTCTAATCTGATCGCTCGCACCCCCGATGGCGAACGCCTGCCCTCCGAGCCGGAGTTAGCCAAGCAGTTGGGGGTTAGCCGCGCCACGTTGCGCGAGGCCATGCGTTCGTTTGAAGCTCAGGGGCTGATCCGCCGTCGCCAGGGGTCGGGGACGTATGTGGTACACAACATCCCAGTCATGGAGAGCGGTTTAGAGGTGCTAGAGAGCCTAGAGACCATGGCCCGTCGGATGAACCTCCCTATTTCGGTGGGGCGTTTGCGGATTGAGAGGCTGTTTGCCGACCAAGAACATGCCAAAATTCTGGATGTCTCCCTAGCGACGATGCTGACCCGCATTCGCCGAACGATGATAGCTGATGATCAAGCGGTGGCCTATCTGGTGGATACCTTGCCAGAGCACATCTTGAAGCCGGAGGATTTGCCGGAGTCGTTCAGCGGTTCGGTGTTGGACTTGCTGCTCCAGAGCTCCGATCCGCCGGTGAGCGCGCGGGCGGTGGTGAGCGCAATTGCTGCGCCGCCGGATGTGGCCAAGGCCTTGCAGATTCAGCGCGGCGATGTGCTCTTGCACTTTAGCTCTCAGATCTTCAACGCCAAGGGAACGGTCTTGAGCTATTCATTGACCTATTTTATCCCTGGCTATTTCAATTTCCACATCGTGCGGCGGGTTCCGATGCCCGAAGCACGCCTACGGTAATTCTGCTCGTTTCGTTGAGAGCCTATGGACCTTCAGGAACAGGTTGACAAGATCAAAGGTAAGGTTGAACAGCATGGTGAACGCATCGTTCAATTTTTGCGCGAGATCGTCGCTATCCCAAGCATGAACGGCCAGATCGGCGAGGTCGGTGAGCATATTCAAAGCGAGATGAGAAGGTTGGGCTACGATGAAGTGCGCTTCGATAAGATGGGAAACGCGATCGGGCGCATTGGCGACGGGCCCAAGGTGATCGTGTTCGACTCGCACATTGATACAGTGGGGATTGGCCATCTGAGCGATTGGGAATGGGACCCGTTTGTTGGGAAGATTGAAAACGGCCGTCTGTATGCCCGTGGGGCCTGTGATGAGAAGGGATCTACGCCAGGCATGGTCTATGGCCTGGCCATCGCTCGCGATCTAGGGTTGCTCGAAGGGTACACGGTCTATTATTTCGGGAACATGGAGGAGTGGTGCGATGGGCTGGCGCCGAATGCCTTTGTGGAAGTAGATCCCGGACTTCGGCCAGATTTCGTTGTGATCGGTGAGCCGACCAAGATGCGCGTTTATCGCGGCCATAAGGGGCGAATTGAGCTCAAGATCACGGCGTATGGACGTTCGGCTCACGCGGCGTCGCACTATTTGGGGGACAATGCGGTGTATAAGATGATGGCGATCATCACCCAGATTCGGGAGTTGGATCGGCGGATGCGCTTTGGGATGGGCGCCCACCCCATTCAAGGCCATCCTTCGATCGCAGTGACCGACGTCTCGGCGCGCACGGCTTCGATTAATGCCGTGCCAGATCAATTCACGATCTACGTGGACCGGCGGATCACCTCCAACGAGACTCGGGAGGAGGTGATCGCCCAGATCAAAGGGCTGATCCCCGATTATTTGCAGGATGAGATCTACGTCGAGGAGTTGTTCTACGATTCGCCGTCGTACACCGGCTTTGTCTTCCCGGTCTCGAAGTATTATCCGGCTTGGGTGCTGGAGGATAGTCACCCTCTGGTGCAAGCCGGCCAAGCCACGGTGGAAGCCTTGTGGGGGGAGCAGCGTCCATTGGGGACGTGGGATTTTTCGACCAATGGAACTTACTGGGCCGGCAAGGCCGGCATTCCTTCCATCGGCTTCGGCCCAGGCGATGAGAAGACAGCTCATACGATGGAGGAAAACGTTCCTCTGGACGAGGTCGTGGCGGCAACCGAGTTCTATGCTTTGCTTCCCGCCATGCTTCGCAAACAACTTGGTTCCTAGCCCTAGGTGCACAATCTGGTTGTGCATGTCAATCTCTTATGCAAAAGGAGTTTCTCATGCGTAGTTTTGCCGGTCGTGACATTCTGTCTCTCAAGGATTTCGAGCGCAGCGAGTTCTTCCATGTGTTCGAGGTGGCGGCTCAGATGGAGCCGATCGCGCGCTCGCGCAGAAATGTAGACCTGCTCAAGGAAAAGACTCTGGTGACAGCATTCTATCAACCGTCCACCCGCACCCGCTTGGCTCACGAGGCGGCCATGCATCGCCTGGGGGGGCATGTGGTGGGCTTTGCCGATGTGAAGACCACGCGGGCCGGCGATTTCTATCAGGAGTCGATCAAGGATACGGTCAAGATGCTGGAGTTCTACGGCGATGTGATCGTCATGCGTCATTATCAGCAGGGTGCACCCCATGAAGCTGCCAAATGGGCCAGCATCCCGGTCATCAACGGCGGCGATGGGTGGGGCGAGCATCCCACTCAGATCCTGACCGATTTGTACACCGTATACCGTGAGAAAGGGCGCATTGATGGCCTGAAGTGGTTGGCGGTAGGCGATATGCGCATGCGCACCATGCACTCCTTGGCCTACGCCCTCACTCAATTTGACTGCCCGATCACCTTCGTCTCGCCGCCGGAGATGAGCTTGACCGAGGAGTTCAAGGCCGAGCTGCGTCAATATAGCCTGAACTTCCGCGCGGCCGAGCATGTGGAACAAGCGATTGCTGATGCCGATGTGATCCTGGTCGAACCGGTGGTTCAGCCGGATTACACCAAGGCGCGCGACGAACGCACCGGTGAGGTGGGACTAACGCCGCCTAACTATAAGATCACCCGCGAACTGTTGGAAACCAAGGCCAAATCCGATGCCATCCTGCTTCACTCGTTGCCGCGCATGGACGAGATTCCCACCGACGTTGACATCACCCGCTGGTCGCGTTACTGGCAGGAAGCGTTCAACGGCGTGGTCATGCGCATGGCTTTGTTGGCGTTGGTCCTGGGTGCGATGGAATAGGGCCAGCTTTTCGTGTAGCCAAATTTTGGGCGGCCGGGCTTGTCCCGGTCGCCCAATCCTCGATTGGGAAAAGACGGCAGAATCGTTTGGCTATCCGGGTTTCAACTGTATGTAACGCATAAAGGATAACTTATCAACTATTACGGAGGAATCTATGCAAACCAATCTACGCGGTCGCGATTTGATCGGCGATTTGGATTTTTCCAAGGAGGAAATCGAAACGGTATTGGATGTGGCGTTTGACCTGAAGCGTAAGCGTGCTCTGGGCGAGCCGCATCCCTATTTGCGCGATAAAGTGCTGGCGATGCTCTTCTTTTACTCCAGCACGCGCACCCGCGGCTCGTTTGAGGCCGGCATGGCCCAACTCGGCGGCCACGCAGCGTTTATCGAGAGCAAGACTACGCAAATCGCCCACGGCGATACCCCGGTGGAGATCGGCCAGATCTTTGGACGCTATTTCGATGGGATCGCTATCCGCCATGTGGACTGGAAGGTCGGCAACCAGTACATTCGTGAGGTGGCTCAACACTCGCGGGCGCCTGTGCTGAACATGCAGTGCGACATTTATCATCCCTTCCAGTGCCTGGCCGACTTGATGACGATCATCGAGAAGAAGGGTCGCGATCTGCGCCGCAAGCGCGTGGTGGTCTCGTGGGCTTACGCTGCGTCGTACCAGAAGCCGATTTCGGTGCCGCAGTCGTTGATCTTGCAGCTGCCGCGCTTCGGTATGGATGTGGTGTTGGCCCACCCGCCGGAGTTCAAACTGATGCCAGAGATTTTGGATGCGGCTCATGAGCAGGCGCGCAAATATCATGCCGGCTTTGAGATCATCAGCGATCCGGATGGGATGGAAAAGGCCTTCAAGGACGCGGATGTGATCTATGCTAAGTCCTGGGGCGCGCTGCTGACCACTGAAGATGCTAATGAAGGCGCTCGCATCATCGAGCAGTATAAGCACTGGATCACTGATAGCCGCAAGATGAAGCTGGCCAAAGACGATGCCGTCTACATGCACCCCTTGCCAGCCGATCGTGACATCGAGGTCACCAGCGAGGTGATGGATGGTCCGAACTCAGTGGTTTTCGATCAGGCGGAGAATCGCTTGCACGTCCAAAAGGCGGTGATGGCCCTTACGATGAGCTAGAATGTCAGGAGAAGCTATGAGCAAGAAACGAGCGGTTGTTGCTATCGGTGGGAACTCTTTGATCAAGGACGAGAAGAACGTCACCGTAGAGAGCCAGGTAGAGGCCCTGCGCGAAACGGCTCATCATCTGGCTGATATGGTCGAGGCCGGCTGGGAGCTGGCCATTGGTCACGGGAACGGCCCTCAGGTGGGGTTTATCCTGCGGCGTTCGGAGATCGCCGCCAAAGTGGAAGGCATGCATGAGGTGCCGCTGGACGTGTGCGGCGCCGATACCCAGGGTGCGATCGGCTATGAGCTGCAACAGGCGCTGCGCAATGAGTTTCTCAAGCGCGGCATCAAGAAGCCGGCCTGCACCATCGTGACTCAAGTGCGCGTCGATCGGGATGATTCGGCCTTCAAGAACCCCACCAAGCCCATCGGTTCGTTTATGGACGAGGCGGAGGCCAAACGCCGCCAGCAAGAGATGGGCTGGAACGTGGTGGAAGACGCCGGCCGTGGCTGGCGGCGGGTAGTTGCCTCGCCATTGCCCCAAGAGATCATCGAGCTCGAGGCAGTAAAGCTCCTGCTCGAGGCCGGCCATGTGGTCATCACTGTAGGGGGCGGCGGCATTCCAGTGGTGGATCGCGGCGATGGAGAACTGGTAGGCGTCGCAGCCGTGATCGACAAAGACTACGCTTCCTCGCTCTTGGCGCGAAACATCCAGGCCGATCTGTTTTTGATCTCAACGGCTGTAGAGAAGGTCGCGTTGAACTTTGGCAAGCCCAATCAACAATGGATCGACCGGATGACGCTGGAAGAGGCGAAGCGCTATCTGGCCGAGGGCGTGCACTTTGCCAAAGGCTCGATGGCTCCCAAGATTCAAGCCTGCATTTGGTTCTTGGAGGCCAATCCCAACGGCCATGCGATCATCACCAACCCTGAAAACATCGGGCGCGCCTTACGCGGCGAAACCGGCACGCACATTGTGCCGGCCTGACGAGCGAAACCAAAAACGGCGGGCGAATAGCTCCTGAATTGTGGCGCTCTGGGCGTTCTTGCCCGGTGGCGACGGGCCTTCGCCCGCCGTCCTTCTTTTGGAGGACCGACCATGGTAGTCGTGCTCATCCTTCATTCGATCCTGCGGTGGGTTGTGATTGCGGTAGCCCTGGTCGCCCTAGGGGCATTATGGCTCAGGTGGCGACGCGGTTTGCCTTATGACCCTGGCGCACGTCGCTGGTCGGCAGCGTTTGCTGGGCTGATGGATCTGCAGGTGTTGGTGGGGGTGGTGTTTTTCGTCTGGAACGGTGCGCTGATCCCCAACGGATTCGCCCTGCGCCACCGCTGGGAACATCTAGCGGTGATGCTGGTAGCAGTGGTGCTGGCCCACTTGCCGGCCCTGTGGAAGAAGCGCCCCGATGCCATCCGCTATCGAAACGGCCTGATCGCCATTGGCCTCTCGTTGTTGCTGATCGTGCTCGGCATTTCGGCGTTGCCTGGCGATCGCTGGTGGACCATCACTGGCTTGGCGTTTGTCGCCCCTCTCTTGGCATCCATACGCTATAGCAGGGAAGGGAGAAGGTTGCAGGGGTAGAGAGGGAGCGAGGGGGGCCCCCCACTTCTGAGGAATGTTATGAAATTGTCGTTGCACAGTCGAGTGAAAAGGGCGTTGGTTGGTTTGTGGGAGGCTGGGATACCGGAACGATACGTCCCGTTGCTTCTCTTGGGGGTTGCCGTTTTGACCTATGGCTTATGGCTTGGCCGGGTGGGATTTTATTGGGACGATCTGCCGATATCGTGGATCCGTTATGAGTTAGGGCCGGAAGCGTCGCGCTTGTATTTTTCGACCAATCGGCCGGTATGGGGGGAGTTGTATCAGATCACAACGCGCTTGTTTCCTCACGTTCCTATTTATTGGCAAGTGTTTGCGTTGTTTTGGCGCTGGCTGGGGGTAGTTGCGGTATGGGGTTGGCTACGTTTGCTCTGGCCGGGGCATCGCTCGCTAGCCTTATTGGCTGCGCTGTTGTTCTTGCTGTATCCGGGTCAGAATTATCAGTGGGTAGCGTTCCTGTTTAGCCACATTTTCATCGTCTTGTTCTGTTTTGTGGGATCGTATTGGTTGATGTTCTGGTCGTTTCGGGCGTCACGAGGGGCGCCTTTTCTGACAGTGGCGGCGTTGATCCTGACTGGGTTGCATCTGTGGATGATGGAGTATTTTTTTTCGTTGGAGTTGGCGCGCCCGTTCTTCATCTTCGCCTTTCTCGTCCATCATCTTCCAGAGAAGACGTTGTTCGCCTGGCCGCGGTTGCTCCGGGAAACCATCCAACGTTGGCTGCCATATTTAGCCGTCTTTTTAGCCAACGTGTTGTATCGCCTGTTCGTGTTCAGCAACACGATCTATCAGAATGTGCTGGTTGATGATCTGCGCGCCAACCCCACAGGGACGATCGGTTGGATGCTTGGAAAGGCGTTGACCGATGTGTGGACGGTGACGGTTCGGGCGTGGCTGCACGTGTTTCGTTTTCCTGTGCCAGATGTGGATGGACTGCGCGCCACCGTGCTCTTCTGGGGAGTGGTGTTGGCGGTTGGGCTGTTGGTGGCTATTGCGCTGGGCCGGCCCGAAGCGCCTGATCGGCGTTTGGCTCTTTGGGCGATCGGTTTGGGGATGGTCGCAGCCGTGGCCGGCAGTGGGCCGTATTTGTTGGCGAGATTGGAGGTAACGCTCGGATTTCCAGCCAATCGGTTTACCTTGTCGTTTATGCTGGGTGTAAGTCTGTTGGTGGCTGGCGTGCTCCATTTGCTGCCCAGCCATGTGCGACTGGGAGTGGTAGTCGTGCTGTTGGCGTTGGCGGCCGGCCGGCAGGTGCTGTGGGGCAGCGATTATGTGCGGGAATGGAACACCTTTCGTACCTTGTTCTGGCAGATGACCTGGCGCGCGCCAGGGCTAACGCCATATACCACGGTGCTCCTCAATGATCGGGCCTTGCTCTCGACCTCGGTGAGCGGCAGCTTGCCGCCAGTAGATGCGCGAGTGTTCGATTTCTATGCGGATAATTCGCTCAGCGCTGCCCTGAATTGGGTCTATGACCCCGAAGCGCAACGCGATCGTATTCGCTATGTGTTGTTGTATCCCAAATCCCGCTTAGGAGGATCGTTGCCGGCCTTGGAGAGAGGCCTTCCCCTGTGGTTTGACTATATCGCCGGCACTTTTCATGGGAATACCTCGCAAGTGGCGGCGTTTTACTACGCGCCGCCGGGTTGCCTGCGGGTGTTGGATCCGGATATTGATGCGGTGAATCGCTTCATTCCAGAAGAAACGCTTATGCGCCAGGCGACGGCGCTTTCCTCGTCAGAATGGATCCTCCCTACGGGGTCGGCGCGCCCGCCCGAGGTCTTTGGTCCGGAACCGAGGCGGGGATGGTGTTACTATTTCGAGCAGGCCGATCTCGCCCGCCAGCAAGGCGATTGGGAGCAGGTGGTCCGTCTGGCCGAGATCGCCTTTGCGCTCGATGATTATCCCAACGACCCGACCGAGCGCTTTGTGTTCATCGAGGGATATGCTCATGTTGGCAATTGGGAGCGAGCGAAGCAATTATCCGTGGAAGCGTGGCGGGTGTCGAAAGAGTATATGGCGCCCATGCTATGTCGTCTGTGGGAGCGTATCGCTGCGCAAACTGAGCCGAACGCCGCTCAGCGGGAAGCGGTGATGGCTATGCAAGCGCAATTTGCCTGCCAAGAATGACGTTCGAAATGTCTGACAATATGACGAACGTTCTTGTTCTTTTTTGAAATTCCAGCTAAAATTATCTCGACCCATCCATTCTTCGGTGAATTGGACTAAGAAAGGAGGTGCGCGCTCGATAATGTACCTGGAGTCAAGCTGTAACCGTCTGTCTCCCGTTTCCATCTTCTGACCATAAATCAACAGGAGGAGTCTCCCATGCGTACACTTTTCCGAATCACCTTGCTGGCAGCGATCGCTGCCTTGGTTTTGGCCGCCTGTGCGCCGGCAGCAACCCCGCCTGCTGCACCCGAACAGCCATCTGGACAGCAACCAGCTCAGCCGGCCCAACCAGCTCAGCCGGCCGCAGCCACGATCAAGGCCTGCTTCGTCTATGTCGGTCCGATCGGCGATATCGGTTGGACCCACGCCCATGATGTCGGTCGCCGCTATGTAGACGATAAGTACGATTGGCTGGAAACCGCTTACGCCGAATCCGTCCCCGAGGCAGATTCAGAGCGCTTTATTGACCGCTTTGTAGTGGAAGAGAAATGCAAAGTGGTGTTCACCACCTCCTTCGGCTTCATGGATCCCACCTTGGCCGCCGCTCAGAAATATCCGGATAACATCTTCTTCCATGTATCCGGGTATAAGCGCGCTCCCAACATGGGCACGCTGATGGCCGATTTCTATCAGATTTACTACCTGAACGGCTTGATGGCCGGCGCGCTCACCAAGAGCGGCAAGGTGGGCTATGTGGCCGCTCATCCCATTCCCGAGGTGATCCGCCACATCAACGCCTTCGCTCGCGGCGTGCGCGAAGTCAACCCTGAGGCCACGGTCGAGGTCACTTGGATCTTTGCCTGGTATGATCCTGCCAAAGCCCGTGAAGCTGCCGAGGCCTTGATCGCGAAAGGGGTGGATGTGCTCGCCTTCACCGAGGACACGGCTACCGTAGTCCAGGTAGCGGAGGAATACACCAACCGGGGTCAACCTGTTTACTCCTTCGGTCACTACAGCCCGATGGCTCAGTTCGGCCCGAACTCGATGATCAGCGGTCAGTTGGTGAACTGGGGCATTATTTATGAAGACATCCTGACCAAGATCTACCTGGGCATCTACAACAGCAAGAACCTTGAGAATGTGGATTACTGGGGTCTGTTGAGCGGTGGCATGAACTTGGGCGCGCCGAGCTCGGTGGAGCTGGGCGGCGACTTCGGTGTGCCGATCAACCCGATCTTCGAGGATGAACTGAAAGCTGTCACGGTCAACGACCCGCTATTGGGCCAGATCAGCGTCTATGACCTGGTCTTCAAGCGCATCGAGCAGATGAAAGATCCGGCGGTGCTGTTTGAGCCCTTCGCTGGCCCGATCAACGATCAAGCCGGCGCTCAAAAGGTCAAGCCCGGTCAGCGCCTCTCTTACTTCGAACTGACCACCATTGATTGGTTCGTGGAAGGCGTGATCGGCGAAGCCAAGCCCTAATCGTTGATCGCTCGACATGCAGGGTGGGAGGAGACGTGGTTTGACCTCCCACCCAATTTATATCTGCTGTGTTTAGCGGGATGATCACCTGCGGGAAGAGGTTGAAAGATGAATTATCGCCTTGCGCATAATCGTTCACAGGGAGACCGCACATGATGCCTGAGGATGGCGTTGTGGTCCGCATGAAGGGCATTGTCAAGCGTTTTCCAGGGGTGGTAGCAAACGCTGGAGTGGATTTGGAAGTGCGTCGGGGGGAAGTGCATGCCTTGCTCGGTGAGAACGGCGCTGGCAAGACCACGTTGATGAACATTCTGTATGGCATTTATCATCCTGACGAGGGGGAGATCTGGGTTAACGGAAAGCGGGTGACGATCCGCTCGCCGCAAGACGCCATTCGTTTGGGCATCGGCATGATCCATCAGCAGTTCCGTCTGGTGCAGACGCACACGGTTGTGGAGAATATCATTTTGGGCTTGAAGGAGGCGTTCTTCTTTCCCGATCGGCCGGCCCGCCGGCGCATCTTGGAGCTGAGCGAGCACTACGGGATGAAAATAGACCCTGAGGCGCGCATCTGGCAACTCTCGGCCGGCGAACAACAGCGGGTCGAGATCCTCAAAGTGCTTTATCGCGGCGCCAATATCCTGATCTTGGACGAGCCGACCTCGATGCTGACCCCCGCCGAGACGCACGATCTCCTGCGCACCTTGCGGCGTATGGCCAAGCAAGGGCAGACGGTGATCTTCATCACCCACAAATTGGAAGAAGTGATCGAGGTTAGCGATCGGGTAACAGTGATGCGCCAGGGCAAGGTGGCAGCCACGTTGAACACCTCAGAAACCAACCCGCGTCAGTTGGCCCAATTGATGGTGGGGCGCGATGTGCTGTTCCGCTTAGAAAAGAAGCCGATCCAGCCAGGGGAGGTGGTCCTGGACGTGTCGGGCCTGAACGTGTTGAACGACAAAGGACTGCCGGCGGTGTGCGATCTCGCGCTTCAGGTGCGGGCTGGGCAGATCCTGGGGGTAGCCGGCGTTTCGGGCAACGGGCAACGCGAGTTGGTCGAAGCGATTGCCGGTTTGCGTCCGGTCGTCGGAGGGCGAATCGCGGTGAACGGTCGGGATGTGACTCGCCTCCTGCCGCGTGCTCGCATCGAAAGCGGGATCGGGTTTGTTCCGGGCGAACGCTGGATGGCGCTGGTGCCTTCCATGAGCGTGGCTGAGAATTTGATCTTGAAGAACTATGTACGATCTCCCATCGGGCGCGGCATTTGGCTGGATCGACGAGCCATTGCCGTCTATGCCGATGCGTTGATTAACCAATTTGCAATTCTCACTCCCGATCGGCATACTCCCCTCAAGAAGCTGTCGGGCGGCAACATTCAGCGAGCCTTGCTGGCCCGCGAGATGTCTGAAAAGCCCTCGCTGTTGATCGTCGCCCAGCCGACCAGCGGTTTGGATGTGGGCGCTACCGAGACCATCTGGCAGATGCTGTTGGCCGAACGCGAGCGGGGCACGGCCATTTTGTTGATCTCAGATGACCTGAAAGAGGTCCTCTCGCTCAGCGATCGCGTTGCTGTGATCTTTGAGGGGCAGATCATGGGCGAATTCCTGGCCGAACAAGCCGATCTGGAGCAGATCAGCCTGATGATGGCGGGCGCCCTGCGCCTGTCTGATGCCAACGTTGTAGGAGAAGCAGCATGAAGGCTCCTCACATTCGCTTTGAACGACGTCTCTCTTCTCCGCCCGGGTTGCAGGTGGTCGCCCTGATCGTGGCCTTGCTGCTGGCCATGATCACCGTCGGGATCATTTTCTACTTCCTGGGGGTCAATCCGTTTGTGGCGTTTCAACGCATCTTTCGTGGCGGATTCGGCAGCTTGTTCGGACTGCAAGAGACAGTTACCAAATCCATCCCGTTGATGCTGGCCGGGGTGGGGTTGACGCTGGCTTTTCGTGGGCGCATGTACAACATTGGCGCCGAGGGACAATTGCTGATGGGCGCAGTTTTCGCCACCGGTGTGATACGCATAGTTCCCGATTGGCCTTCCTATCTGTTGATACCGGCCATGTTCTTGTCTGGCTTCTTGGGAGGCATGGTATGGGCCTTTTTCCCGGCCATTCTAAAGGCGCGCTTTCGCGTGGATGAGGTGCTTACCAGCCTGATGTTGGTCTATGTGGCCGGCGAGCTGGTCCGGTTTTTGGTCTATGGCCCCTGGCGCGGCACCGATACGCGCGGGTTCCCGATCACCGATGAGTTTCCGCTGGCTTCCCACATTCCGACTCTGGCCGGCACGCGCATTCACTATCCCACCTGGTTGTTGGCGGTCCTATTGGCGGTGATGATCTATGTCCTGCTAACGCGCACCAAGATCGGCTACGAGATCCGGGTGACGGGAGAAAACCCCGAAGCGGCCCGCTATGCTGGAATGAATTATCAGCGAGTGGCCCTGTTGGTGATGCTGATCAGCGGCGGACTGGCCGGCCTGGCCGGCACAGGCGAGGTGGCCGGCATTCACTTCCGCCTACGCCCGCCGGAGGCCATCTCACCCGGCTATGGGTTCACGGCGATCATTGTGGCTTGGTTGGCGCGCTTGAACCCCTTGGCGGCTATCCTGACTTCCTTCTTGTTGGGGGGGCTGTTGGTAGGCGGCGATGCCATCCAGATCGCCCTCAACCTGCCGGCGGCTACGGTGCAGATCTTCAACGGCGTGATCCTGCTGTTTGTGATTGCTGCCGATCTGTTTGCCCAATACAAAATTCGCCTGGAGGTCTGACGATGGGCGTGAACATCTTCGAATTCATCCTCTTGGCGCTGCGCGCCGCCATCCCGGCCGGCACACCGCTGCTCTACGGCACCTTAGGCGAGGTCTATGCCGAACGTTCCGGCGTGCTCAACCTGGGCGTGGAAGGGATGATGATCATGGGAGCGGTGTCTGGCTTTGCTGTGGCGCACACCACCGGCAATGTATGGTTTGGCATTCTGACGGCGGCCCTGGTCGGCGGCTTGTTGGCTCT
The DNA here is from genome assembly GCA_937120535.1 of uncultured Anaerolineae bacterium. Taxonomy (GTDB): domain Bacteria; phylum Chloroflexota; class Anaerolineae; order Anaerolineales; family Villigracilaceae; genus Denitrolinea. The sequence goes on from CAKZJX010000130.1 coordinate 22,018, forward strand.
CATCCATGCCTTTGCCTGCATCACCCTACGGGTGAACCAGGTGGTCTCTGGGTTAGCCCTCACCATGCTGGGGTTGGGCATAAGCGGCATGATGGGCAAGCGCTACGTCGGGCAACCCTTGGCCGCCCGCTTGCAGCCGATTCATATCCCCGGCTTGAGCGACCTGCCGGTGATCGGTGAGCTGCTGTTCCGCTTTGATATCTTGGTGTATATCGGCATTTTGCTGGTTCCCCTGTTGTGGTTTCTGCTCTACAAAACCCGCCTCGGCATCACCTTGCGCTCGGTGGGCGAGAACCCGGCGGCAGCCGATGCGTTGGGCGTGAACGTGGCCTTTGTACGCTACGCAGCAGTAGTGTTCGGTGGCATGATGGCTGGCGTGGGCGGGGCCTATCTCTCGGTCTCCTACGCCCCGGCCTGGATTGAAGGCATGACCGCCGGCGCTGGCTGGATCGTGATCGCCTTGACGATCTTCGCCATTTGGGACCCGCGCCGGGCTTTGCTAGGCGCCTATTTGTTCGGTGGGGTGCGCGTGTTACAATACCGTTTGCAACCATTGGGTATCTCGCCCAACCTCCTCAACATGTTGCCCTTCCTGCTCACCATCTTAGTCTTGTGGATCAGTTCCGGTGAAGCAGCTCGTCGTCACATCGGCGCGCCGGCGGCGCTGATGACTCCCTATTCGCGCGAGGAGCGCTAATGCTGCTACCGCCGTGACCCCACTCTGGGATACCTATCTGCGCCCCAAAACGTTGGCCGAGGCCCTACAGGCCATGCTCACGGCCCCCAAGCCGTTGGCGCCGTTGGCCGGCGGGACCGATCTGCTGCTCGACTTGCAGCAGGGACGTCACCCACCAGTTCGGACTCTCCTGGATGTGACCTCGGTCGCCGAAATGACCCGCCTCGAACGACGCGGGGACCAACTCTACATCGGCGCAGCCGTCCCTGTTGCCCGCCTCACGCGTGACCCGTTGGTGGTTGCTCACGCCCGGGCGTTGACCGAAGCCTGTGCGTTGATCGCCGGCCCCCAAGTGCGCAACGTGGCCACCCTAGGAGGCAACGTGGCCCATGCCCTGCCAGCCGCCGATGGGACCATCGCCCTGTTGGCCCTGGGCGCCGAGGCCGAAGTGGCGTCTCTGGAAGGGTCGCGGTGGGTGCCTCTGCGCGAACTCTTCCTCGGCCCCGGGCGTTCGGCTTTGCACCCCGAACGGGAACTGTTGGTCGGCTTTTCTCTGCCCCTGCTTGAGGGGAACGATGCCTCGTGCTTCCGGCGCGTGATGCGCCCCCAAGGCGTGGCGTTGCCGATCTTGAACTGTGCTGTCTGGCTGGTCCGTCGGGGAGATGAGGTGGACGACATTCGGATCGCCATAGGGCCGGCCGATGCCGTCCCCTTCCGTGCCACTCAGGCCGAAGAGTGCCTACGCGGCCAGCCGCTCACCGACACCACCGTTCAACAGGCCACTCAGGCCCTGCTGGAGCAGGCTCGCTTCAGAACCAGTCCGCGCCGCGCCAGCGCCGACTATCGCCGGCACCTGGTGATCTTCCTGTTCCACGACACCCTACGCATTGCCTGGGAACGAGCTACCTCGCCTCCGTCCTAGACGCTAGCGATATCACCCTCGGCGGAGTTGTTTGCCTTAGCGTCTCTTGAGGGTCTCTCATGACCAAACAAATTACCCTTACTGTCAATGGAAATGTGTACACACTAGAAGCTGTGCCCGGCGAGATGCTGGCCATGCTGCTGCGCGAACGTCTGCGTCTGACCGGCACCAAGATTGGCTGCGGTGAGGCCGAATGCGGCGCCTGCACCGTGATTGTGGACGGCGAGCCGGTGCTCTCCTGCATTTACCCTGCCGAGCGCGCCGACGGCAAGACCCTCCTGACCATCGAAGGGCTATCGGCACCGAGCGCTTCTCTTGACACTCTTCATCCTCTACAACAGGCCTTCTTGCTCTACGGTGCTGTGCAATGCGGCTTTTGCATCCCTGGCCAGATCATGACCGCCTATGCCCTGCTGCAACACAACCCCGACCCGACGCGCGACCAGATCCGGGCGGCGCTCAAAGACACCTTGTGTCGCTGTGGCGGCTATCCTTCGATCGAGAACGCCATCTTGGCGGCGGCAGAGGCCCTACGCACCGGTCGGCCGGTTCAGCCGCCGGCCCTGCCCGCTTCGTCCCGGGCCGGCCAGGTGGTCGGTCGCTTCCACCTGCGTCCCGATGGCGTTGAGAAGGTCACCGGCCACGCCAAATACACCGACGACCTGGTCTTCGAGGGCATGTTGCATGCCAAGGTCAAGCGGGCCATGGTGCCCCACGCCTTCCTGAGGCGTCTGGATATCTCGCGGGCCAAGGCGCTGCCGGGTGTGGCTGCCGTGTTAACTGCCGAAGACCTCCCGGGCGAGAAGACCCATGGCCTGGTGACCTACGATTGGCCGATCCTAGTGGGCGTGGGGGAGCGCATCCGCTATGTGGGCGATGCTATCGCCATTGTCGCCGCCGAAACCCCGGAAATTGCCGCCCAAGCCTGTGACCGGATCGAGGCCGAGTTCGATCTCCAACCGGTGATCACCGACCCGGTCCAAGCCCGCCGGCCCGACGCGCCTCAACTGCACCCCAACGGCAACCTGCTCAAACACATCAAAGTGCGCAAGGGAGACGTGGACCAAGGCTTTGCTGAGGCAGATGTGATCCTGGAGCACGTCTTCCATACCCAGATGACCGACCACGCCTTCCTCGAGCCGGAATGCAGCATTGCTGTCCCGCTGCCGAACGGACGGATGGAGATCTATTGCGGCACCCAGATCCCGTATCAAGATCGCTTGCAAGCGGCGCGCGCCTTAGGGTGGCCAGAGGAGCGGGTGCGCATCGTCGGCCAGTTGATGGGTGGCGGGTTTGGCGGCAAGGAGGACATTGCCGGCCAGATCCACGCTGCCTTGCTGGCCCATGCCACCGGCCGGCCGGTGAAATTGCTCTTCGATCGCCGCGAGAGCCTGTTGGTGCATCCCAAGCGTCATCCCACTCAGATTCGAGTCAAGATGGGCGCCAAGCGCGATGGGCGCTTGGTGGCGTGTGAGACCGAGCTGTATGGCGATACCGGTGCCTACGCTTCTCTCGGCGAGAAGGTGATGACGCGCGCCACCACCCATTCCGCTGGTCCCTACGAGATCCCCCATGTGCGATCGGATTGCTACGCCATGTACACCAACAACCCGCCGGCCGGCGCCTTCCGCGGCTTTGGCGTGACCCAGGCGGCCTTTGCCATCGAATCGGCCATGGACATGATGGCTGAGCGCCTAGGCATCGACCCGATCGAGTTCCGACGGATCAATGCCTTGCGAGTCGGTAGCGTCACCAACACTGGCCAGGTATTGCGCGAATCGGTGGGCTTGCTGGAGTGCATCGATCGGGTTATCCAGGCCATGTGCCAGGTCTCCGGCCTGCCGCGCCGCGAGCTGTTCAAGCCGCGCCCGGTCCCCGAAGCGCCTCATCTGGTACGAGCCTGGGGATTCGCTGCGGCCTACAAGAACACCGGCTTGGGCGGCGGCGCGCCCGACAAGGCCAGCGCCGATGTGGAACTCTACGAGGACGGCATGCTGCAAGTGCGCAGCTCGTCGGCCGAGATGGGGCAAGGTTTGGTCACCGTGATGCGCCTGATCGTGGCCGAAGAACTGGCCGTGCCGCCCGAACGGGTGAGCGTCCTGGTGATGGATACCGATCTGGCCCCGAACGGCGGCCCGACCACCGCTTCTCGCCAGACGTTCGTGACCGGCAACGCCTCCCGCTACGCCGCCCGCGCCCTGCGCGAAGCCATCACGGCGACGTTGGCGGAGAAGTACGACGTTTGGCCGGAGCACCTCCGCTTTGAGAATGGCATGGTGTACGTCAACGACCATGCCTTGGGGTTGGGCGAGGTAGCCCGCGAGATGAAAGCCATGGGCAAGTTGCCGCGCGTGCGCTACGAATACGAAGCCCCTAAGACGCACCCCCTAGGCGCCGGAGGCGACATGCATTTTGCCTTCTCCTTTGCCGCTCAAGCGGCCGAAGTGGAGGTCAACACCCGGACCGGCGAAGTGCGCGTCTTGCGGGTAATTGCCGCCAACGACGTGGGCGCTGTCATCAACCCCCTCGGTTTGCAAGGCCAGGTGGAAGGTGGCATCATGATGGGGCTAGGAAATGCCCTGACCGAGGAGTTCATCGTCGAGAACGGCCAAGTGATCACCGACCGCCTGGCGCGTTATCGCGTCCCTGGCATTCTGCTCACGCCAGAGATCATCTCGATCGTTGTAGAGCATCCGGTAGAGGCCGGCCCTCACGGCGCAAAAGGCATCGGCGAAGTGAGCAGCATTCCTACCACGCCAGCCATCGCCAACGCCATCTATAACGCCGTCGGCGTGCGTGTGGATCGCCTGCCAATCGATCAGGAGGAGATCGTCCGTCGCCTAAAAGAGCGCGCAGCTCTCTCTGAGCAAACGTTGGAGAGCTAGGCCCATCCCATCAAGCGTGCCAACGAAGCGGTCAGGAACGTCACCAAGAAGGCCGTCCCGAGGGTGATCACCACGCTGACCGTGGCCCACTTGACCGACTTGGTCTCTTTGTAGATGGTCAGAATGGTGGTCCCGCAGGGGTTGTGTAGCAGGGCGAAGAGCATTAGGTTCACGGCGGTCAGCAGCGTCCAGCCGTGTTGACCGATCAACAAAGTCCGGATGGCCTCGGCAGTGCCGGGGCCTTCGACCATCATCCCTGCGCCTAGGTACATCATCATCATGGTGGGCACCACGATCTCGTTGGCCGGGATGGCGATCACGTAGGCTAGCAGGATCACGCCGTCGAGGCCAAGCAGGTGCCCGAAAGGGTCCAGCCACGAGGCGATGGCTGCGGCCAGGTTTGAGCTGCCGAACGGCAGGTTGGCCAGGATCCAGATCACGGCGCCGGCCGGTGCAGCGGTCTGGATAGCCCGCCAGAGCACGAAGAGGGTGCGGTCGATCAGAGAGGTGTAGAGGATGCGTAGAATGTCGGGGCGTCGGTAAGGGGGGAGTTCGAGGGTAAAGGCAGAAGCCTCGCCTTTCAGAATGGTGCGTGAGAGCAGCAACGACATCAGAAAGGTAAACCCAATCCCGATCAATACCACGCCGACCACCGTTGCGGCGGCGATCAGCGAAGTGACCCAGCCCTGGAAGCCGGCTGCCACAAACACCGTGGCCAACATGATCAGGGTGGGGAAGCGCCCGTTGCAGGGCACAAAATTGTTGGTCAGGATGGCAATCAAGCGTTCGCGCGGCGAATCAATAATGCGGGTGGAGACTACGCCCGCTGCGTTGCAGCCAAAGCCCATCGTCATGGTTAAAGCCTGTTTGCCGTGGGCGCCGGCCTTCTTGAACAACCAGTCCAGGTTGAAGGCCACGCGCGGCAGGAATCCCAGGTCTTCTAGAAGAGTGAAGGCCGGGAAGAAGATCGCCATGGGCGGAAACATCACCGATACCACCCAGGCCAGGCCGCGATATACGCCGTCCCACACGAAGCCGGTGATCCACCACGGCAGGTTGGCCTGCACGAACAGCGCCCGCATGGCGTCGCCGATGCCAAACAGGACGGCGGCGAGTGCTTCTGAGACCAGGTTGGCCCCTTCGACGGTGGTCCAGATCACGACCGCCAGCAGGAGCAGCATGATCGGCAAGCCAGTCAGCGGCGAGGTGATCAGGCGGTCGATCTGTTGATCGAGATCGTACGTTCGATCGCCGTGGACCTTGACGGCGCGGCGAGCAATGCGCTCGGCTTCGGCGTAGAGCGACTTGACGATCTCATCGCGAAAGCTCGAAGAGAGCTGCCGGCGCAAGAGTTCCGCCTTGGCAAGCACATCGTTGGCTTGCATGGTCATTGCCTCCCAGCAAGGGCGATCTTCTTGCTGAATTGCACGTCGGCCTGCGATTGGCGGGCGACGATCTCGGCCAGTTCGCCGCTGAGCAAGGCTTTTTGCACCCGAGTGTCACCGTCCAGCAGGCGGATGGCCAACCAGCGAGCGTTGGGGATGCCCGGCAACAGTTCTTCGATCATCGTCGCCAGCTCGCTGACGGCTTGCTGAAACTCCGGCGTGCTGCTCACCCGCAGGGGACGAGTGACGATCTGTCCCTCGATGACTTCGGCCACGGTGGTCAGTAAGGTCATCAGGCCTTCGCCGGTGCGGGCTATGATCGGCACCGCCGGCACGCCCAGGTCGCGGCTCAGGGTGCGGGTATCCACCTCCAGGCCTTTGCGGCGCGCTTCGTCGATCAGGTTCACCGCCACTACCACCCTGTCGGTGATCTCCAACACTTGGAGCACCAGGTTCAAGTTGCGTTCGAGGGCGGTGGCGTCGGTGACTACGATCGTGCAGTCGGGTTGTCCGAAGAGCAGAAAATCGCGCGCCACCTCTTCGTCTTGCGAGGCGGAGAGCAGCGAGTAGGTGCCTGGCAGGTCCACCAGTTTGTATTTCACGCCGTTGAATTGATAGCCGCCCTCGGCGCGGGTGACGGTCTTGCCGGGCCAGTTGCCGGTGTGTTGTTTCAGGCCGGTGAGGGCATTGAACAGGGTAGATTTGCCGGTGTTGGGGTTGCCAGCCAGCGCCACCACGCGGTCGAAATTGCCCACCTTGATGCCCATCTGTTCCAGTTGAGCGTAGGCGGGGCAGGTTTGGCAAGCGTCGCTCGGAAGTGAGACTTTCTTGGAAGGCATGGGACTCCTCAGGTTATCGGGTTGGCTCCAAGGGCCGCACCCAGATCTGGGCGGCCTGTTCCTTGCGCAGGGCGATCAGCGCGCCGCGCACGCGGTAGGCGCGCGGATCGCCGAAGAAATTTTGCAGTTCGGGATAGACGATCGCGCCCGGGGTCAAGCCCAGATCCAAGAAGCGGCGACGAGTGAGTCCCTGCACGGCGTCGTCCAGTTTCACGATCTCGGCCGCTTGGCCGTTGGGCAGTTCCGCTAGCGGGAGGGCTTGGTCGGGCAGGCGTTGGTGTTCAGGGAGGGGAGCGACGTAGATGTTAGAGGCTACAGCTGGAGCCAGGCGGTATTCGTTTTCCCCGTCGCTCAACACCACCCGTTGGGGGGTACGTTCGAGGACGCGGACATCTTGCCCAAGGCGTAGCCCAGCCGCCAGGAGCTGCTCGTAGGCCAGAGCGGGTTCATCCTCAAGGTGTACGATTCGGGCTGGAGAATCGGCCGGCCATGCCGTCACGGGCGTACCCATCTCTCGGGCGAAGTTGCCCTCTCGGGTGGGGATCGGGTCGCCGTGGGGATCGCGCGTCGGGTGCCCGAGGGCGGCCTCCAGCTCGTCGAGTTCGGCTGCAGTGAGGCGGTGTTCGCGGCGATGGGCCTCGGTGTGGACTTTCTCCAGGGGCATGCGCGCTTCGTCGGCCAGGTAGCGTTCCCACAGGCGATGGGCGCGCAGCACGTGCAGGGCCCAGCGCTCTCCCTCAGCGGTGAGATGCAGTTGGTTGCCGCGGGTTTCAATCAACCCTTGGGCTTCCATGGATTCGACCAGGCGCATGGCGGCGGCGCGCGAGAGGCCCAGGGTGCCGGCCAACGACTCGGGCGAGGCGTGACTCCCTTGGTGTTCCCGATCCAGCAGGTGTTTCAGGGCGTCTTCCACCTGTTCCCGTTGGCGAACAGTGCGGTAGTGGCGCACCTGAGCCAGCAGGCCGGCCCGCGGTAAGAAGACGATCAAGGCCAGCGCAGCCAGGAGTGCGATCCAGGTGATTGGGCTCATCTCGTTCCTCTTATCCTGATTCGAGTTGTTCGACGAAGATGCGAGTCGTGATCGCCTGACCGAGAACTAGCGACTTGCGCCCGACCCGCACCGTCAGGTTGTGGTCGAAGATCGACATGTGCACGATCTGTAGGTAGACTCCAGGGGTCAACCCCAAGCTTGCGAGGTGGCAGAGCAGGTCGGGGTCGTGGGCATCCACGCGACGGATCACCACCCGTTGACCCGGGCGCAGGGTGTGGAGCGGGGTTGAGGGGTCTTTGGGCATAGTCAGGTCGGCGGTGGGGATCGGCTCGCCGTGGGGGTCACGTAGCGGGTGCCCTAGGGCCTCGGCAATGCGTCGTTCAAATTCTTCGGAGATGGCATGTTCTAGGCGACAGGCCTCTTCGTGGACTTGGTCCCAGCGGTAGCCCAGGAAGCGCACCAGGTAGGTTTCCAGCAGGCGGTGGTGGCGGATGACTTCGAGGGCGGCGCGCCGGCCGGCCCGGGTGAGGGTGACGCCCTGATGCTTTTTGTAGATCACCAACGGGGGCTGGGCCGAGGCCAGTTTTTGCACCATGCCGGTGACCGAGGCCGGCGCCACGTTCAGCCGCTGGGCCAGCTCCAGGGTGGAGACCATGCGATCCCCTTGGCCGAGGTCATAGATGTGCTTCAAATAATCCTGGATGGACGGCGTGAGAGTTTTTGACATACAAAGAAGTAATTTAGGTATAACTAAATCATACGTGAGGCGTTGAATATTGTCAAGGGGTTAAAACATTTCCCCGGGCTGAGATTCGTGATCGTTATCGGATTTCGTGGATGATGTTGGTTGGGCAATCAGCTTTTAGATGCAGTGGGCAACACGGCCAGCGCGCTCAGCTATAGGCCAAGGCTGGCGCACGGCAAGGGTGGTCGGAAGCGAGGGCCGGGCGCGACTGGTTGGCGTCTTTCTCTGGATTCGAGCCAGGTCGAGACGGTTCAGGCGTTGTCCTGGTCGATCGTGATGTGGGCAATGCGGTCGATCTCTTCAAGCGAGGCGCTGCGGGCCTTTTCTAGCCGTTCGATGCGCCGGCTGAATTGATTCATGGCGTATTCTAGGAAGTCGGCTTCCACCAAGCCGAAGGGGACCACCGTGTAGGCAGCAAAGGCATCCCCGATTACACCTACCGCATAGGGGAGCAAGGCGTTCATCTGGGCCTGCAGCACGTCCCAGAGGTCGGGGTGTTGGGCGAGCAGGCGAGAGAGCAAGTAGATACCGTAGGCGATGTGGCGCGATTCGTCCTGCTTGAGCAGACCGATGCCCTTGAGCAGGCCGGGCATCTGGCTGCGACGCTGCAGAGCGGCGAAGAAGGCGTGGTAGCCGGTCTCGGCCAGTACGCCCTCGACCACCATGTTGTAGGTGACCGAGGCGCGCACTTGGGCGGCCGGAGAGGGGTCGTGGCGCAAGGCCTGCATGGCCTGGGACAGTTCTTCGTAGAAGATGCGGCGGTAGTTCTCACCGTGGTAGGTGCTCAGGTCGGTCGGGGGGGATCCTTGGGCGGTCACTGCAACTTCGTCTAGGAAGCGGCGGAAAAAGTCGGTGTGTTTGGCCTCCTCGAACAGGAAGGTGGTCAGGTACAATTCTTCTTCGATGCGACCTTCGGAGGCAATCACGCCGATCAGGGGGAGCAGGTCGAGGGTCACGGCTTCTTCGCCGGAGACAAACAGGGCGGTGAGGCGCCAGATCAGGTCTTGTTCCAGGTCGGTCAGGGAAGCCCAATCGGCTTTGTCTTTGGAGAAGTCGATCTCCGAGGGATTCCACACGCCCAGCTTTTTGGCGCGTTCGAAGAGGCGCATGGGTGGCAAGCGGCGGTTCAGGCCGCGAGTGGTGGTGGTGAAGGAGGAGTGAGGGGACATGGTGGTTTTTAGAAACTATCTCAAAAATGGGTAGCGCTATTGTTGCGAACAAGGCGGCGATACCAAATTAGCGCACAAGTAAATGGACATTTGCAGGAGCGATCACATCGTGGGGGTTGGGGCGGAAGGTCATGGGCGTCGCTCCTGGAGCGTTGCTCACCGCACCACGCCCCACAGCCGCGCTGTGCCGTCATCCGACCCCGAGGCCAGCAGGCGGCCGTCAGGCGAGAAGGCCACGCTCCACACCCAACCAGTATACCCTTCCAGGGTGCGCAGCTGGGCGCCATCCGAGACCTGCCACAGCCGCACGGTGTTGTCATTTGACCCAGAAGCCAGCAGAGCGCCGTCGGGCGAGAAGGCCACGCTGCTCACCCAGTCGCCTGTCTCAGCAAACTAGATTGGGTCCAGCGTCTCGGCGTCATACAGGTACACGCCGATGGACGACGCGGCCGCCAGGGAACGACCGTCGGGGGAAAAGGCTATTTGCGAGATCGCCCCCTTGCCCAAACGGGCCAGCGGTTCGACCTGGGCGGCGTTGGCGGAGGAGATCGGCTGCGGTGGGACAGGGGTGCTGGTCGGAGAAGGGGTAGTTGAGCCGGCTCCCCGATGGGGCTTGATTCCCCCACGGATAGGTGCGCTCATCCGTACCGCGCGCCGCCTTCTCCCACTCGGCCTCGGGATGAGCAACGGGCTGCCTATGATCACCTGGCTGCCTGGGGCGATGCCCGTCGTGCGATTCAACAAGAGCATCAACTGAATCTCCTATCCTGGCTCCAAAGCCAATTCCAGGCCGGGCTCACCCCACAGCAGATTGGCCTATGATTATCCTTATCCGGTGTTAAGAAGGGCAAGCCAATCACGAAACAATCGCCTGTCCATACAATTGCTGACGTATCTGCATCAATTGGCGTTGCATGCGATCGTCGGTCTTCAGAGTGTGTTCAATCTTCTTGATGCCGTGTAACACCGTGGTGTGATCGCGCCCGCCGATGACTTCGCCAATTTGGGGCAGAGAGATCTTCATGTCTTCTCGCAGCAGATACATCGCTAGTTGCCTGGGAATGGCTACCTCTTTGGAACGTTCGGGACTGAGTAGCCGCTCAATAGGGATGTTGAAGAAATGAGCTACCGCCTCGATCACCGCTTGGGGCTCGATGGGGCGACGTTGGGGCAAGAGATCGGCTAGGGCTACATCGAGCAGGTTCAGGGTCAGGGGGGAACCACTGAGTTCGGCAAAGGCAGCCACCCGGTTGAGAGCTCCTTCCAGTTCGCGGATGTTTGATTGCACCCGACGGGCGATCTCTTGCAGGATGTCATCGGGGATGTAGCGCCCCAGTCGTTCGGCCTTGGAGCGCAGAATGGCCAGGCGCGTCTCTAGATCAGGAGGTTGAATATCAGCGATAAGTCCCCACTCGAATCGCGACCGCAGTCGTTCTTCCAAGGTGGAGAGAGCTCTGGGAGGCCGATCGGAGGAAATCACGATCTGTTTGTCTTGGGCGTGAAGGGTGTTGAATGTGTGGAAAAATTCTTCTTGGGTGGACTCTTTGCCGGCAATGAATTGAATATCATCCACCAGCAGCATGTCAGCTGAGCGATATTTCTCCCGAAAGGCCGGCGTAGTGTGGGTACGAATGGCGGCGATCAAATCGTTAGTAAATTCCTCCGAAGAGACGTAGAGCACGTTCAACTCGTTCGCCTGGCAAGCATTGCCAATGGCATGCAATAAATGCGTCTTTCCCAGCCCTACGCCTCCATACAAGAAGAGGGGGTTGTATGCCCGGGCCGGCTTCTCGGCTACGGCCAAGCAGGCCGCGTGGGCTAATCGGTTGCCGGCCCCGACCACGAAATTCTCAAACGTGTAGCGTGGATTGAGCAGCGAGCTGCGCACACGCCCGTTACTGGTCGGCAAGGCAGCGGAGATCCAGGATGGCTCGGGAGCCTCTTCGGCTTCCCGTGCCGCGGCCACGACAAACTTCACCCGCACCGGCCGATCGGTGACTTCTACCAAGAGCCGGTTCACCCGCTCAGCCAGTCGCGAATCCAGCCAATCCCGGGCATAGGCATTCCGAACCGCTACGGTTAACTCATTCGCTTCAAGCGAAAGCGGCCGAGTATCGCGCACCCATGTATCGAAGGATGCTTTTGGCATTTCGAGTTGTAGACGACTAAGAACCGATTCCCAAGCGTAATCGGCGTTCATAAGCGCTCCTTCGCACCGGCAATAGGGATGGGTTAAGCTATCCCGCGCAATGCCGCGGGCACAGGATCAGGAAAAAAACCTGTACAAAATCCAACAGAAATCAGTCAGGGGGAGAGAAGTGCATGGAAACGGGCTAAAGCACCCTGCACAGTTATTCGATGCGCTTGTATTCTAGCAGAGAACTGGCCTTCTAAACAACACGCTCAACCTACGGGTGGTTAAAAGATTCGGGTTTTTTAAGATCACAAAACGTTAACAGATTTCCCTATATTTCTCTCAACAGGCAAGCCAATCCCGAACAAATGTTTCCGCCAAACCTGGGAACAGCGTCCATCAACACCCCAATATATGGCAGTTCGCAAACATTTATGACCAATCTTAGCAGATATGCCTTAAGAAATATCCCTTCAAATGGTCGATCGCAATTTCCTCAAATCTGGGGATTCAGAAGGGTGTTTTCGCGCCGTTCCAGTGGATCAACGGCTTGCGCTGCGCGGCACCCACGCCAAAACGGTCGTCCCTTCGCCAGGGGCCGAGGTGATGTCCACTTCTCCTCCAACAGTACGAGCACGCACCTGCATGTTGGTCAACCCATGTCCCAGAGCGCGGTTGACCGTTTCCGGTTCAAAACCACGACCATCGTCACGCACTTCCATAATCACACGCTCGTCGGTTGTCCAGACATTAACTGCCACGTGTCGCGCGGCAGCGTGTTTGGCCACATTGGCTAGAGCTTCCTGGCAAATGTGAAACAGCGCCATACTATGTGAGGAAGGCAAACCGTTCAACTTGGTGCGCGAACCGTTGACGGTGATGGAAGCCGAAGTGTTCGCCCGAAATTCAGCCGCCAGGCGTTGCAAGCCATCGATCAGATTCTCACTGGTCATCTGACGCGGCCGCAGATCCAATATATAAGAGCGAATGTCCCGAATCACCTGATTCAGGTCGTTAATGGCTCCTCGCAGCCGCAGTTGGGCCTGCGCCGGCTCCTCATCCATCATATGAAGAACCTGCTCGAGCGCCAACCCCACTCCATAGATGGACTGGATGATTCCATCGTGCAAATCCATGCCGATGCGCTCACGCTCTTCCAACACCGCCAGACGTCGAGCATTCTGGTGCAGTCGAGCATTCTCGATCGCCAAGCCGGCCCAGTTGCCCAGCGCCGTCAGCAACTGAATATCCCGTTCCTCAAACGGCGTCTGGCGACGCGTGGCTACACTCAAGACCCCAACCAGATGCTTGGACGACTTAAGCGGAATGCATGCGATCTGGCGAAATCCGGCCTGGATCACCGCCGAACGCAAGAAACGACTATCCTGTGACAGGTCAGAACTGAGCAGCGACTCTCCACTTTGCGCCACCAACCCTATCATCCCCTCACCGATGCGCACGCGGTTGCGCGTCCAAAACGCCTCAGCGGCCTGCCCACGATGCAACACCAAGCGCAGAGTCTGCCCGTCTTCCTCAAGCAAGAAGATCTCCCCAGCCTCTACCCGCATATAATTCATCACTGCCGCCAACGTACGATTCAAAATCTCATCCAGATCGAGCGAGGAGGTCAGCGTAGAAGCAATATTGTTCAACAGAGCTAGGTCCTCGTTGCGCCGCGTCAGCATCCGATCGCGCTGACGCAGATGTTCATACAACCGTGCATTCTGAATAGCCACTGCCGCATATGAAGCCAACATCTGGATAATCTGCTCGTCGTCGGCCGAAAACTCCGCCCGATCGATCTTATCCGTCAGATAAATTTGGCCCAGCTGCGTCTCACCCACGCGGATCGGCACACCCAGGAACGACTTCATCGGCGGATGATGGGGTGGAAACCCCACCGATTGCGGGTCCTGCGTCAGATCGGGCAAGCGGATCGGATCGCGGCTTTTGATCAACGCGCCGAGCAGTCCTAGCCCCTGCGGAGGATGGGCAATACGTTTCACCTCTTCCTCCGACATGCCGATCGGGATAAAATGCTTCAACCGCCCATCCTCATCGAACACGCCAACCGCTGCATAACGTGCCCCTGCTTGCTGACAAGCGATGGCAGCGATGCGCCGCAGCAAGGTCTCTAACGAGACGTCTTTTACCAACTCAAGACTTGCCTGGTGAAGAGCGATCAATCGCTCTTGTAACTCTTCCTTTGTCAGAAGCATCAAAACACCTCTATAGCCTTTGATTATATCCAAATCTGGACAAATTGATAGAATTTGCAAGGCGATCGATTTACAATTTTGGATAATCATTCAAGGATAAGGAACCATGTCCCCCTCGCGCATTCCTGGCTTCTACGATCTGCCTTTGTCCGAACGCCTCTCCCGCCTCAGCCAAGCAGCGGGTTTGATCCCGGCCGATCTGGCCGCGTGGACGACCGGCGGCCTCACCCCCGACGCGGCCGACCATATGATTGAGAACGTAGTCGGAACCCACGCTCTGCCGCTCGGCATCGCCCTCAACTTCGTGATCAACGGCCGCGAGGTGTTAATCCCGATGGCGGTGGAAGAGCCATCCGTCGTTGCGGCCGCCTCGTTCATGGCCAAGCTGGCCCGGGCCGGTGGCGGATTCATCGCCACGGCCTCGGAACCCCACATGATCGGACAAGTCCAGGTCGTTCACCTGCGCGATATCCATCAGGCAAAAGCCAAACTATATGAACACAAGGCCGAACTTCTGGAAATAGCCGACACCGTTGATCCCGTCTTGAAAAGCCTGGGGGGAGGTGCGCGCGATCTCGAGGTGCGCGTGATCGAAAGCTCACCGATCGGACCGTTCCTGGTGCTACACCTCATCTACGATGTGCGCGACGCCATGGGGGCCAATGCTGTCAACACCGCTTGCGAGAAGCTTGCCCCCCATGTCGAAGCCATCACCGGTGGTCAGGTGTTGCTGCGCATCCTCTCCAACCTGGCCGACCGGCGGATCGCATGCGCCCAGTGCACCATCCCAGTCCGCCAATTAGACATGGTGAGCGAACGCGCTAACCTGCCCACCTATAGAGGCGAAGAAGTGCGCGATCGGATCATCGTTGCCTGGGCGTTTGCGGCTGCCGATCCCTATCGTGCTGCCACTCACAACAAGGGGATCATGAACGGAATCGACGCCGTGGTCGTCGCCACCGGCAACGATTGGCGGGCCGTAGAAGCCGGCGCCCATGCTTATGCCGCGCGCTCTGGCCGTTACACCGCCCTTTCGACCTGGGGAAAGGACGAAAAGGGCAATCTCGTCGGTAGATTAGAGATGCCTATGGCAGTGGGAATCGTGGGTGGAGCGACCCGCGTCCACCCAGCCGCCCGAGCGGCCATCAAACTGATGGGCGTCAAAACCGCCGGCGAACTGGCCGAGATCATCGTCTCGGTCGGTTTGGCCCAAAACCTAGCTGCCCTGCGCGCCTTGGCTACCGAGGGCATTCAGCGTGGGCACATGGCCCTCCATGCCCGTCAAGTGGCCATTGCGGCCGGCGCTACCGGCGAGCTGATCGGGAAAATCGCCGCCCAAATGGTGGCCGAGAAAATGATCCGCATTGATCGCGCCGAACAACTGGTGCGAGAGTATACCGGCACCCAACAAAAACCTTAGGAGGTCTGCATGAGCAACCAACTGACGTGGTATGGACACGCTACACTTGGCCTGCAAACCAACGGCTACAAACTTCTGATCGACCCTTTCTTTGAAGGGAATCCGTCCGCACCGCTTTCCGCCGATAACGCCGAGGCCGATTTCATCCTGATCAGCCACGGCCACGGCGATCATGTGGGAGATGCCGTGGCGATCGCCAGGCGCACTGGCGCAACCGTGATCAGCAACTTTGAAATCGCTTCGTGGGTCGAAAAGCAAGGGATCAAGGTCCATCCCCAACACATCGGCGGCGGATTCAAACATCCTTTCGGATATCTCAAGCTTACTCTCGCGCTACACGGCTCCGCCCTGCCGGATGGTTCCTATGGCGGCAATCCATGCGGCTTCTTACTCACCACTAACGATGGCAAGAAGATCTACGCCGCCCAGGATACCGGCCTGTTCGGCGACATGAAGTTAATCGGGGAAGAAGGGCTAGATGTGGCAGTGATCCCGATCGGCGATAACTTCACCATGGGGCCCGACGACGCCCTGCGCGCCGTGTACTTGCTCCAGCCCAAGGTTGTGGTCCCGATCCACTACAGCACCTGGGATCTGATCGCCCAAGATCCCCACGCTTGGGCACAGCGCGTGGAGCAAGAGACCAACATCAAAGTAGTCGTCCTTAGTCCTGGAGAGAGTCTGGAGTTCTAACCGAGAATGAACAACATCCTTCTTCGACCTTCCCGGCCGGTGGGCATCATCGGCTATGGGGCGTATATACCGCGCTACCGCCTGCCGGCCAAAGAGATCGCGCGCGTGTGGGCCGGCGGCAAAACAGCCGGCCTACCGGTGAAAGAAAAAGCCGTTCCTGGCCTGGATGAGGATGTGGCCACCATGTCGATTGAGGCGGCACGCAACGCTCTGGCCCGAGCTGGAATCGCCCCTTCTGAGTTACGTGCCATTTGGGTAGGTTCAGAGTCCCATCCCTATGCTGTGAAACCCACTTCGACGATAGTCGCCGAAGCCATCGGCGCTGCACCCCACATCCAGGCCGGCGACTGGGAATTCGCCTGCAAAGCCGGCACCGAGGCTATGGTGGCCGCCATCGGCTTTGTGGGCTCGGGCATGGCCGATTACGCCATGGCGATCGGGATGGATACTGCCCAAGGCCGGCCCGGCGACGCCCTGGAGTACACTGCCGCTGCTGGCGGGGCGGCCTTCGTCCTCGGCCCAGCCGAGAACGCTCTGGCGGTGATTAATGCTGCCTACTCCTACGTCACCGATACCCCCGACTTCTGGCGCCGTGAACATCAGAAATACCCCGAACACGGCGTCCGCTTCACCGGCGAGCCAGCCTACTTCCACCACATCACCTCGGCCGCCAAAACCCTGATGGAAGCCCTGGGAACCGCACCCAAGGACTACCAATGGGCGGTCTTCCATCAGCCTAACACCAAATTCCCCCAGCGCGTGGCTCAGATGCTAGGCTTCTCGCCGGAGCAGATCGCGCCGGGCCTTCTGGTGCCGACCATCGGCAACACCTATTCCGGCTCATCGATCATCGGGCTAACTGCCATTCTCGACATTGCTCAGCCCGGCGACCGTATCCTATTGACCTCCTTTGGATCTGGAGCAGGTTCCGATGCCCTCGACCTAACCGTCGCCGAGGAGATCCTCGAGCGCCGCGATCGGGCGCTGAAAACCCAGGAATACATTGCGCGGCGCACCGAGATCGACTACGCCGCCTACGCTCGCCTGCGTGGAAAAATCACCATGAAATAGCCCAGCTCAGCGCACGGCGCCGAGCCCTCGGCGGTCCTCCAAGCGCTGATCCCTACGAGACCCTATGAGTGACATCGTTATTGCAGGTATCGGACAAATCCAGGTCGGCGAACATTGGGAGATCGGGATACGCGATCTCGCCTTTTTGGTCATCCGGGCGGCGTTGCGCGATGCCCTCGGCATCCAGCCGCAAGCGCTGATCGTGGGCAATATGTTGGCGCCCAACCTATCCAAGCAATCCCATTTGGGAACCTTGCTGGCCGATTTTGCTGGGCTAACCGGCATCGAGGCCATTACGGTAGAGGCAGCAGAAGCTTCGGGCGGCATGGCCTTGCGCCAAGGCTATCTGGCCGTGAAAAGCGGCTGGGTCGATGCGGTGCTGGTGGTCGGCGTGGAAAAGATGACCGATCAGGTAGGAAGCGGCGTCGAGACTGCCCTGGCGACTACCATGGATAGTGACTTTGAAGCCGTGCATGGAGTTACCACGGCTAGCCAAGCGGCCCTGCTGATGCAGCGTTATCTGCACGAGTACAGCATCCCGCCTGATGGCTTGGCCGGCTTTGCCCTGACCGCCCACGCCAACGGCGCAGGCAATCCCAACGCCATGTTCCGTAAGCCTATCTCGCTCGACACCTATCGAAAGGCCGAGCCGATCTCCCCGCCGCTCAATCTCTTCGATGCCGCGCCCAACGCCGACGGTGCAGCGGCGCTGATCCTCACCCGCCGCGACCGCCTGCCCAAAGATTGGCCGCAC
This sequence comes from uncultured Anaerolineae bacterium, assembly GCA_937120535.1. GTDB lineage: Bacteria > Chloroflexota > Anaerolineae > Anaerolineales > Villigracilaceae > Denitrolinea. Next base: position 39,921 of record CAKZJX010000130.1, read on the forward strand.
CCACCGATCGCTCTGCTGGCCTCGGCGACCGCCTCCGACGCCTTGGCCCTGCACGATCGGCGCGATCCTCTATTCTTCGAAGCGCTGGCGATCGCCACCCGCCGCGCTCTGGAACAAGCCAAGATCACCTTGGAGCAGATCGACTTCTTGGAATATCACGATGCGTTTAGCATCTATGCCGCTCTCTCTTTGGAGGCCTCTGGGTTTGCCGAGCGCGGCCAGGGCTGCCGCCTGGCGGCAGAAGGACACATCGCTCGAGACGGCGATCTGCCCTGCGCGACGATGGGCGGGCTAAAAGCTCGTGGGTTCGCCGGTGGGGCCACGGGGGTGTATCAGGCCGTGGAAGCGGCGCTGCAGTTGCGAGGTCAAGCTGGAGCCTGTCAGGTGAAGCCGGCACGGGTGGGGATGATCCAGTCGTTGGGCGGGCCGGCCTCCACGGCCGTCGTGCATATCCTGTCCAACCAAATCGAGTAAGTTCGTCCACTGCCAGCCGATTGTTTTTGCTATACGAAACAGGCCTCTCAATTCCTATCAAATTAACCGAAAAGCCAGATTGATAGGCTTTGAGAGCGCATACGGCTACAATTTGCAGCGACTTACCACTCGGAGTGTCCTATGGAGATCCCACGACATTGGCGATTGAGAAAACAGCGCTATGCCTTGGTCGGTGAAGTTTGCCCTCACTGCAACGCCAAGATCTTTCCCCCACGCGATGTCTGTCCCGCGTGCCAAGGCGAGGCCAAAGAGCTTTACACCTTCCGCGGCAAGGGTGAAGTCTATTCCTTTACCACTATCTATGAGGCTCCTAGTGGGTTTGAGCACCAGGTGCCTTACACGGTAGCTCTGATCCGCTTGGAGGAAGGTCCTCTAGTCACGGCCCAGTTGACCGATGTGGACGCTTCGGACGTACACATCGGAATGCCCGTGGAAATGGTGACGCGCAAGATCCGGGAAGACGGCGATGAGCGGGGAATGATCATCTACGGCTATAAGTTCCGGCCGGCCATGAACTGAGCGACGTCTCAAGCGTCACACCTTGATCGATAACGAAAAGGGTGCAGAAGCGCCCTTTTCGTATTTGTGATGATCGTTTTCGTGCAGAGAGCGTGGAGCATACCGAGTAGCAACTGCGTTCTCCACAATGAAATCAAAACGCCTATGTTGATTGTGGCGGGCAGGGCTTTTCAAGAATCTTACTTTTGTTCTCGAGTTTAGACAAACGCTATCGTCCTGACGGTTCGTCAGGGTAAGAACTTGCACCTTACCAATCGCATTTTCAGG
>CAKZJX010000131.1 GCA_937120535.1 uncultured Anaerolineae bacterium
ATGGCTTCCTGACTATACGGAACGCCATGAAAGCGGTCGATCCCTCGATCTTGGTTGGCGCGGTGGGCATAGAGGATGTAACCATGTACAACGAGTGGGGCCGCAAGGTGTTGCGGGAAGCCGGCTCAGCCATGGACTACTACGTCATCCACCCCTATCCTTACGGCGAACCGCCGACCAGCTGGACCGAAATCCTCGCCAAGCCCAGACAGCACTGGCGCGATCTCCGGCGCACCTTGAATCAAGCATTCCAAGATTACGCCGCTGGGCGCAATATCCCTATCGCCGCCAACGAGTTCAACTTGGTTTACTTCCACGACCTGGACTATCGGCGACAGATGAAAACCGCCGGCAACATGCTCTTCCTTGCCGAGAGCATTGGACAGGCAATCCGACATGGATATTTCATGTTCAACCAATGGAACCTATCCAACGGATGCTCCCAGGCGACCGGCTCCTGTTACGACCTGCTGCTGGCCGATGATCACTACACGCGCACGCCGCAATATTTCGCCTTCCCGCTCTGGGCGCGGTTTGGCAGTTCCATGCTCCAATCGAGCAGCACAGCGCCGGCCTACATGTTGAGCGTATATGCCGGCCGCAGAACTCAAAAGCAATTCACCGTCCTGGTGATCAACAAAACCGGGCAACCGCGCCAGGCGCTGATCCGTCTATCTCGGGGTCGCATTGCGACGGCAAGCGCCGACGTCGTGAAAGCCACCTCGCTGAACGCCACCACAGTGACCTTCAACAATCTGACCAACATTCCCGACAACCTCGCCACCGTGCCCTCGCTGCCGGTTCAAGTGGTTAACGGCAGGGCGCGCTACACTTTCCCGCCTTACTCCATCACTTTGCTACGCTTGAACACGCCGTGACTCCTGCCCCACGGTGTGTAGCAACGCCATATTTGGCGGTCGCAAGGCTCCGACCGGGAACCCGCAGACCAACGCCACCTGCTGGCCCGGTCGGACCATATTGTCCTTCAAGATGGCCGTCTCTACATGAAACAACATCTCCTCCACTGTGCTAGCGAAGGGAACCAAGCGCGGCATCACCCCCCACAAGAACGATAGGCGGCGATAGGTGTCCTCCTGCGGAGTGAAGGCCAAGATTGGCACGTTGGGATGAGTCTTGGAGATCAACTGAGCTGTGCGTCCCTGCACGGTGAACACGGCAATGGCCGCCACATCCCGGTCGCGAGCGATCTCATACGCCGCGCGTGCCATTGCCGCTGCATCGCTATCGCCTAAGCCGTCAAACGAGCGTGGCTTTCCCCATTCCACGTAGTGCGTCTCAGCCTCGACCACAATGCGCGACATCATTGCCACCGCCTCGACCGGATATTGGCCAGCGGCCGTCTCGCCAGAGAGCATCACTGCATCGGCTCCGTCGAAAATGGCATTGGCCACATCGGAAGCCTCAGCACGCGTCGGAAGTGGATTAGAAACCATCGACTCCAGCATTTGCGTGGCTGTGATCACCAGCTTAGCATGAGCATTGGCTTGCTGGATGATCTTCTTCTGCAAAACCGGAACCTTTTCGGGTGGCATCTCTACGCCCAAATCGCCACGAGCAATCATGACACCATCTACCACTTCCAACAAGCGGTTGAAATCGTCCAAGATCTCTGGTTTCTCGATCTTGGCGATCACCATCGGGGCACGCTTTTGACTGTTGTTGTAACCCATCCGTTTCATGGCAGTGCGCACCTTGAGCACGTCTTCCACCGAGCGAACAAACGAAACCGCAACTGCGTCTATGCCATGGGCCAAGCCAAAAGCCAGGTCGGCTTCGTCCTTCTCGGTGAAGGCAGCGATTCGCAGCCGAACCCCCGGCAGGTTGATCCCCTTATGGGAGGAGAGCGGTCCCCCGACCTCGACGCGCGCCACCACGGCATGCTCCTCAGACGACTCGACACGCAAACGTAGCCGGCCATCGTCCAGCAAGAGCGCATCCCCAGGTCGAACAGCTTCAAACATTTCCTCGAAGCACACCGGGATCAACAACCCAGCTGACGCTGGCCGGGGATGACCCTCCGGGTATAACGTGACCTCCGCTCCTACTTTGAGCATCAACGGCCGAGGCAGATCGCCGACGCGCACCTTGGGGCCCTGCAAATCCTGCAGAATCGCCACCGGCAGGTCGAGCTCCGCCGAGAGACGCCGGATCATAGCGATCAGGACAGCATGATCTTCATGCGTACCATGCGAAAAATTCAAACGAGCAACGTTCATGCCGGCCAAGATCAAGCGACGCAGCGTCTCTTCGCTCTGGCTAGCCGGCCCCAAGGTAGCGATAATCTTAGCCTTGCGCATCGCATGCATAGCTCACACTCCTTATCGCAGGATAACACACATTCCTCTCTGGCGACGCGTTAACAACAAGAATTTTCAAGACGTTAAACTCACATCCACCTTTTCCATAACAAAACAATGCTACATCGGCCAAGCCGATGCCGCATCACCCCTAGTGGTAAGCTCAAACCCATCTTCGATGGCTCTACAGATAATGCAACTCCTTAGCTTGACGAGTAAGCTCATCGCGAAAATCAGGATGAGCGATGTTGATCAGCGCCTGAGCGCGTTGGCGGATCGTCTTGCCATACAGAGAGGCAACGCCGTATTCGGTCACCACATACCGCACATGATTGCGCGTGGTCACCACGCCGGCCCCGGGCTTGAGCATAGCCACGATCTTGCTCAAGCGAGTGCCATCCCGGAGCGTGACCGTGCTGGGCAGGGCAATGATCGGCACCCCGTCTTTAGCGCGTGAGGCGCCGTAGATAAAGTCCAGCTGACCACCTACGCCGCTGTAAAGCTTGGGGCCGATGCTATCGGCGCACACCTGGCCCGTCAAATCCACCTCGATTGCCGAGTTGATGGCCACCATGCGCTCGTTCTGGGCGATCACAAACGGATCGTTCACGTACTCCGTGCGGTGCAGCTCGATCATCGGGTTATCATCCACCCAATCGTACAACCGTTGGGTGCCTATCAAGAAGCCAGCCACGATCTTGCCCGGATGCAACGTCTTGCGGGCGTTGGTTAGCACGCCGGCGTTAACCAAATCGATCACCCCGTCTGAGAAGAGTTCGGTATGGATGCCCAGATCGCGCTTGTGATACAGGTATTTCAACACCGCATCGGGAATGGCGCCGATCCCCAATTGCATGGTAGCGCCATCGGGGATTAAATCGGCGATATGCCTGGCGATCTGCTCGACAATTTCTGTATCGCCCTCCTCGGCCATGCGTAGTTCCGGGATGGGATAATTCACAGGCACGATATGGTGAATGCGGCTGATATGAATGAACGAATCGCCTAGCGTGCGCGGCATCCGCTCGTTGACCTCGGCGATGATCACCTTGGCCATCTCAGCCGGCGTCTTTGTTGGTCCCACCTCCACCCCCAAGCTACAGAAGCCGTGCTCATCAGGCGGCGAGACATGGATCAAAGCTACGTCCAAAGGCAAAATGCCGCGCTTGAAGAGCAAGGGAAACTCCGAGAGCAACACCGGCGTAAAGTCGGCTCGCCCTTCCTGTACTGCCTTGCGCGTGTTTTGGCTGATGAACATCGTGTTCACCCGCAGATGGCCCTGCATCTCCGGACTGACGTAATCGGCCGGGCCGATAGTCAAGACGTGGACGATCTCCACATCGGATAGGTTGGGCGCATAATCTACCAGCGCCGCCAATACCGTTTGGGGCACCGAAACGTTACCGGTCAAAAAAACGCGATTTCCAGACTTAATAGCGCGCACCGCCTCTTCGGCAGAACAGACTCGGGATTGATACAGGCTAGTCCAGTCCATCATCCACATCCTTCTGGCCAGTCAAGCGACGAAGATGAGAAAGTTTCCCCTGATGTGTGTTGACTGCAAGCTCAATGGCAGAATTTTCAGCAATCGCTCGTTCAATCCCCTTCGAGGCTAACTCCATGATGAACGGCATGGCTGCGTTCACAAACGCATGGGTGCAGGTGCGAGCAACCACGCTAGGAATGTTTGGCACGCAGTAGTGGATGACTCCTTCTTCCACATACGTTGGCTGATCGTGGGTGGTGGGTCGAGCGGTTTCCACACTTCCACCTTCGTCAATATCAATGTCCACAATCACCGAACGCGGCTTCATAGACCGCACGACCTCCCGGCTAACCAAGATCGGGGTACGCTCCCCCACCACCAATACCGCGCCGACCAACACATCTACAAAGGACGCCACACGCTCGATATTGCGCGGGATGGAAAGCATGGTGGAGATTCCTGGCAAGCGATCGTGAAGGCGCTGTAGCACGTTCAAATCCCGATCCAAGACGGTAACGTGGGCGCCTAGGCGCATGAACGTCTGGGCGGCATACGTTCCCACCACACCACCACCGAGGATCGCCACCTCGGCCGGCGGAACACCGGGCACCCCACCCAAGACAATGCCCCGCCCCCCGCGATCGTTCTGCAAACAGTGCGCAGCGATCATCGGCGCCGTCGAGCCGCAGATCTGGCTGAAAGGGCGCAACACCGGCTTCGATCCATCGGGCAACTCGATCTGCTCATAGGCGATGGCAGTAATACCCTTGTTGAGTAGAACATTGATCTTATCCTGGCGGGCCGAAGCCAGATGCAGCAAACCGGCCATAGCCATGCCAGGGCGCATCCACTCCAACTCCTCCTTGAGCGGGCGTGCCACCTTGAGCAACAGATCGGCCCGCCCGTAAATTTCCTCACCGGAATACACCAACCGAGCGCCGGCTCTCTCATACTCTTGATCGCTGAACCCGGTCCCCTTGCCGGCCTCGTGCTCTACCCACACCTGATGGCCCATTTTGGTCAAAATCTCCACCCCAGCCGGCGAGAGTCCCACACGGAACTCAAATGGCCGTCGTTCTTTGGGAATACAGATATTCATCGGTTTCTCCTCACCCGTCGTTTGTCATCTCACATTCAATACTTCCTGCAAAATCGGCACTGCCCAATCAATAGTCGGTTTATCGATGATCAAAGGCGGGGCAATGCGGATCACATTCTCGTGCGTTTCTTTGCTCAGGATGCCTCGTTGTTGCAACGCTTCGCAGAAGCGCCTAGCGCCGCCGGCCTCGGGCTTCAACTCGATCCCGATCAACAACCCACGGCCACGCACTTCCTTGACGTGCGGACTAGGGATTTCGGCAAGCCGCTCCAGCAGATACGCCCCCATTTCACGCGCCCGATCCACCAGCTGCTCTTCCCGGATCACGCGCAACGCAGCGCGGGCCACCGCCGCCCCGAGCGGATTGCCGCCAAACGTGGAGCCGTGCTCGCCCGGTTGGAACAAACCCATCAACGGGCGATCGGCCAGGACAGCCGATACGGGATAAAAGCCCCCCGACAGGGCCTTGCCAATCACCACTATGTCTGGCCGAATGCCCTCGTGTTCATAGGCAAACAGCTTGCCGGTTCGTCCCAGGCCGGTTTGGATCTCATCGACGATCAACAGGACGTTATTTCGGCGGCAAATCTCAGCCACGTTCTTGAGATACCCCTTGGGCGGGATCACCACGCCGGCCTCCCCCTGAATCGGCTCCAGCAGCACGGCTGCAGTATTTGGCGTGATTAGGCGCGCAATGGCTTCGGCATCTGCATATGGCGTAATTAGAAAGCCCGGCATAAACGGTCCGAAGTCATCTCGGTAGAGCGGTTCGGTGGAGAACGAGATGATAGTGGTGGTGCGGCCGTGGAAATTGCCGGCGCAGACAATGATCTCCGCCTGATGGCGCGAAATGCCCTTCACCTGATAGGCCCATTTGCGCGCCAGTTTGATGGCCGTCTCCACCGACTCGGCGCCAGAATTCATCAGCAAGGCCATTTCATAGCCGGTCATCTCAGAGAGTTCCTTGTAGAGCAGAGGCAGTTGATCGTTGCGAAAGGCGCGCGAGGTTAAGGTGACGCGGCGGGCCTGCTCGATAAGGGCCTCCAGGATCACCGGATGAACATGTCCCTGACTGAGGGCCGAATAGGCGCTCAGGAAGTCGAGATACCTGCGGCCCTCTACGTCATACACCCATACACCCTGGGCACGCTCAATGACAACATCCAGCGGATGGTAATTGTGTGCGCCGTATCGATCTTCTAAAGCAATGTACTCTTTAGCGTTCATAACCGGTTATCACCCCATCAAGCGACGTCGAATAAGCGGGCCAGGATGGCTTTCTGAGCGTGTAGGCGATTGTGTGCTTGGGGAAAGATCACTGAATGAGGACCATCGGCCACTTCGTCAGTGAGTTCTTGGCCGCGATGGGCCGGCAAACAGTGCATGACGATCACTTCTGGGTCGGCTTCGCTCACCAGTTGGGCGTTCACCTGATAGGGAGGGAAGACTTGCTCGCGTCGAGCCGCCTCTTCTTCCTGGCCCATCGAGGTCCAAGTATCGGTGTAGATCACCTGGGCGCCGCGCACCGCCTGGTGTGGATCCCGCAAGAAGCGAATGGCAGAGCCGGTTTGGCGAGCGATCTCGTGAAGCAGGGCTACCGCTTTGGGCGGCATATCGTATCCCTCGGGGCCGGCAAACGTAAAGTTCCACCCCAGCTTGGCACACACCTGGGAGAGCGACACCGCTACATTGTTCCCATCTCCCACAAAGGTGACGTTGATGCCCTTGCGGTTGCCGAAACGCTCAATGATGGTCAAGGCATCGGCCATAGCCTGACAAGGATGGCTGTAATCGCTCAGGCCATTGATCACCGGAACCGAGGCCCACCGCGCCAATTCCACCACATGCTCATGATCGAAAACCCGCGCCATAATGGCCTGCACATAGCCCGAAAGCACGCGCGCCACATCGGCAATCGACTCGCGCTTGCCTAACCCGATCTCGTTTGGCGAGATATACAGAGCATCTCCACCCAAATGGCGCATGGCCATATCAAACGAGATGCGGGTGCGCAAACTGGGCTTTTGGAAGATCATAGCCAACACCTTCCCCTTGAAGAGCGGCGGATTGCCCTTCTCGAAATATTCTTTTTTGAGGCGAATGGCCAGATCGAGCAAGTCTTGAATTTCCTCAGACGAATAGTCAGAAATGTCAAGGAAATCGCGTTTCATTGGGGCAAGCTCCTTTCGCAAAATTTGGGAGAGGGGGTAGGAACATCTCTCTCCCAATCGGCTCTCAAAGTATATCATGCCAAAATGCCCTCCTTTCCGCCAACAAACGTCATCTCGACCTAGGCCAACCAGCCGGCCCGGTTAGCTGCTCTCAGCCATCTTCACCTTCTTCCAATAGCGCATCAGGCCATCGGCGCTCATAAAGGGAGGATTGGCCAGCTCATAAGAGCGCATCACCTCTTCGCTCAACCCTTGCTGGCGAGCTTCTTCCTCCATCCAGGCGGCAAAGCGCGTCCGCAGCTCTTCCAGCGTAAGATCGCTCGGCATCACCTGCTCCAGCCAGCGTTCCACCGCTCGCAGCGTGTGCTCCAATCGCTCCAGATGCCAGGCCGCGTCCTCATAGATGCCGAAATGAGTGGGGGCGATGCGGGCGAAGCGGTGTTCCCGTAGCCGAGCCAATGAGGCCAGCCAGCGTTCAATGTGCAACTCCGGTGGCGGCATGGGCGCCCGCAGATAAGGATAGCCAGGGATGCGCACCCCTCCCACATCGCCGCTGAAACAAAGATCTTCAAAGAGATAAGCGTGGTGATGTTCGGCGTGGCCGGGCGTAGACAGGGCCAAGAAGCGCAAACGCCCGAGGACGATCTCCTCACCATCGTTCACCACCCGCAGTCGCTCGGCCGGCACTGGCCACAGCTCACCCCACAACATCTGCATCCAATCGCCATAAATGCGCGCTGCTGAGGCCAGCAAGCGCTCTGGGTCAATCAGATGAGGGGCACCCACCGGATGCACGCAGATCTGGGCGCCGGCCCGGGCCAGATGACCAGCAGCGCCACCGTGGTCCAGATGAATGTGAGTGAGCAAGACATGGGTCACATCCGACAGGGCAAAGCCGTAGGCCTGCAGGCCGGCTTCCAGCGCTCCTAACGTCGATGCCGGCCCCGATTCAACCAGCACCACCGCATCGCCATCGGAGACCAGGTAGGCCGCAATGGCCTGTGATTTATTCTGAAAATTCAAGTCAAGGGTACGGATGGAAGGATGGACCATACAGTTACCTGCCTAGGAAGAGAGAATTGGGAAAGAACGTGCTCCAGATCATCGCCGTGACGTATCCGACACACCGCCACGCCGTTGTGGACCAAGGAACGTTCCATCTCCTCAGCCCTGGCCGCTCCGCCGAAAGTGGCTGAGTCGAGCAAGATCGCCATGGGAGTCAAGTGGCGTTGCTGTAGCTCGCCGACCGCCTGGAGCAACAGGGGCTGCGCATCGGGCGTGATCAGGATCACGCTGCTGCCGGGTTTCCAATAACGGGCTTGCGTGGAAAGCAAGGCCGCCAGCGAAAGCGTGCCGTCGGCCTGGAGCAGGGCCAACATCTCCAACATCCGAGCTTGCTGACGTGGACCGGACTCAGCCGGCAACACAGTCACCGCTCGGTTGCCGGCCACTAACCCCACCGGCCACTTGCGCTGCAAAAAATAGCGCCCGAGCGAAGCCGCGATCGTCACCGCATATTCCAAGGTAGACGGAGGCAGGACCAGACGTCGTAAGCGGCCATAGAGCAACTCAAACTCTGACAGAACAGGAGGCACATAGGGTTGAGCGCAGTGAACACCCTGCTGCAGGTCCAACACCAACCAGATCTCGGCCAACGGGTCCTGCTCAAACTCCTTGACCATCAGCTTTGCCCGTCGAGCCGAAGAAGGCCAATGGATGCTGCGCAGCGGATCGCCAGGCAAATACTCGCGCACACCGGCCGCATGGGGGGTCACCTCCGACGAGCGCCGGCGCAGCACCCGCCCCCCAGGCAACTGGCCGGCCAGAAACGGGAAAGAGGTCAGCGAATACAGGGCCGGCAAGACGATCAACGTTGCCTCGGCCGACAGCTCGCGCTGGCTGCGGAACAACCCAAACGGGTCGCTGCTCACCAAGCGAGTTGGTCCGAGCGGGAACTGCCCGCGTTGCGTCAAGTACGTCCGAGCGTTGTAAGTTATCGTTCGCTGCGGCCCCAAAAACGTCAACAAGCGCGAGCCGGCCGCCCCGGGCAGCGGCGAGTCGTTCCACACCTCCAGGCTGAAGATCGGGAACCTCCCCTTGTTTTCCACCTCAAACCGCTCCTCAAAGACCTCCCCGACCTGAGCCTTGTAAAAGCGCGCCCAGCGTCGCACGCGCACCTGGCTGAGGGAGAGGCGCGTCCAGAGCAGTGCCGTCAGCCCCACCAACCCAGCCAGATACACCATGCGCCGATAGATCGGGTCATCGCCGATCAGCCACCCCAACCCGCCCACCACCAACAGCACAAGCGCCAGAATACGCCCAGGGGTCATCGGGTCAATCCGACTGAATCCGCTCGGTCACGGCTGCCGCGAAATCGCCGGCCGGGGCCGGCTGAGCGCGCACCATTTCATCCACGATCCGATTCGGGTTCACCTCGCGCAAGCGAGCTGCTGGGCTCACCAACAGCCGATGCCCGAGCACCGGCACGGCCATCGCCTTCACATCGTCCGGCAACACATAATCGCGACCCTGCAACGCAGCGCAAGCCTGAGCGGTGCGAAACAACCCCAACGAACCGCGCGGGCTAGCCCCGAGCGCCACCTCCGGACTTTCGCGCGTACGTCGCACCAACTCCACAATATAGCGCCTGATCGTCGGAGCCACATACACCCGGCGCACCTCAGCCACAGCCTGCAGGACCTCCTCAGCCGTCGCCACCGGTTGCAACGCTTCCAGGGGATGACGCACCTGTTGCTCTTCTAAGATGCGCATCTCCTCGTTCAAGCTCGGGTATCCCAAGCGCAAGCGCAGCAGGAATCGATCGAGCTGGGCTTCGGGAAGCGGAAACGTCCCCTCGTATTCGATCGGATTTTGAGTAGCCAACACCATAAATGGGCGCGGCAAGATGTGTGTCACCCCATCCACCGTCACCTGGCGTTCCTCCATCGCTTCCAACAAGGCAGCCTGAGTCTTGGGAGTCGCGCGATTGATCTCATCGGCCAAGATGATCTGCCCCAGGATCGGCCCCGGACGGAACTCAAACGTCTGCGTAGCCGGATTATAGATGGAAACGCCCGTCACATCGCTAGGCAACATATCCGGCGTGAACTGAATGCGCCGAAAGGTACAAGCCAACGAACGGGCCAAGCTGCGGGCCAGCATGGTCTTGCCCACCCCCGGCACGTCCTCGATTAACACATGCCCCTCGCACAACAAAGCGATCACCACCCTCTCCAAGGTGGTGCGCTTGCCCACAATCACCTTTTCCAGGTTACCGATCAACCGCTCACCCAACGCCTGGACCGATTTCATCTCACCTGATCCTTGAACTGCTGGATTCCACTGATAAACGAGGTCATTCTACGTCGGATGAGACAGATCGGCAAGAGATCGATCCGCTGCCCATCGTCTGATTGACCGAAAAACGGGGGAGGCCCCTCGAGCCTCTCCGCCTCGCCTCCCAACTTCCCCTACGCGGGACGACCAGCCGAGGGGCCTCCCCTTCGCCCATTCTTCCGCGCTCCTGCCTCTCACTCCTCTTCTTCAAACGTCACCTCGACCGTCATCCCCCACAACACTCGTGGGTCCTTCTCCTCCAAGCGGATCTTAACCCGATACAGAATATCCCCGCCCTGCACATAGAACGTCTGCCCGATGCTCTCCACCACACCGCGCATGGGCACATTCGGCAAGGCATCGGCCACCACTGTGGCGCGCATCCCCACCCGCACCTGAACCACCTCCAACTCGTTCAGATCGGTGGTTTCCACATACCAGGTATCGGTGTCAGCCAAGCGAAAGGCCCAGCGCTCCGGTCCCACCTGATCGCCGACGGCGATGTTCACGTCCATCACGGTACCATCAAACGGTGCGATCAACGTGAACGCATCCACCGAAGCCTGAGCCGCCTTCAAACGCGCCTCCAACAGGGCCAATTGCTCCGCGTCTGGGCCGTCTTTCACCCGCTCATAAGCGCGCTGGGCTTCCTCATAGAGCGCTTTCTTCAGCTCCATATTTGCGCGAGCATCTTCGAGAGTCTCGGCATCCGGCTCTTTCACCTTGACCATCTTGATGGTCGGAACGCGGCGGGGGCCGATCTTCACATAGCGGATAACTGGATAGGTGTACTCCCCTTCTTGCAGTTCCTCGTACCAGTTCTCGGCCTTCTCATACTCCTCTTCTGCCTGGCGCAGAGCGATCCAGGCCTGAGCGCGCGCCAGATCGGCCGAGCGACGCAGAGCGTCCAGGGCTTGCTGAACCGCCACCAGTTCCGCCTGGGCTGCGGCGTAAGCGGCATCGTTGGGACCACCCAAGCGGGCCAGCACATCACCGGCCCTCACTCGATCGCCCGCTTTGACGTATACCTCCGCCACCGTGCCATACGCCGAAAACGCCAGAGTCGTCTCTCGGGCCGGCACCACTCGACCTTCGGCCATCACCCCTTGCTCAACAGGCGATGGCTCGCTGAGCGTCACCGTCGGCAACGGCGTGACCTCCGCACGCGGAGCGGCACACGCTGCCGCTCCCCATACAATCAACAGTCCGAGTACTATGCGTTTCATCGTTATTCTCTTTGTCCTTCTCCTGAATTCTAGTGCCACTTGGTAAAACCGTCTTCAAAAGACGTCACCGCTGGCTTCCAAACAGAGAGGGAATCCCTCCCGCTTCACAAGCGAACACCGTCGTTTGATCTCTTCAATTTTACCCCTTCTACTCATAGGCCAACACCTCCCGCACCGTCAGACGCGCCGCGTTGCGGGCCGGCAACAGAGAGGCCACCGCCGACAACCCGATCACCATCCCCAACCAAGAGACATACCCCGTGACTGTGAACAACACCTCCACCGGAGTCTGAAACACCGTCAGGCTGATGATGGTCGCCAAGAGATACGTAATCGGGATCGACAACCCCACCGCAAAGACGAACGAGATCAGGCCGATCAAAACTCCCTCTCCGAGCACCAAGCCGCTCACCGCTCGATCGTCGGCGCCGATGGCCCGCAGGATGCCGATCTCGCGCGTTCGCTCCATCACATTCATGCTCATCGTTCCGGTCAGTCCGATCGAGCCGACGATGGCTGTTAACACGGCCATGATCAGCAGAAAGACCACGATGGTGTTCAAGCTGTCCACGGCTAGGTCGAGTGAGGCCTGGCCGGCCTCGGCGCGACGCAGATGATAGCCCTGAGCCCGCAAAAATGCATCGAGCTCCTCTGCCTTTGCATCCTGATAGGCCCGGTCATGGCGGCTTGTCGCCACGCGAAAAACGAAAGCCCGCTGAGTCAAACCAACCTGTTGCGAGATGTATTCATACGGCGCATAAGCCAAGATGCCCTCGCGGTCAATGAACTTAAAGATCCCCACCACCTCCCAGGTCTCTTCCTCGCCAAACAACACGATCTTCAACCGATCCCCTGGCTTCAAGTTAGGATAATACTTGTATGCCGTCTCGCTAATCGCAAACTTTCGCACGTCGTCAGCTCGGATCCAACGTCCCTCGACCAGCATGGGCTGGATCAGAGGACTATAGGCCGGCGGCGCGATGATATTGATGTTCTCCAACACCCGCCCGCGTGGATCCAACAATTCACCGCTCACCAGATGCCAGCCCTCCACCCTGAGCACATCCGGGACGCGCTTGAGGACCTGCTCGACCTCTCGCAGACGATAAGGCGACCGGAAATCAAGCAACACATCGGCAACAAAATAACGAGCGATGGCATCCATGTAATCGTTCAACGTCAGGCGCACATTGAACACAGCAATGAAGATCGCGCCTCCCATGCTCAGAGTGAACAGGGTCAAGATCAGGCGGGCGCGGCGGCGAAACGTGTTGCGCAGCGAGAGCAGAAATGGGCGCGGCAGAAGGACGTTCATCCGCTGCCAACGTCCAATGAACTCAGCCGGCCTCGGCTGCGGATTGTCCAAAGCGGTTGCGCGCTTCGCCAGGGGCCGGCCTGGGCGTGCCATCTCTCCGCTGATGGCCTGCAACACCGTCACCCGTGAACCGTTCCACACCGGCACAAACCCGGCGATCAACGGGATGAGCAAACCCAGCACCACCTGAATCGCCACTGCCGTCGGAACCAGCCGATACCCCATCAGCCGAAAATTCATCCGATCGGCCACGAACTCAGCCAGCGCATACGCCCCCTGCCCACCCGAAGGGATAGCGATCAGCAGGGCCAGCAAGCCAAAGGCGAGGATCAACGTCATATACATCCCAAACACCTGCTCGCTGCGTCCGCCGATCATCTTGATTACCCCAATATGCCGGATGTGCTGCTGGAGCAGCGCTGCTAGCGTGTTAGCGATCAACGAACCAGACAGAAAGACAATCAACACCCCCAAGGCCAGCAACACCCCTAGAATGGCGTTCACCGGATCGGTCAACGGATGCTTGTTCGACAGAGCGAAGCGCAAGCGCACCACATACCCCCCGCGCTTCTCCACGGTGTTCCTCAGGCGAGCACCGAAATCACGAATATACTCGATATCATCCCCTTGTTCGGCTACCGTAACATACAAGCGATTATACGCTTCGGGCTCTTTCAAGTAAGATAACGTCTCCCAAGCGATGTACATGAACGGCAACGCCAAGAAGTCGCCGGCTCCCATGGCCGTGTCCTGCACGATCCCTACCACCTGCAAACGGCGCACTGACCCATCGGGGAGTTGCACCTCCAGCGCCTGGCCCGCCTGAATGGAAAGCGAATCCAACACACTGCGCTCCAACACCACCTGCCGCTTCTCTGGCGTCGCCTTTCCCTGGAGCGGCGTGAGCAGATTGATCGAATTCGCCTGAAAATCGTCAAACGCCACCATATCCATCCCCACCCAGCGCGTAGCGCCGGCGGCGCGCACCCGTGCATAAAACACTCGCCGGCCCTCGGCACGCGCCACCCCCTCCTCATCACGCACTGCGTCCAACAACTCGCGGTTAAAGTCGGCCATCCGCAGCTCTACGTTATACGGCGCCGCTGCCGCATAACTCAGCCGCAAATCCTCCGAAATGATCACATATGCCCCGGCGATCACCCCGATCGCAAACACCCCGATCGCAATTGAGAACACCACGGTCAATGTGCGGGCCTTGTTATCCCATAGATCATGCAACACTTTCTTCCAACGTGGTCGCACCATCGTCATCCTCTCTTGTTCAGCGAGACATCGTTGTTTCTAAGAAACCTCACCTCCCCTTTCCAGACCCCGTTCGATTGGTCACACTCGCCTTTCCTCAGAGCGACCCCTCGAACGACGCCCTCCGCCCTTTCCGATCAACCGCTCTCGTTCACCCCCGCCTCCTCCAACACGGCCACCGCCCGATCGGCTTCCAGCCAAAGCATCTCCACTGGTTCTTGCCCGGCGCGCAAGCGCAGCGGCGCAGGCCGGCCCCTTCTCACCTGCGACACCCCGGCCATCTCACCGGCCCCCAACGTAGCCACCACCCGCTCCCCTTGCTCTGTCAGCGCCACCGCCTCCACCCAACCGCGACGGACGATCCCCAAAGCGGTCACCGGCTGACCCACTTCCACCACCACCTGCCCGGGGTTGAACTCAGCCCGTCGGGCCTGCTTGCTCACCTCCAACATGCGACGATGGCTTAGCCGTGGTAGCGCCCGCGACACCGCCTCATCCACCAGTTCCCCATCCGAAATCACGATCGTCCGTCGAGCATGGGCCATCATCGAAGGATCATGCGTGACGATGACCAGCGTTTTGCCGGCCGCCGCCAATTCCTCGAACAACTCAATGATCCGCTGCGCCGAACGCGAATCCAGGTTGCCGGTGGGCTCATCGGCCACGATCAGCGGCGGGTCGCAGGCCAGAGCGCGGGCGATGGCCGCCGCCTGCTGTTGACCGGTGGACACCAACCCCGGGCGCT
The DNA here is from genome assembly GCA_937120535.1 of uncultured Anaerolineae bacterium. Classification (GTDB taxonomy): domain Bacteria; phylum Chloroflexota; class Anaerolineae; order Anaerolineales; family Villigracilaceae; genus Denitrolinea. The sequence goes on from CAKZJX010000131.1 coordinate 14,960, forward strand.
TATCGGCTTCGTTCTCCAACCCGACCTGGGCCAACAACTCTCGCGCCCTTCGTGGCCGCTCCTCAAAGGGATACACCCCCGCAAGATCCATCGGCAACATCACATTCTCCAACAGGCTCAACGTCGGGATCAGCTGAAAAAACTGGAACACCACCCCCAGATTCCGCCCACGCCAGCGCGAGCGCTGCGATTCGTTCATCGAGCCGTAAATATCCATCCCGTTCACCCGCATCTGCCCTGAGGTTGGGTGATCAATGCCGGTGATCATGTTCAACAGCGTTGACTTACCGCTCCCCGACTTGCCGATAATCGCCACGAACTCACCCCGCCTTACCGTCAAATCCACCCCTTTGAGGGCGTGGAACTCCCCAGCAGCGTTTCTGAACACCTTGACGATCCGGCGCGCCTCGATCATCGGGAACGGCTCCCCGGCCCGGGCCGAATCGGCCTTGCGGGCCGGGCGCGCAGCGAGCAGCGCCATCGCTCCCTCCAAGCGGCGGTTCATGCCGGACGTCCTGGCCGGGTGAGGCCATCCCCCGGGGCCGGCCGCGACCCGTTTGGGGTCCCTCGGGAATCGCTCCCAGCGGGGGGAGGCGTGCCACGATCGGTTTGGCGATCCGCCTCGGCTGCGTGGTTCCTGTTTTCCGTAACGATCATTCCGTCGACCAACAAAATCGAGCGCGAAAAACGGGGGATCAGGGTAGTATCGTGCGTCACCATAATGATCGTTTTCCCTTGTTCCTGAACCAAGCGTTCAAACAGGCGAAAGATGACCTCCGCCGTGGTCGAATCCAAGCTGCCGGTAGGCTCATCGGCGATCAGCAGAGGCGGATCGTTGGCCAGGGCGCGGGCGATGGCCAGGCGCTGTTGCTGGCCGCCGGAGAGCTGGGTGGGATACTTATGAGCGTGGTCTTCCAACTCCACCAGACGCAACAACTCCAGGGCGCGCTGCCGGCTGGTGCGTGGCCGATACAATCCACACAAATCCATCGGCAACATCACGTTCTCCAGCAAGGTGAGCATCGGCAAGAGCTGGAAGGACTGATGGACAATGCCCAGCGCTCTCCCGCGCCACCGGGCGCGCTCCGATTCCGACAGGCGATGGACGAACACTTCCTGCCCGTTCGAGCGGAACACCACCTCGCCGGAGGTGAGCGTATCTACGCCGTTGATCATGTTCAGCAACGTGGATTTTCCGGCCCCCGATTTCCCAATAATTCCCAGGAACTCGCCAGGCCACACCTCCAACGAGATGCCGCGCAGGGCAAGAAACTCGCCCGCTTCGGTGTAGTACATCTTGGTCACGTGATCCAGCGTAAGAAGAGGCAGCATAGCAACAATGACATGATGTGAAACATAATCGATAGCGCACCAGATCGCGGGCTTTTCAACCCCGTCCGATGCCGCAATCAATTGTACGCGATTCAAGTTGGTCGTATAATTAGCAATGTCTTAGGCTTGACTCCCGCTACGGAGACGCAGCTATCTTCGCTTTTCTTCCCCTCCCTTTCCTTAGGTTGATCTTCTAGGTATTCCCTGCCCTGGCGCCTCGCTTGGCGCTAGGGTGGCTTGCATTTCATCAAAGGAGCAGTCTCTCATGACCAGAATTTCGTTTCCTGATGATTTTATTTGGGGTGTAGCGACGTCGGCCTACCAAATCGAAGGCGCTTGGAACGAGGACGGGCGCGGCATCTCGATCTGGGATACGCTCAGCCATACCCCTGGCAAGATCATGAACAACGACACCGGCGACGTAGCCGCTGATCACTATCACCGCTGGAAGGAAGATTTCGATTTACTCTCTGAATTAGGAGTCCATGCCTACCGCTTTTCTGTCGCCTGGCCGCGCATCCTTCCTCAAGGCGCCGGCGCAGTCAACCCCAAAGGCTTGGACTTCTACGACCGCCTGGTGGATGACCTACTGCGGCGCCAGATCGAGCCGTATGTTTGCCTCTATCATTGGGACTTGCCACAACCTTTGCAAGATAAAGGTGGCTGGCCAAATCGAGCACTGGTAAACGATTTTGTGGAGTACGCCCGCATCGTGACCCGACGACTGGGGGATCGGGTGAAGGTTTGGTTCACCCACAATGAGCCGTGGGTGACGGCCTTTGTGGGGCATTTTCTGGGCGAGCACGCGCCGGGTTGGAAGGACCTCGGCGCCGCGATCCGCGCTTTGCATCATCTGCTGGTCTCGCACGGCCTGGCTGCTCGGGCCATTCGCGCTGAAGCCAAACAACCGGTGCAGATCGGGATCACGCTCAATCTGAACCCGGTCTATCCAGCAAGCGACTCTGAGAAGGATCGAGAGGCGGCCAATCAGGTGGATATGATGATGAACCGCATTGTGCTTGACCCGTTGTTGAAGGGAACCTCGCCCATATCGGAATCCACCATGGCCAGCCTGTTGACTGGCAAGCTAATCCAGCCTGGGGATTTGGAAACGATCCGCACCTTGGATATTTTGGGGGTGAATTATTATAGCCGCACCGTCATAAAGCATTCGAATAAGATTCCGTTCATCAACGTGGAACAGGTGTACCCGCCCGGAAACGAATATTCGGGAATGTGGGAGATCTTCCCGGAAGGGTTGTACGTGCTGCTCAAGCGCATCCAGGAAGAGTATTTGGCCCCTCTGGGCGACTCGGTGCCGAGGTTGATGATCACCGAAAACGGGGTGCCGGTTCCAGATGGGGTGGATTTTGACGGCCAGGTGCGCGATGAGCGGCGCATCCGCTACCTCCGCAATCACTTGATTCAGCTCCATCGCGCTGTTCAGGACGGCGTAGCGGTCAAGGGGTATTTTCATTGGTCGCTGCTGGATAATTTTGAGTGGGCCTGGGGTTATAGCCAGCGCTTCGGGTTGGTGTATGTGGATTTTAAGACGCAGAAGAGGGTTGTGAAGAATAGCGGGAGGTGGTTTGCGGAGGTGGTCAAAGCCAACGGGTTTGCCACAGATTGATTGCCGCAGATTTCACAGAGCGCACAGAAAAGATAGCCGAGTTTCGTTACAAAGGAGTTGACATATTGGGTGATCGGATATCGCTGCTTCGTTTTGTATCTAAATCTATGCAATTCGACGCGCTCTGCATCTCTGAACGTTTGCCTGGGTGAGCGATGCGTGACCTGAAGTTTTTCCGGAGGTTGCTATGCGTAAATTTGTTCTCCTTGTCTTTATCTCTGCCCTGTTTCTCCTCCCTGCCTCTCCAGCTCTGGCCAAAACTTCGTTGCACATCTACTATGCTGGCGAGATCGGGGGCGTGTTCACCGCCTTGCAGCTAGCCGGCTTCACTCTGGTGGATGATCCGACCCAGGCTGATGTCTTGGTCCTGAACGGCGCGCTCCCCGACCCAGAAAGCGTCGCTGCCCAGGTCGAGCGCGGGGCCGGCCTGGTGCTGATCCTGGGGCCGGCCCTGGAGGCCGAGGCGCTCTCGACCACCTTGGGCGTGCCGATCACCCTCAGGCCACGCAGCGATCCATTGAGTCTGATTGGGGCCGGCGTGGAGGACTCGATCGTGTCGCAGATCGCCTGGAATAGCGCGCCTCAGGTGCGTGAACGCTTCGAGGTGCACACACCAGCTTCCCTGCAACCTCTGATCCTCGGCTATGAGACCGGCGAGTGGGTGCTCTGGCAGGCCGGCCCCAGGGTGTTCGTGTTCAACACCTTTCTGAGCCAGTTCAACCCTCAAATTCAAGAGTGGGTTTATTTCAACTACTTTATCTACCACCTGACGCTGCGCGCCGCCGGCCAGACCCCGCTCTCGTTTGCCGCTTACCCGATGTCGCCTGTTCCTCACGAGCGCGAACGGAATCTGCTGTGGGGGCTGATGGCGCTCCTGCTTGGAACGACCGCTGTGGTGTTCGTGGCGGTGCGTCGCTATAGCCTGAAACACCCCGAAGTGTTGGATCGAATCGTGGCCGACCGCGCCCGCTTCGAGGTGCGCGAAGCGGGAACCGAGTGGGAAGAGGTAGGCTTCCATCGGCCACTGAGCGGCTTCTTGGTGGCCTTGAGTCTAGGGTTGGTGCTGTTCATTCCCCTGATCATCTATCAGAACCTGGTCCTGCCGGGCTTTATCTTGCCCTCGGCGCAAGCCCTGGGAATTTGGGGACGGGTGGTTCAGTTCTTCGCCTGGACCTGGACGTTCTTCGATATGGGCACTAGCGTGGCGTTCATCAAGTTCTTGTCGCAATACCGGGTGAACGACCCGCGCCGTGGCATTCAGTATGGGCAGTTGTTCGTGTGGTGGCAGTTGCTCTCGGGGGCTGTACAAGTGGCCTTGGTGATCGCGCTGGCCAGCAGCTGGGTGCCTCGCTCGGCTTATGCCCTCTACGCATGGAGCATTATCATCCACGCCCTGATCCAAATCCCCGGTTTCTATCAGGTGATGCGCCATGCGCTGAATGGTTTTCAACGTCAGGATTACGCCCGCATGCTGGATGTAACGTTGAGCGTGTTGATGCCCATGGTCACCCAGCCAATCTTTGTGGGATTGATGTATGTCTGGGGCAAGAGCAACCCCGCCTACGGCGGGGCAATGGGCGGGTTGCTCGGATTGGGAATAGCGGCCTATGCCTCGGAGTTGTTCACCTTCCTGATCGGATTGGGGTTGTACCGTCGCTTGGGATATAACGCCCAGGTGCTCTTCCTGGCCCATTTCGATTGGGAGATCTTCAAGACCAGCCTGCGCTTCGGGGTGTTTGAGATGCTGGGTTCCATCGCTTGGGCCTTGGGCCAGGCAGCCGAGATCGCCATCACGCAAGCACGGTTGATCAACTATGCCGAGATCTGGGGCAATTGGGGGCTAGCACAAAATTTTGTGTTTGCGTTCAATGTGCTCTCTACGCTGTTCGACGGCTCGATGCCGGCCATCTCAGAAGCCATCTCACACGGGCGCAAGATACTTAGCCAATATTACAGCGCGCAGATGTACAAATGGGGCGGCGCCATTAGCGCCTTCATTGGGGCGGTGTTGTTATCCGTGGCCGATCGCTTTATCCTAGGATCGCTAGGGGCTGAGTTTGAGCGCGGCGCCTTGTACGTCATCCCGTTGGCGATTTGGGGGGCCATCCAGTATCCATCGTGGGTGGGCGATCAGGTGGCGTTGGGTTCTAACCGGCCTTATCTCAAGTCGGCGCTGGTCTTTGGGGAACAGGTGGTGCGCGTAGGATTGGCGCTGATCTTGCTGGGCCGGCTGCAGATCATGGCTTTGATCATCGCCTATTTTGTCGCCTTGATGAGCAAGAACGTGGCAGCCTACTTTGTGAATCATCGTCTCTGTTTCCCCCAGCGGTTTTACTTCTGGCAATCGCTGATCGCTCCCCTGTTGGCCGGCGCAACTCACTACCTCTTCCTACGCTGGTTGACCGGTCTGATCTGGCAAAACGATCAAATCACCAGCGTGCTGATCTTCTTCATCGGCATTCTGCCTTCCTTCCCGATCTATATGTTCTTCTACGGCTTGTTCGGCGGCTGGGATCGCGATACCTTGCAAGAGCTGCGCATGGCCGTGGACCTGACCGGCTTCATCCGCCCGCTGGCGTGGTTGATCTGGACGTCAACGGCGCTAGGAGCACGCCTGAGCCCGCTCACCGGCCGTTTCCCGATCTCTAACCGCCCAGCGGCTATGGAAGAAGCCAACGCCTTGACTACCGAGAAAGTGAAGCTATAGGCCGCGACCCTTCAATGTCCTCTATCGTCACACCGTACATCTGATCTGGTCCAAGCAAAGCCGGGAAGCGAGATCGCAACCATGAGCGTGCTTCATAACACAAATGACACGCATCCGCATAGGCTGAAGCATGGGGTAGGCCCAAACCCCGCACCAAGGCAGCCGGCCCTCCTGCCAGGAGCAGGCAGCAGATCGGGTGCGTTTCCGGATCGTATTCGGCGCAAATCTGGCTCAGCGCTCGCTCAAATAGATTGCCGATCACCAACCCCTGGCAAATGTGCAGGCGGCCGAATGGGTCCACGTGAACCCGGCCCGGTTCACGCAGGTCTTCGTATGGACATTCGGTGAACTGCTCCCAGGGATGCAAATCGGCCTGTGCAGCCAAGTGGACGGCTCGGCCACGATACATCAATTCCCCTTCGCCGCTGCGAGGCCGGCAGCCGGGTTGGGCGATTGAGATCACACCGCTGGGGATCCCCAGCCACTTCGCTGCCATCAACGCATTCTGCGCCCGCTCGGCGGAGCGATCGCCGCAATGATAGGGATCGCTGCTCACCGCGAAATCATCCAGGCAATCGGCAAACGGCTGCAGGGTTTCGATAGCATCGGCCACCGAATTGGCCCAATAGGCGTTCGACACCACTCCCACCGAGAAGCCCATCTCTGCCGCCAAACACACCCCCTTGGCGAGGACGGCATAGTACAAAAACGGCTCGCCGCCCTCAAAATAAATCCACTCCACTTCGGCATCCCGCGCCTGACGCAAGATCTCCTCGATCTGCTCCAGGGTCAGCGTGCCGCTCTGCCGAGGGCTGCCCCACACGAAGCAGTGCGCACATTCATACAAGCACCGATACGTCAGCAGGATGTGCAACCCTAACAGGTTCATAGCTTGCTCCCGCTACTACTGTAGCAAAAATCCCTCTCAAAGTCATCGGTCAAATATCACCTCTCGCACTATAATTAACTCACCTTACGCAGTTGGAGTAAACTTGGTGCATGAAAAACGGCAAACTCTTTGACCTGTACAGCGATTATCT
>CAKZJX010000132.1 GCA_937120535.1 uncultured Anaerolineae bacterium
ACAATAGTTTTGATAGAAATCATGGAAGATGATTCCACTTCACTCGGGAGGGTAACATGACACATTTTTCAACCGCAACCAGAAAAACGGCCGGCGGGGAGAGATGGCTTTTGATCGGTCTAGGATTTATCCTAGTCTGCGTCTGTTTGGGAATCACAGGAGTAGCTGGCTACTTAGTGTGGAGGCAATCCACAAGATCTGGAAGCCAGGCAAATCCCTTGCCAGTCCTAGAGACGCCTACCCCTACGTTCACCTTGACGCCTTCATTGACCCCATCGCCGACCAATACACCCGTGCCAACCGATACACCAACCCTGACCCCCTCTCCAGTTCCCACCGAGACGCCAACGCCAGAGGTCACTCTCTCACCGAGTCAGATGGCCGAGCGCCTAGCTGTTGTCCTTCAAAATGAAGGTGTCCCCGAAGCTAAGCCGTATGATAAAGATGCCAAAGGGCCTCATCGTATTGTCTTTTTGACTCGAGATGGGAAATACCACGACTGGAACCAATACCGCAATCCGGCATGGGTGCCCAGTACGTTGGGGCAGGTGGAGTTGGTAGCGATGATCTTCACTGTCAACGAAACGGTGGCTACCGCACACTATACCGGCTGTGGCAAGAAAAAGATCATTGTGTCACGCGTTCGAATAAATATTCGTGTAGCCTTGTATGAAGCTCACACCGGCAGGGCGATTTCTAGTAATGACTTTATGGGCAGCGATCCGCCATCGTTTGGTTGGACTCTAAAATGTGGAACCACGGCGATTTATGGCAACCCTCCGCCCTATTCGGTGATTCATGATTGGTTGTCTCTATACGTGAAATAGTGAACTCGGAGAGATGGACAGATGCCCCGATTGCCAGGGGCTGTTGTTCCTAAGCCATAAGCCCTGGTCATCCAACACCCAGGTCAGGTAGGGGTTGACCTGTGGGAATGTTTGCCGTGCCAACTGCTTGGCGCTAGGGGCCGGCTTTGAGTTGGCATCAGCTAAAATTCGCTGACGGTTTTCTTGCATCTCACATTCTGCACTTAAAATGGCAGAGAGTGGAATTATCGGCTAAGCTTAAGGTGCGGCAGCCTGCATATCCACGGCGAGTACAAAATCCAGGAGAGTGCACCGAAGACAACCTAAAGGCGATTTGATAACCAACGAGTGCAATCCCCAGGCGCTCTCCAGCCAAGAAATGCTTTCCCGCATGCGCTGGGTTTTCCAGATGTTTGAGAGCATGGATGTGCTTCTGATTTTGCACGACGAGCCGGTCATTCCTCAAAAGGTGCTCAACCTGATGCCTGTTCACCCGTTGATCATTCGTCTTCCTGATCCTGGGCGCGCAAGTCAAAAAAATTGGGCAAAGCGCAAGCGAAACAAAAAACCCTGCCAAACAGCAGGGCTTTTTTCTCACCATAGAGCGAGACCGATCGCTTATCCGCCGGTAGGCAGCTGCTTTTCCAAGGTGCGATTGAGGATCTCCTCTTGCTCGTCGGAAGACTTCGATGGTTTGACGCGCAGATTCTTGTTCCGATCTCGAGCGCGCTCCATAGCCATCTGCCAAGCGATCTGCATCACGGTCAGCTCGGTTTCTTCCTTCGGTTGGACCGCAGCAGGTTCTTCCACTTGTTGCTGTTTCTTAGCACGCTTGCCCTTGCGGGCCTTCTTCTCTTCCCTCTCTTCCTGGACAGGCGCTTCTTCGACCACCGTCTTCTCCGGCAACAAGGCCTTCATCGAAAGGCGAACTTGTTTCTTCTTGCGATTCACCTCTAAGACCTTGGCTTCCACCTCCTCGCCTTCCTTTACAACCTCAGCTGGGTTTTTGACAAAGCCACGGGTCAGCTCACTGACGTGCACCATACCCGGCCGCTCGGCGCCGAAATCCACGAAAATTCCATAGTTCTCAATTCGCACCACCTTGCCCTTGACCACCATATCGGGCTTGATCTCGCTCCATTCATAGGTCAACGGCTCAATCATCGTGACTTCGATGCGGTCCTTCTTCACACGTTTGACCCAGACGTCCACTACCTGCCCCGGCTTTAGCACCTCGTCCACGCGGTTGATCGGTTTCTTGCTGATCTGGGAAATATGGACTACGGCAGGCAGTTCCTGCCCAACATCTAGAATGGCTCCTGCTAGAGTGGTTTTCAATACTTTACCAGAAAGCTTAGTTTTTGGTTTTAATTCAATAACGGTTGTCTCGCTCATGGTATGCTCCATAAATTTGAAATAGGCCAAATAACAATTATACTTACAAAAATCAGTAGCGTCAATAAAAGTGATTGTTCTAAAATTGGTAAAAGATTGGATGAACTAGCAGGGGTGGTAGCAACTCCGCTGGCCATTTCCCTAAGTTAGGCCATCAAATCC
>CAKZJX010000133.1 GCA_937120535.1 uncultured Anaerolineae bacterium
GATCTGGGGGTTATTGTACCTGCAAGCAGGCAATAACACAAGAAAAATCATGAGGTTATGAATATTTCAGGGGCGACTACAGAAGGCCTCGAGACGTTGAAACCCATTGCCATCATCGGGCTGGCGTTTCGCTTTCCTGGTGATTTGAGCGACGAGGAGGCACTCTGGCAAGCGCTGCAGCAGCGCCGTGATTTGGTGACCGAAGTCCCCGCTGATCGGTGGGCCACCCATGAGTTGCAGCATCGCAGACGCGCGGAGCCAGGGCGCAGCATCACCTTCTCCGCAGGCGTTCTGTCCAAGATCGACGAGTTTGATGCCGCTTTCTTCGGCATCTCACCGCGCGAAGCGGCGCAACTCGACCCGCAGCAGCGTCTTCTGCTCGAGCTAGCGTGGGAGGCGATGGAAAACGCAGCCATCCCGCCGTCACGTTTGGCGGGCACGGACTGTGCCGTCTACGTAGGCATCTCCAGCCTCGACTACGGTACCCGCGCCTTAGACGACCTGGCATCGATGACAGCGCATTCGATGACTGGCAACACGCTCAGCATCGCGGCCAACCGGATTTCATACGTCTTTGATTTGCATGGTCCTTCCTTGGCGGTGGATACCGCTTGCTCGTCTTCATTGGTGGCGCTCCATCATGCTTGTCGCGCCTTGCAAGGTGGGGAGGCCAGCGCGGCCCTGGTGGGTGGCGTGAGTCTTCTCCTTCACCCCTATCCTTTCGTCGGGTTTACCAAGGCGTCCATGCTCTCAGCACAGGGGCGCTGCAAGGTATTCGATGCCGAGGGCAACGGTTACGTTCGCTCAGAGGGGGCGGCGGTGCTGCTGCTCAAGCGCTTGGACCAGGCCTTGGCAGACGGCGACCCCATCCACGCCGTGATCCTGGGCACAGGCGTCAACGCCGACGGGGGACGCAAGAATGCGCTGACCATTCCGAGTCCGGCGGGTCAGGTCGAGCTGATGCGGCAGGTGCTGGCCAAAACTGGTTTGACGGCCGCTGACGTCGACTTCGTCGAAGCCCACGGCACGGGTACAGCGGTGGGCGACCCCATCGAATGTGCCGCGATTGGACAGGTCTACGGCCGGGGGCGAAGCGATCCTCTGCCGATTGGCTCGATCAAGGCCAACCTCGGTCACATGGAAGCAGCCTCCGGCATGGCCGGCCTGATCAAGACCATCGTGGCGCTGAAGCGGCGCGCGCTGCCGCCGCAAATCCATCTGAGTACGCCCAATCCCCACATCGACTTCGCAGCGCTCAACGTCGCGCCTGTCGCGCAGCCGATGGCCCTCCAAAAAGCAGGGCCGCTCATCGCTGGCGTCAACTCGTTCGGCTTCGGCGGCGCCAACGCGCACGTCCTGCTACAGGAATGGCCGGCGCCCACGGTGGCTCCGACGACGGTGGCAAACACCGTGCCGCCGCTCGTGCTCAGTGCAAAGAATTCCGCTGCCCTGCGGGCCTCGGCGTCGCAATATGCCGCGCTGTTGGTCAAAAAGGGGGCGGACTGCTACTACGACATCGCCTACGCGGCCGCCTTCCGGCGGCAGTGGCTGCCTGAGCGTCTCGCGCTGCTGCCGCACGATGCGATGCAAGCCGCCGAAACACTCGCCGCCTTTGCTGAGTCGGGAGACGCCGCGGGGATCGTGCGCGAAACCGCATTACCGCAAACGGGATCGCTGACGTTTGTTTACTCGGGCAACGGCGCACAGTGGCAGGGGATGGCGCGGCAGCTCATGCTCGAGTCGCCTGCCTTTGCGCAAGCGCTGGCCGACCTGGACGCCCGCATCCAGTCGCTGGCCGGTTTTTCGGTGCTGCAGGCGCTACACGCCGATACCGATCCGTCTGTGCTGCAAGAGACCGCCATTGCCCAGCCGCTGCTGTTTGCCATCCAGATTGGTCTGACTCAGCTGCTGGCCGATCTCGGCGTGACACCGACCGCGGTCGTCGGGCACAGTGTGGGCGAGGTGGCGGCGGCGTGGGCTGCTGGTATTTTCGACCTCGATACCGCCGCCCGCGTCATCGTGGCGCGCAGCCGCGCGCAAAGTCAAACGCGGGGCACGGGGCGCATGGCGGCGGCTGGTTTGTCGGCACAAGAAGCGCAACAACTCATCGTCGAGCTCGGGGTTTCGCCGCAGGATATAGCAATCGCCGGCATCAACAGCCCTCGCAACATCACGTTTTCGGGCAGCCTGGCTGCGCTCGAACGTCTGCAAGCGGCGCTCGCTGCCAGAGGCGTGTTTTTCCGCATCCTCGATCTGGACTATGCGTTTCACAGCAACCGCATGGACCCGATCCAAACATCCCTGCTCGACAGTCTTCGTGACCTGCAACCACGCCAAGCAACGCATGCCACCTTCGTTTCCACGGTGACCGGCGACGTTGTGCAGGGCTGCGCCTTGGACGCCGATTACTGGTGGCGAAATGTGCGCGAACCCGTTCGCTTCGCCCACGCCATCGCCGCCACATGCGCACTTGGTGCCCGGATATTCATCGAAATCGGCCCCAACGCCATCTTGCAGCGTTATATCAAAGAGTGTTTGGAGGCCGCTGACGTACATGGCCGGGTGCTGCCGACCCTGCAAAAAGGAGCCGATGGCCTCTCCCGCGTGCGGGAGACGGCACTGCGCGCGCACCTGCTCAGCGACGGCACAGGGCTCAAGCGCTACTTTCCCGTCGTGGGACAACACGTCACGCTGCCCCCTTACCCGTGGCAGCGTGAGCGGCATTGGCATTCGCGCAGCAATGAAAGCGCGCTGACCATCGAGAGGCGCCGGGTGCATCCGCTGCTGGGCTGGCCGCTTCCCCACGCTGACCACATCTGGGAAAACACTCTCGATCCATCCGTGCTGCCCTGGTTGGCCGATCACAAGGTCGGTGGCGCCGTCGTATTTCCCGGCGCGGCCTACGCCGAAATGGCCTTGGCTGCGGCACGCGAATGGCTCGGGGCCGGCGCTTTCGGCTTGGAAGAAATGGACATTCTGGCGCCCCTCGTCTTCGACGAGGAGGTCGCGCGCACCCTTCGGTTCGAGCTTTACCCCCGCGACGGCAGCTTCGTCATCAAAAGCCGGCCACGCCTGAGCACGGACCCATGGACTTTGCACGCCTCGGGCCGCCTGCTGCAGCCCTCCGGCGCCACCAGCCACGCGCGCTTGGCGCGCCCCAATCCACGGCATGCCAGCGCGCTGCCGGCCGACGCGCACTATCGTCTCACCGCGGCGCTCGGCCTGGCGTATGGGCCTGCATTCCGCGGGCTCGACACCGCGTGGGTACAAGGCGAGTGGCTCGAAGCCGCGCTGCTTCCGCCGCCGGACCTCGACGCCACGAGCTACTTGCTGCATCCGGCGCTGCTCGACGTATGTTTTCAAGCGCAGACGGCCTTTTTTCAGGCCGAGATCGAAGCTGGTCAGGCGGTGGCCTTGCTCCCCGTGAAACTGGGGCATCTGACGCTGCTGCGCAGCGGTGTGCCGCTGCGCTTTCGGGCGCGCTTGGTGCGTCGCAGCGCGCGCTCGGTGTTGCTGGAGTTCGAGCTGTTCGATGCCGACGGTCAACTCCTGGCCCAGTTGAGCGGATGCCGCTTCCGTGCTGCCGCGCTCAAGCGCGAGCAAACGGCAGCCGTGGCGCACTGGGTCATCGAGCCGTGGTTGACCCCACACCCCCTGCAAGCGCGGCATGCCGAAGGTTTGCCCCTCGCGGAGCTCGTTGCCGCTTTATCTGCCGATGCGCATACCGATGTCGCGCGGCGCCAGCGCTGGTTCAAGGAAACCTTGCCGCTGCTCGAAGCGCTGGTCGTCTCGTTCGCATTCGAGGCTTTTCGCGCCGCAGCCGACCGGGGCAACGACGCGCTACAGCGGCTTGTCGGCGGCGCTGATGCCTTCACCCGCTGGTTGGCTGACCTATTGAGGCAGGAAGGGCTGTTGGTCGCGCGCGAGCTGGAGTGGCAACTGGTGGCCGAGGCCGATCTGCCGGCGGCAGCCGATCTGTGGCGCACATTGTTGCGTGACGCCCCGGAGGCGGTCGCGCAACTGACGTGGCTCGGGCGTATCGGGCAACGCCTGCCAGACCTCCTCGTCGATCCAGAGGAACGACAACGCTTGTCAGCGACGCTTGCGCACAGTCCCGCGCTGGAGGACCTATTCCAGAGCGATCCGGCTTACTCGGGCGTCTATCGCGCCACGGAGCAGTTCTTGCAGCATCTGGCTCGTACGCTGCCCCCACATCGGCGCTTGCGTATCTTGGAGCTCGGTCTCGGTCCCAGCGGGCTGCCACGGACCATCTTACCGTTGTTGCCCGAAGACCGCCTGGAGTATACGCTGGCCGTGGCAGGCGACGCTGCGGCAGACCGGCTGCGCGTTGAATACGCGGCCCATCCCCAAGTGCGGATAGCCGCCTTCGATCCGGCTGCCTGGACGTTTGTCGGCACCGATCCCCCGGGGGACTGTGCCTTCGATGTCGTGCTGGTGCGCCACATCCTGCATCGGTGCCTCATTCCGAAGGCCGCGCTCACACAGGTGAGGCGCTGGCTCGCTGCCGGCGCTTACCTGCTCGTCGCCGAGCGTCATCCCGACTGGAGCGCCGATTTCCTGCACGGACTCGATCCGGCTTGGTGGCATGCCGGGCCGGATGCCGCATCGCCCCTATCATCCTTGACCACCGCCGAAAACTGGCAGGCGCTTCTACAGCAGGAAAATTTTGCCGACGTCGTGGCCTGGTCCGAACCGGCGGCGGAAGGCTTGGCGGCGGGCGCGTACCTCATCCTGGCCCGCAGCTCGGCGGTCAGCGCTGCGATGCCCGATACGCCAGCGGCCCACTGGCAATTTCTCGTCGACGGCGCGACGCGCGACATCGCGCATGCGCTAGCGGTGCGGCTCATCGCCCGCGGGCAACGGGCCGAAGTGATCGAAACGCTCGAACAGGTAGATATCGCTGCTCGCCATCTCGTCTGGCTCAAAGGCTGGCAAGCCAGTGGCGAGGACGCCGGGACACTTGTCAGCGAAGCGTTGGCGCTCATTCAGGCGCTCACTCAACAGCAAACATCCCTGCCGCGCCTGTGGTGGCTGACGCGCGCCGCAGCGCTGGCCAGTCAGCCCGTGGGGGTGGCATCGCCCAACCCCGCGCTGGCGGCTCTCTGGGGTATGGTTCGCGTGGCCATGAATGAGGTGTCGGCGCTGTCCAACACCCTCATCGACGTGGCCACCGCCACCGTCGATGAAGCAACCCTGCAGCGCTTGGAGTGGGAGCTTTTGTGGCCGGACGGTTGCGAGGAAATCGTTCTTGGGAACGGAGGGCAGCGGCACGCCCTGCTCATGCGCGAAGCCCCCGCCGCGGCTTCCCATGCACCCGGTGCGATGGCGCATCCCCGCTACCGCCTCGATTTTCACCTGCCCGGCCAACTGCGTCATTTGGTGTGGCTGCCAATGCCCGAGCGAGCCCTGGCCGACGAGGAGGTCGAAGTCGCCGTCAAGGCCACGGGCTTGAACTTTCGCGACGTCATGTACGTCATGGGGCTTCTGCCCGATGAAGCGCTCGAAAAAGGCTTTGCCGGGCCGACCTTGGGCTTGGAATTTTCCGGGGTGGTACAGCGCGTCGGTCCCCGCGTGCGCGACGTCAAACCCGGTGACGCGGTCATGGGGTTCGGATCTGCCTGCTTTGCCAGCCATGTCCTCACCAACGCCGCGGCGCTGGCGCCACTGCCAAGCGGCTGGACGTTCGAATCCGCTGCCACGGTGCCCACCGTGTTTCTCACGGCGTACTACGCGCTGCACCACTTGGCTCACTTGCAGGCCGGCGAGCGTGTGCTCATCCACGGCGGTGCCGGGGGCGTGGGTATTGCCGCCATCCAGCTGGCCAAACATCTGGGGGCGGAAGTCTTTGCCACCGCCGGCAGCGACGAAAAGCGTGATTTCGTCCGCCTTCTGGGGGCCGACCACGTGTTCGACTCGCGCTCCTTGTCGTTTGCCGACGACATTCTGACCGTCACCGCCGGGGAGGGTGTGGACGTGGTGCTCAACTCCCTGGCCGGGGAGGCGATGCGCCGCAGCCTGCGGGTGTTGAAACCCTTTGGTCGTTTTCTCGAACTCGGCAAACGGGATTTTTTCGAAAACACCCCCATCGGTCTGCGTCCGTTCAAGGACAACATCAGCTACTTCGGCATCGACGCCGACCAACTGCTCATCGCCCGCCCGCAACTGGCCAAACGCCTGTTTTACGAGGTCATGGCGCTGTTTCGCGAGGGGGCGCTGTCGCCCCTGCCAGCGCGCACCTTCACGGCTGAGCGCGTCGTCGACGCTTTTCGCACCATGCAGCAGGCCCGCCACATCGGCAAAGTGGTGGTCACTTTCGATGCAACGGCGCCGAGCATCGCAGAGCCGCCGCCGGCGGCAGCGCGGTTGACCCTGGATCCTGACGTAACCTGGCTGATCACCGGTGGCGTCAGTGGGTTTGGTCTCGAGGCTGCGCAGTGGCTGGCCGAGCGGGGCGCGCGCCATCTCGTCCTCGTGGGGCGCCGCGGCCTCGACACCCCTGGTGCGCCAGAAGCGATTGCGGCCTTTGCGGCGCGCGGTGTTCACGCCCACGTGCTGGCCTGCGACATCACTGATCGCAATGCCGTCTGTGCACTCATCGACCACATCCGTCGTCACCTGCCGCCGCTGCACGGTGTGCTGCATGCCGCCGCCGTGTTTGACGATGCGCTCATCGCCAATCTGGACGCCCAACGCATGCAGCAGGTGCTCGCCCCCAAGCTGATCGGCGCATGGCATTTGCACCAGGCCACCCTCGACACGCCGCTTGCGTACTTCGTGCTGTTTTCTTCGGTCACCACGGCCATCGGCAACCCTGGGCAAGCCAACTACGTGGCAGCCAACGCTGGGTTGGAATCCTTGGCGCTGCTGCGTCATCGCCTCGGTCTGCCCGCCACCTGCATTGCCTGGGGGCCCATTGGCGATGCGGGCTACCTCACGCGCCAACAAGCGGTGCGTGACGCTTTGGCACAACGCCTGGGCAAGCCGCCGCTGTCCGCGCAAACGGCGCTCGAGCAGCTCGACATTTTGCTCTCGCAGCAGACCGTGCGTACCGTGGCCAATTTTGACTGGAGCACGCTGTCACGCATCCTGCCGTCTGCGCGCAGCCGACGCTTCATGGCGCTCAATCGCGCCGTCGACACCCGCGACGTCGATCGCGACCAAGTCGACTTCAACGCACTCGCAGCCCAGCTTTCGCCCGAGCAATTGACCGAGCTGGTGCAAAAATTCGTGCGCGAGGAGGTTGCGCAAGTGCTCGCGATCAGCGCCGACCGCATCGACCCCACGCACAGCCTGCACGATCTGGGTTTGGATTCGCTCATGGCCGTTGAGCTCGCCCTGGGGCTGGAACGGCGGCTTGGCATTCAATTGCCCGTCATGATGCTCAACGAATCACCCACGGTTCAGCGGGTAACGCAGCGCATCGTCGAGCGCTTGCTCGGCGGCGCTGGCGACGACACCGCTGCGAACACGCTCGATGCCGTCGCCCAGGGGATGGCCCAACAGCATGGCGAGTCCGTTACTGTGGAAGAATTGCGCCAGATCACTCGAGACGCGCGCGCTATGGCGAAGCAGGGAGCGAGGTTGACCGCATGACCCAGTCGACATTGGGCCGCAAGGCCAAGCAACAGCTCATCGAGCGCTTCCTGGGCAAGAAACTGGCAACGGGCGCCGCCGTGCCGGGTGAGGCCAGCCGCGTGCTCATGCGCACCGCGGTACCGGAGTCCTTCACCCGCTTCGACCGTCATCCCCTCTATGAAAAAATGCTCGTGCCCAAGGCGGCGGCCGATCGTCTGGGGCTGCGCAACCCGTTCTTCATCGCCCACGACGGCGTGGCCGGGGCGGTCACCCGCATCGAAGGTCGCGAATACATCAACTTTTCCAGCTACAACTACCTCGGCCTCTCCGGTCACCCCGCCATCAGCAAGGCCGCGAAGGACGCCATTGATCGCTACGGCACATCCGCATCCGCCAGCCGTCTGGTCGCGGGCGAACGCCCCATCCAGCGCGAACTGGAAGAGACCCTGGCAGAACTCTACGAGGTCGAGGACTGCGTGGTCTTCGTCAGCGGACACGCCACCAACGTCTTCACCATCGCCACCCTGTTCGGCCCCAAAGACCTGATCATCCACGACAGCCTCATCCACAACAGCGTGCTCGAAGGCATCCGGCTTGCCGGCAGTACGCGGCGCAGCTTTCCGCACAACGACACACAGGCGCTCGACGCCATCCTCGCCGAAATCCGCGGCCAATTCGAGCGCGCGCTCATCGTCGTCGAAGGGCACTACAGCATGGACGGCGACCTCCCCGATCTGCCCGCGCTCATCGACATCAAGCGCAGGTACGGCTGCTTCCTGATGGTGGACGAGGCGCATAGCCTCGGCGTCATCGGCGCCACGGGCAAGGGCATCCGCGAACACCATGGCGTGGCGGGCAAGGACGTCGACATCTGGATGGGCACGCTCAGCAAGACCCTGGCAGGCTGCGGCGGCTACATCGCTGGCGAGCGGGCGCTGGTGGAACTACTCAAATACAATGCCCCCGGGTTCGTCTACAGCGTCGGCATCGCGCCACCCCTGGCGGCGGCATCACTGGCCGCCCTCAAGATCATGCAAAAAGAACCCGAGCGAGTCGCCCGCCTGCACGAAAACGCGCAGCGCTTCCTCACCCTCGCACGGGCAGCGGGTTTTGATACCGGCAGCTCGCAGGGCTTTGCCATCGTGCCCATCATCACCGGCAGTTCGCTCAAGGCGGCGAAACTCTCCAATCGCCTCTTCGAGCGCGGCATCAACGTCCAGCCTATCATCTATCCGGCGGTGGAAGAGAAGGCGGCGCGGTTGCGGTTCTTTTTGAGCAGCCTGCACACCGAGGGCCAAATCAGGCAGACTATTGAAGTACTCAAGGAATCGGCTTAATGCAGCACTATCCCCTCATCCCCGTCATCCTGTGCGGCGGCGCCGGTTCGCGCCTTTGGCCTGTCTCGCGCGAGATGCACCCCAAGCCCTTCATTCGCTTAAGCGATGGTCAAAGCCTATTGCAAAAGGCTTTCTTGCGCGGCGCGCAGTTGCCGGACGTATCCGAAATCCTCACGGTCACCAACCGTGAGCTTTTCTTCAAGACCGAAGACGAATACCGCGAAGTCAACGTGCGCCGGTTAGCCACCTCCTTCTTGCTCGAACCCTTCGGGCGCAACACGGCGGCGGCGGTCGCGGCGGCAGCGCTGCATGTCGCGGCAAAACAGGCCGATGCCATCCTCCTCGTGCTGCCAGCCGATCATTTGATCGCCGATCAGAGCGCCTTCGCCAAAGCGGTGGAGGAGGCGCGACGATTGGCGGAGCAGGGCAAGCTCGTCACCTTCGGCATCCAGCCCGTCGCCCCCGAAACCGGCTATGGCTACATCGAGGCCGACGGCCACCGCGTGCTGCGCTTCGTCGAAAAGCCCGATGCCGCCACAGCCGCCGCCTACCTTAAAACCGGCCGATTTTACTGGAACTCGGGCATGTTCTGCTTCAAGGCTACGACCATGCTCGAGGAAATGCGCCAGCACTGCGCAGGCATTCTCGATGCCGTACAAACCTGCCTCACCCAATCCCGCTGCGTCGAGGGCAAAGGCCTCACCCAATGCGAGCTGGAACCCGACGGCTTCGCGAAGGTCCCCGACATATCCATCGACTACGCTGTCATGGAAAAATCCGACCGCGTGGCGGTCGTGCCCTGCGACATCGGCTGGAGCGACATCGGCTCCTGGTCGGCGCTCGGCGAACTGTCCACAGCCGATGCGAACGGCAACCGGGTCGAAGGCGAAGCCCTGTTGCACGATGCCGAAAACTGTTTCATCCATAGCGACGGGCGCCTGGTGGGTGCGGTGGGCGTCCACGATCTCATCATCGTCGACACCCCCGATGCCCTGCTGGTCGCCGATAAGGCGCGCGCCCAGGACGTCAAGCACCTCTACAGCCAACTCAAGGCAAGCGGCCACGAAGCCTACAAGCTGCACCGCACCGTGCATCGCCCCTGGGGCGACTACACTGTGCTGGAAGAGGGTGACCGCTACAAGATCAAGCGCATCGTCGTCAAACCCGGCGCCAGCCTGAGCCTGCAAATGCACCACCACCGCAGCGAGCACTGGATCGTCGTGCAAGGCATGGCCAAGGTCGTTAACGGAGAGAAAGAATTTTTCGTCGCCGCTAACGAATCCACCTACATTCCCGCCGGCCACCGGCACCGGCTCGCCAACCCGGGTGTTCTGCCGCTGGTGATGATCGAAGTGCAAAGCGGAGAATATCTGGGCGAGGACGATATTGTGCGTTTTGAGGACAACTACGCAAGGACATGAAAGCAATGAAATCGTCCTTTGCAGGCTTGCTCAATCGGGAAAGCCTTCGTCAGTCCTGGCAGTCGCACCGCCTGTTCTGGCTGACTGTCGTCCTGCCAACCCTGGCCGCCATTCTTTATTTCGGCTTTATCGCCGCCGACGTTTACATCAGCGAATCCCGCTTCGTCGTTCGCAGCCCCGAACGGCAGACGGCATCGCCGCTGGGGATGCTGCTCAAGGGCACCGGCTTCACCCGCTCGCAGGACGACAGCTACACCGTGCAAGATTACATCCTCTCGCGCGATGCCATGCGTGCACTGGATGAAAAGCTCAAGCTTCGTGCCGCGTTTGGCAAAGGGGACGTATTCAGCCGCTTCCCCGGGCTGGACTGGGACGACAGCTTCGAAAACATGCACCGCTACTACCAGAAAATGGTCGGCGTGCAACTCGACCCGGTTTCGTCCATCGCCACGGTCACGGTGCGCGCCTTCAGCGCCGAGGAAGCGCAGAAAATCAACCAATACCTGATCGAAATGAGCGAAGCGCTGGTCAATCAACTCAACGAACGCGGGCGGCAGGACATGATCCGCTTCGCCGCCAACGAAGTGGCCGAGGCCGAAAAGAAAGCCAGGGATGCGGCGCTGGCCCTGGCGCGCTATCGCAACGAAAAAGGCGTGATCGACCCGGAAAAACAATCTACCATCCCCCTGCAGCAGATCGCCAAGCTGCAGGACGAACTGATCGCCACCAAAGCGCAACTGGCGCAATTGCAGATGCTGACCCGGGACAACCCGCAAATCCCGGTGCTCAAGCAACGCATCCAGATGCTGGAAAGCGAAATCGAGCTTGAATCTGCCCGGGTAGCCGGCAGCGGCCGCTCGCTCGCCAGCAAGGCCGCCGAATTCCAGCGCTTGGCACTGGATAAAGAGTTCGCCGACAAGCAACTCGCCAGTGCGCTGGTCTCGCTGGAGCAGGCCCGCAACGAGGCCCGGCGCCAACAGCTTTATCTTGAACGCATTGCCCAGCCCAACCTACCGGATGCAGCGATGGAGCCGCGACGCCTGCGCAACGTCCTCGCCGTCTTCGTGCTGGGCCTGATCGCCTGGGGCGTTCTTTCCATGCTCATCGCCGGTATCAAGGAGCATCAGGATTGAACGCCGTGGCTGAAACCCCGCTCACCCGTTCGCTGGCCATCCAGTTGCGCGTCATTCACGCGCTCTTTCTGCGCGAGGTCATCACCCGCTTTGGTCGTCACGGCCTGGGCGTGGTCTGGCTGATGCTCGAACCCATGCTGTTCACCCTGGGCGTGGCGGGGCTATGGTATCTGGCCAAGCTGCACACGGTCTCCAATATCCCCGTCATCGCCTTTGCCATCACCGGCTACTCTTCCGTCCTGCTCTGGCGTAATGTCTCCAACCGCTGTGTCAAGGCCATCGAGCCTAACCTTTCGTTGATGTATCACCGTAACGTCAAGGTGCTGGACATCTTCGTGGCCCGTTTCCTGCTTGAATTCGTGGGCGCCTCCGCGTCCATCGTCGTGCTCACCTTCTTCTTTGCCGGCATTGGTGTGATGCAGTGGCCCCACGACCTCCCCATCATCCTGGCAGGTTGGCTGCTGCTGGCTTGGTTCGCCTTAGCCCTGGGGCTCATCGTCGGGGCCTATTCCGAACGATCGGAACTCATCGAACGGGTCTGGCACGTCGTCACCTACCTGCTCTTCCCGCTTTCGGGCGCCATGTATATGGTGGACTGGCTGCCCAAAACGGCCCAAGACGCCGTATTGTGGCTGCCCATGGTGCACGGCGTGGAAATGATCCGGCATGGTTATTTTGGCGGCGTCATTCCTACCCATGAAAGCCCCGCCTACTTTGCCACGGCCAATCTCGTCATGACCTTGTTTGGCCTCGCCCTAACCCGGGAAGCAGGCCGAAGGGTGCAGCCGGAATGATCACCTTGACTGACATTCGCAAGAGCTACCCCACCCGCAGCGGGCTGCATACCGTGTTGAACGGGATTGACCTGACCATCGCCCCGGAAGAGAAGATCGGCATCCTCGGCCGTAACGGGGCCGGCAAGTCCACCCTCATCCGCATCCTTTC
The DNA here is from genome assembly GCA_937120535.1 of uncultured Anaerolineae bacterium. GTDB lineage: Bacteria > Chloroflexota > Anaerolineae > Anaerolineales > Villigracilaceae > Denitrolinea. Next base: position 12,433 of record CAKZJX010000133.1, read on the forward strand.
CGGCGCCGAGCGGCCGGACTCCGGAAAGATCCATCGTGGCATGAGCATCTCCTGGCCGCTGGCCTTTGGTGGTGCATTCCAGGGTAGCCTGACGGGACTGGACAACCTCAAGTTCATCTGCCGCGTGTATGGTGTCGACTACCGCGACAAGATCGACTATGTGCAGGACTTTGCCGAACTGGGCAAATATTTCCGCGAACCGGTCAAGACATACTCCAACGGCATGCGCTCAAGGTTGGCCTTTGCTATTTCCATGGCCGTGGAATTCGACTGTTTTTTGATCGACGAAATCATTTCGGTGGGCGATGCACGTTTCCACGCCAAATGCCAGATTGAGCTATTTGAGAAGCGCAAGGATCGGGCGATGGTGATGGTGTCGCACGAGCTTCATAACCTCAAGGAACATTGCCAAAGGGTTTTTCTTTTGCATCAGGGCAATCTACTTTCCTTTGCAAGCAATGAAGAGGCCTACGAGTTTTACAGTAAAGGGGGTTGACTCATGAAGGCGGAAATACTGTTTTCAAAGTCCGAAGAAGTTTTTTTGCAACAAGCCTATAAGCTCATCCTGGGCCGCCCGATCGACGACTCGGGCCTGACTTCCTATCTTCAGCAATTGCTCGCAGGAAAAGACCGGATCGATATTCTGCGCGACATCTATTTTTCCAAGGAAGGAAGCTCGTTCAGGAACCTGAGTGACTTGCAGGGGCTGGACGATGAGAAATTCATCGATGCCGTTTACCATCGCCTACTGGGAAGAGCGCCCGATCAAGTCGGCAAGGAACATTATCTGGCTTTGATAAAACGTGGGAAGCGCAAAAACGTCATTCCCGACATCAAGGCCTCGAAAGAATACAAGCAGCGTCATAAGGAACAGATCGAGCTCGAAAAAGAGCTCTTGCCTTTACTGAAAAAGGCGTCACGAAAAGGCATTGGCGGCCTCATTCAGGGATGGGGCGCGACAAAGCCCCAGGATGCCTACCAAGCCTGGATCGAGAAATATGAGCAGCTTTCAGCGCAAGAGAAAACCTACCTTGCCCACAGATGGCTGGTAAACGGACAGGGGTCTTTGATCTCGATAGTCATGCCCGTGTCTTTCCAGTCTGGCAAACATCTGGACGTTGCCTTGCGGTCGGTTAAGGAGCAAATTTATCCACACTGGCAACTTTTGATTGTTACCGACCCGATGCTGGACGATGGTGCTAAAGCCATTATTCGAAACCATGCGTTAGGCGACTCCCGGATCAAGCTCATATATTCCGCCGTCGATGGTGATCTGACAACAGCCCTGAATACGGGTCTCAATCACGCCGAGGGCCGATTCGTCCATTTCCTTACATCCTCTGACCAACTTGCAGAGACTTCCTTGCTCTGGGTCGCCGAAGCGATTGCTGCAGAGCCTGAAGCCAAACTGCTCTATGGCGATGAAGACCTTATCGGTGAAAAAAACAGTCGCTCCCGACCCTATTTCAAACCTGATTACAACTATGAGCTCCACCTTGCTCAAGACTTAATGGGCAAGGCATGTTTTTACGATAGCGAACTATTACGGAGGCTGGGTGGCTTCCGTCACGTGGCGGGAGAAGTTATCCATTGGGACGCAACCCTGCGAGCCGTAGAAAATCTTTCAGAACGCCAGATCAAGCATATTTCCCGCATCCTCTATCACAAGCGACAGCCCGGCACGGGGCAGGAGCCTGAAAAGGCCAGTGGGGTCCACACAGCTATTGTCGAGCAGCACTTGCAAGGCAGGAACATCTCGGCGCAGGTGGTCCCTGCCCCCGAGATGCCAGGCTGCAACCGCGTGATCTATACACTGCCTGACCCTGCGCCCAAGGTGTGCATCATTGTTCCCACAAGGGACCGCGGAGATTTGCTGGAGCGGTGTGTCCACTCCATTCGCACGAAAAGCACCTACACCAATTACGAAATCCTCATTATCGACAACGGCAGTACGGAACCTGGCACGCAGTCCCTGCTGAGGCGCCTGTCGTATGACGGTGTTCGCGTAGAAAGGCTCGACATTCCCTTCAATTATTCCGCAATCAACAACTTTGCTGCACGTAAAACTGATGCAGAACTGCTCTGTTTTCTGAATAACGACACCGAAGTCATCACACCAGGCTGGCTGGAAGAATTGGCATCGATCGCCCTCCAGAACGGAGTTGGCGCTGTCGGGGCGAGACTTTGGTCCCCGGATGGGCGTTTGCAACATGCCGGGATCATTACAGGCATAGGCGGTATTGCTGGCCACGCTCACAAAGGGCTTGCGCGTGGAGATACGGGGTATTTCGGCCGCGCCGTCCTACATCAAGATATGAGCGCCCTGACTGGCGCCTGTCTCATGGTGAAGCGCAGCGTTTTTGAACAGCTGTCAGGATTCGACGAGGCCTTGCCGGTGAGCCTGAATGACGTCGATCTTTGTTTACGTTTACAGCAACAGGGCTATCGCAATGTCTGGACGCCTTATGCCGAACTGATCCACCATGAGGGTGCCAGCCGCGGGCTGGACAGCGAGATGCATCGTCGCCCAAGGGTGGCGATGGAAATCATGCTTTTTCATGCTCGCTGGGGTGGCAGGATATTCCTGGACCCAGCCTATAACCCCAATCTCTCTTTGGAGAATGCGGACTTTGCACTGGCCAATCCCCCTCGAGTTGGTAAGTTTGGATCGGTATCATCAATGGCCTTATCTCGTCTGGCCAAGGAATGGTTCCCTGCGCTCAAGGAAGCTGCGCTATTGGCGAGCGAGCCGCTCATGCAGGAAAACGAGCAGCTTCGACGTACTGTCAATGTAAAAAGCCAACTGGTCGCCCAGCGTGAAGCCGAGCTGGCTGCGCTCCACCAGGCCAAGGAAGCCGTGGATAAGGAAAACGAGGAAATCCTCAACAACTTCCTTGCGCTGCAAGAAGATATGGAAGCGGTGATCCTTGATCGCAGGGAAAAAGAAAACCGCCTGACCGAGCTTGAGCAACAAAAAGATCGGCTCGAAGAGGAAAGGGCTGGACTTGTGCGTGCACACGAAGCCTTGCAGGCGGAACGATCAGCGCTCCAGCGGGAGCGTGACGGACTAGTAGGGCAACTTGCCCAGCGCGAAGCCGAGCTGGCTGCGCTCCACCAGGCCAAGGAAGCCGTGGATAAGGAAAACGAGGAAATCCTCAACAACTTCCTTGCGCTGCAAGAAGATATGGAAGCGGTGATCCTTGATCGCAGGGAAAAAGAAAACCGCCTGACCGAGCTTGAGCAACAAAAAGATCGGCTCGAAGAGGAAAGGGCTGGACTTGTGCGTGCACACGAAGCCTTGCAGGCGGAACGATCAGCGCTCCAGCGGGAGCGTGACGGACTAGTAGGGCAACTTGCCCAGCGCGAAGCCGAGCTTGCCGCACTCCATCTGGCCAATGAAGCCTTGCAGGCGGAACGATCTGCGCTTCAGCAGGAGCGTGACGGACTGGCAGGGCAACTTGCCCAGCGCGAAGCCCAGCTGGCCGTCCTTAGTAAGGATCGGGACGAACAGGCAGAGCTTGCTGCACAGCGTCAGGCTGAACTGGCTGTGCTCCATCAAGCGTTGGAACAGCAGAAAAGCGTTGCCGCACAGCTCCAGGCGCAGCTTGAACAATGGGCGCAGCAAAAAACGGCGACAGACGCCGTGCATGAACAAGAGATCGCCATCCTCAAACAACGCAACACGCTGCTCGAAGAGGAAGGTAGGACGCTGAAAGCCCAACTTACCCAGGCGCAACAACGTATCGACCAGCTCGTTCAAGAGCTAGGCCAGCTCAAACAGGACTCCACCAAAGAAACCAGCCGCATTGACGAGCAGTTCAACATGATCAAGGAGATGCTGCTCAGGGAGGTGATGTCATGAAACAGACAACAAAGCGCGCAACCAAGGGCGCCAGCAAGGGCTCCAGGCGCAAGCCAAAGGCCCCGACGGCAGAGCGTTCCCAGGAAGTCATCGCGGAGGTGATGCCCTATGACGATACCTTACTCGAATACGCACGCACCCAATGGCAGTTTGGCGACTGGGAAAGCCTGGCCGGCATCACCTTCGAAAAACTTCAGCACAACCCGCAACGGGCCAAGCTCGCACTGCTGGCGGCTGCAGGGCATTTCCAGCTAGGCAACCAGCAAGAGGCGCATCGGTTTATCCGCCTGGCCGAGGATTGGGGGTGCAGCAGAAAACTCGTCGCACAAATGCTTATCTCCGGTGCGCATCATTCCTTGGGTTGCGCGGCAGCGTTGTTAGGCCGACAGGCTCGCGCTGTGGAACACTTTCATTATGCCGTCAAGCTTGGCGGTAATCTGGGTGATCCAGAACTACTCGCTAGGGCACGGGCATTAGGAATAATGGGCTAGATCAATAGGAATTAAAAAATGCAAACGGCACTAAAACAAGCCAATAATTTTTTGCGGCAAGGTGAGTATGAATCTGCAATTAAACTCTATGAGCAGGCGCTGGAAGAAACACCGGAGCTGGCGAGATATATTGAGTTCAGCATTCGCTCTGTCGCGAGACGGCGCATAGCCTTTTTTAATGCTTCATTGAATATTAAAGAGGAGCAACGGGTTGCTTTTAGTACGAGGGCACAGCAGACAGAGCTAGAAAAGCCAGATGATCTCGATGACTATTTTTTCGACTTGATTAAAACGAGCGGGTTGTTTGACCAATCATGGTATTTGGATCAGTACCGAGATAAATATGGAATTATTGGCAACCCGCTGTCTCATTATTTGACTCACGGCGTGGCGCTTTCCACCAACCCCTCGCCGGGATTCGATACCGCCTGGTATCTCAAGACCAATCCAGATGTGGCGGCAGCCGATATCCACCCCTTTCTCCATTACGTCTGCCAGGGCCACAAGGAAGGCAGGCTGCCCAAGCCGCCCCTCGTTCAAGGCGACCTGGAGGCCTACTACGTGGAGCCGGCGCGGTATGTGCCGCGCCTGCCCGTGGATGCCCCGCCCGTTGAAAAGGCCGCGCGGGTCATCGCCTTCTACCTGCCACAGTTCCACCCCATACCGGAAAACGACGCCTGGTGGGGCGAGGGCTTTACCGAATGGACCAACGTCCGGCCGGCCAGGCCGCTGTTCGAGGGCCACTACCAGCCACACGTGCCCGATGATTTCCTCGGTTATTACGACCTGCGCGACACCTCGGTGATGCGCAAGCAGATCGAGCTCGCCAGGCAATACGGTATTGAGGGCTTTTGTTTCTACGTCTACTGGTTCTCTGGCAAGCGTCTGCTGGAAACCCCGGTGGACAACTACCTTGCCGACCCGAGTCTGGATCTGCCCTTCTGCATCTGCTGGGCCAACGAGAACTGGACTCGCCGCTGGGATGGCTCCGAGCATGAAATCCTCATGGCCCAGGAATACACCGAGGCGCACGACCTGAAATTCATTGCCGACATGGCAAAATACCTGCGCGATCCGCGTTACATCAGGGTGGACGGCAAGCCACTGTTCATCGTATATCGTCCCAACCTGTTTCCGGACATGAAGGCGACTGCCAAACGGTGGCGGGAATGGTGCCGCTCCAACGGCATCGGTGAGATTTACCTCGCTTATACGCAATCATTCGAATCGGTTGACCCTGAGATCTATGGTTTCGACGCTGCGGTCGAATTCCCACCCAATAATTCATCGCCGCCGAACATCACCTCCCGGGTGAAGCCTGCTGTCGATGACTTCCAGTCCACCGTTTATGACTGGCGCGTATTCGTTCAGCGCAGCGAATACTACCGAGACCCCGGCTACAAGCTGTTCCGGGGTGTGTGCCCCTCATGGGACAACTCGGCTCGCAGAAAAAACAAGGGTGTGGTCTTTCACAACAATTCCCCCAAGCTTTTCACCCGCTGGTTGACCAATGCCTTTGCCGACACGCTGACACGTTTCCACCAGCCGGATGAAAAAATCATCTTCGTCAACGCATGGAACGAGTGGGCGGAAGGTGCCCATCTGGAACCTGACCAGCGTTACGGTTATGCCTGGCTGCAGGCCGTGCGTGACGCTCATGCCGCGGCCCTGCGCCAGCAGCGACGCATCGTCGTGGTCAGCCACGATGCCCACCCGCACGGCGCTCAGATACTCTGCCTGAACTTTGCTCGCTACTTCAAGGAACAGTTCCATTTCGAGGTCGAGATGATCGTCCTGGGCGAAGGCAGGCTGATTCCTAAATTCCAAGAATATGCCCAGGTCCATCGCATGGACCTGGCGCAAGCCGACAAGCCGGCGATAAACCTGCTCCTGGCTTCGCTGCGCAAGAAGGGCGCCGAGGTAGCCATTGTCAACACCACGGTGTCGGGTAAGCTGGTGCCCCATCTCAAGGAACACGGTTTCAGCGTGGTGTCCCTCATCCATGAGATGCCGCGCATCCTAGAGTCCTACAAGCTCAATGAGCATGCCGAGCAGATCGCGGCATTGGCCGACAAGGTCGTCTTCCCTGCACAGCAAGTGCGTGAAGGCTTCGAAGCATTTATCGGCAGGCCGCTGCAACAGGCCGTCATCCGACCGCAGGGCTTGTATCTGCGCAGCCTGCTGCGCCAGGGCGCGGACAAGCAGGCCGTCAGATCCAGCGTGCGGAAAAAGCTGGGGTTGCCGGAGCAGGCCAAAATCATTATGTGCGCCGGCTATGCCGACCACCGCAAGGGCTTCGACCTCTTCGTACTCGCTTGTGTGAAGGTCATGCAGCAGTTGCCGGACACCTATGCGTTATGGGTGGGGCACCTGGACCAGAAGTTCGTCGATCAATCCCTGGAGCCTGCGATTGCCGAGGGGCTGCGCGACCGCTTCCTCTTCACCGGCCTGGTCGATCAGCCGCAGGAATACTACCTGGCCGCCGACATCTATGCCCTGACCTCGCGCGAAGACCCGTTCCCCTCAGTTGTGATGGAGGCCCTGGATGCCCTGACGCCCGTGGTTGCCTTCAAGGGCTGCGGCGGTTTCGAAAACCTGCTCGAACGGGATTGCGGCCTGCTGGTGCCGGCCGAGGATCACGTCGCCTTTGCCCAAGCACTGATCGAATTGCTGCGGAACCCGCAACGTGCCAGGGCGCTCGCGGCGGCTGGCCGGGACATCGTCGAAGCGGAACTGAGCTTCCGGCATTACCTGTTCGACCTTCTGGAGTTGGCCGGCGAACCGTTGCCAAGGGTTACCGCTGTCGTGCCCAACTACCGTTATGCCCGATATCTTCCCGAGCGACTGGAAACGGTGACCAGCCAGACCTTGCCGTTATACGAGCTCATCGTCCTGGACGACTGCTCGCCCGACGACAGCGTGGAAGTCGCGCGGCGGTTTCTGCGGCAGTGCGAAATTCCCTGGCGGCTGGAGGTCAACACGACCAATTCCGGCAATGTCTTCCGGCAATGGCGCAAGGGCCTGGAACTCGCCCGTGGCGAATACGTGTGGATCGCCGAGGCGGACGATCTTGCTCGACCTGAATTTCTCGACCGCATCGTGCGCAGGATGCAGGAAACCGGGGCGGTGCTGGGCTTTAGCGATAGCTGGCAGATCGACGAGGACGGCCGGCGCCTGGGTGAAAGCTACAAACCCTATGTGAACCAGGAAAACCCGGGCGCTTTCGACCAAAGTTTCGTCATGGACGGGCGGGAATTCCTCGAGAAATACCTGGCCATCAAAAACGTCATCCTCAACGTCTCCGGCGTGGTCTTCTGCCGCGACGCGCTGACGGAAGCGATGGATCGAATCGGCGACGGACTCCACCAATACAAGGTGGCCGGCGACTGGCGCATCTACATCGAACTTTGCGCCATGAACGGCAAGGTGGTGTACGAGGCCGAGCCTTTGAACGGCCACCGGCGGCATCGGACCAGCGTGACACATGCACTGGACGCGCAACGACACTTGCGGGAAATCGAAAGCATGCACGCCCTCAGCCGGGCATTGGTGCAATGCGACACGGCACACGAGAAGCAAAAACAGTACTTCTTCGAGGCCGAGCAATATTTGAATGGAACAAGATCATAATGTGGATTGAAAAACAAATCCAGAGATTTCTCGGAGAACCGCTTGCCGCCTACGCATCAAGCGCCACAATTGCCCCAAAGCGTGTTGGGGAGGTCTCCAATGACCGTAGCGCAGTGGTGGGTAAGAATGGATGGTGCTTCATCTACGAGGGTAGCAATAACTACCGCGGTGCTTACCATGACGTTGGCCTTGCTCCGTTGGGGGACCAGTGGGCAAGATTGATTGAACAAAGACAGCGGAAGTGCGAAGCACTTGGGGTCCGTTTTGTTCAGCTCATCGTGCCGAACAAGGCGACGCTAATGCCCGAGAACTTCCCAGAGCCCCTGGGTGCAGGAGTGACCAACATGCTGCACCGGTTGCTTGAAGCCACGCCCACCGCAAACTTCCTGTGTCCGGTCGAAGAGATGCGTAACCCGGTCGTGAGGGATTATGTCTTTCGGCGCAATGATACTCACCTCACCCTTGTCGGAAATGCCATGCTGGTCGTTCTGCTGCTTGCAGCCGTAGGTGTAGATCCTGTCAGTATCCCTTGTATCGAAACTACCCGCTGCAATCACACGGGTGATCTGGGTAGTAAGTTTGCCGAACCTATCTCCGAGTGGTTCTGTGCACCCAAGTTTGATGTGGGGCTTCTGGATCAAAGGTGCATCGAGAAGACACATGAGATAGTTGTTGACGGCTTCAACGGAACGAGACAGTCATTCCATAACCCCTGGGCGCCGTTCAAGCAGAGGCTTTTGGTGTTCGGGAACTCCTTCTTCGAGAGAACTCCCTCATGGGGTATGAGTCCGATTTTCGCTGCTCTCTTCGAAGAATTTCATTTTATCTGGACGCCAGACTTTGACGAGGCGTGTGCCGTGACATTGGAGCCGGATATCATAATTTGCCAGACCTGTGAGCGCTTCATGATTCGCCTACCGACCTCATGATGCGAAGAGGATTAAGTTGTGACTCAATATGGAACAAATGCAGGTTGTTTTTGACGGAAATACTAGTGTGTGGTTTTGCAGCTGTAGCTTGGTGTGCTGCAAAATAAGCTTTGCGTAGGCCGGCTACGAACAAAGTTGAGCATGCCTTGATTTCGGGTGATAAAAACCAGGTGAATGATAGAATGATTTTTCGGGGAAAAATGGAACATAACAAGGTAATTTTAGCCGAGGCCGGTGAATGTGCCCGCCTTGGGGATGCGGCTGGCATGTACAGAGTGCTGCGAAAAATACCGCTGGCAGACTACTTCGATCTTCAATACAGGGTGGCCGACGACTGGCGCATCTACATCGAGCTTTGCGTCATGAACGGCAAGGTGGTGTACGAGTCCGAGCCTTTGAACGGCCACCAGCGGCATGTGAAGAGCGTCATCCGGCAAAACAACCACCTCGACGAAGTCATCGCCATCCAGGATCTCGCCGCCTCGCTGATCACGCTGAACCCGGCCAAGCTCGAGCAGATTGGCGTTTATCGTGAAGTACTCAAAAAGCATTTCGAAGCGGCCTGACTGGCGCGCCGATGCTCCCTCGAACATCCACCACAGACAACGGAAAAGAGTCCGGTTCATTTATGGCTAGCAAAAAAATCCTGCTCTGGGGTGCCCTTCCCCGGCTGCCCAAGAACAAAACCTATCGTGAATCCTACCAAATCTCTGGCAATAACTTCGGCAACATTCTGATTGGTCATGGCGTTGTAAGCGTGCTCGGCGATTACGAATACATCTTCCGCTCACAACTCAAAGGGCCGGAAGACGCCGACGAACAGTGCGAGCGTATCGTCATCCCGGCAGCCAATTTTCTGTGGAAAGGGTTCGATTTCGGCTATATGGCCGACTTCATCGAAGCGACGCATTTGCCTGTCACCATCCTCGGCCTGGGTGCACAGACCAACGACCGCTCGATGGTTTCCTATATTCACCCCAACACGCTGCGCCTGATCAAACTCATTGCCGAGCGCTCGCCCAGCCTCGGGGTGCGGGGTTTCTATACCGCCGAGGTTCTCGCAGCGAACGGTATCCTCAACGTCGAAGTGCTGGGTTGCCCCTCGCTATATACCAACCTTGCCCCGCCGCAGGCGATCACGCCGCCCCGGCTCGAAGAGCTCGGTGGAATGGTCGTCAATTTCTCCCGTCGTGTATCTGGCCATGCTTTTTCGAAGCCAGCCCTGATGGCCGTTGAAAACGCCTTGTTAAAAATGGCAATGCGCTTAGATCTTCCTTTCGTCGCACAGGACGAGTTGGAAGAACTGGCGTTGGCGTTCGGTGATGGCGGAGCGGTCGAACGCAAGACCGTCGCCACCTATTTTTCCAGCGTCGGCGAAGCGGAAGTGACCAGCTATTTCTCGCGCAAAACACAGTATTTCTGTGATGTGGATGAATGGTCGGCCTTTATGCGCCAGCGCAGCGGAACCGTTGGCAGCCGTCTGCATGGCAATATTATTTCCCTGATTAATGGCAAAACCGGTTTTGTCATCGCTCACGACTCACGCACGCTGGAAGTCTGTGCGCTGACTGGCATCCCCTACCTAAACATCAAGCAGATTTATCCCGAAACATTCCGCGAAGAAGAATTGATAGAACGCGTTCTGAATGCCGACTACGGAAAATTCGTATCCAACATTGGCCAGCTCTTCAGAAAATACCGATCTTTTCTGGATACTCATGGCCTGAGGCACAAACTGACTGCTGACTTGCCCGAGGTGATGTTACAGGAACCAAATGCTGCGCTTCCTGTCCTCATACGCCCTCAATTACCTGCCACCGCCGCCGGGCAGCTTGCAGAGCTGGGCGAGCTGCTGAAAACCGTGGTGGAGCGCAAGAATGCCACCATTGAGTCGCAGAGGGCCGAGATACAAGCTTTGCAAGATCGCCAGAACGCGCTTTACGAGCAATTGGTTCGGGCAGAGGCGCAATTGGATTTGCTCAAGCAGATGGTTCTTCCTGAGGCGGGGAGCCGACTGGAGCGGCTATAATTTTCGGAATAAATAAAGGGGTTTCTATGATTTTTGTCACCGGAGGCGCCGGTTTTATCGGGGCCAATTTTGTGCACTTCTGGTTGCGTCAGTATGATGAGCCTGTGCTGGTGCTCGACGCACTGACTTATGCCGGTAACCTGGAGAGTCTTGCTTCCTTCGCTTCCGATCCACGCTATCACTTTGCACATGTAGATATCTGCAACCGCCACGCCGTTGCTGCGTTACTGGCCCAATACCGCCCTCGTGCCATCCTGCACTTTGCCGCCGAAAGCCATGTGGACCGTTCCATCCACGGCCCGGGCGAATTTATCCGCACCAATGTGCAAGGTACCTTTGAGTTACTTGAAGCCGCGCGCGCTTATTGGCATGAACTGCGCGATGCAGAAAAAGCCGCCTTTCGCTTTCTGCACGTCTCCACCGATGAGGTCTATGGCAGCCTCGGGCCTACCGATCCTCCCTTTAGCGAGACCACGCCTTACGCACCCAATAGTCCTTACAGCGCGAGCAAGGCGGCAAGCGACCATCTGGTGCGTGCCTGGCATCACACCTATGGTCTGCCCACCCTCACCACGAACTGCTCCAATAACTACGGCCCCTATCAATTTCCCGAAAAGCTCATCCCGCTGATGATCCACAACGCCCTGGCCGGCAAGCCCCTGCCGGTGTATGGCGATGGGCAGAACGTGCGCGACTGGATGTATGTGGAAGACCACTGCCGCGCCATCGCCCGGGTGCTCGAAGCCGGCAGGCCTGGTGAGACCTATAACATCGGCGGGCACAACGAGGTGAAGAACATCGATGTGGTGCACACCGTTTGCAACCTGCTTGACGAACTGCGCCCCAGAGAGGACGGCAACAGTTACCGGGCGCAGATCGCCTTCGTCGCTGATCGGCCTGGCCACGACCGGCGCTATGCCATCGACGCCCGCAAGATCGAGCGCGAACTGGGTTGGACGCCGCAGGAGACCTTCGCCACCGGACTGCGTAAAACCGTGCAGTGGTATCTCGACCATCCAGACTGGGTGGCCCATGTCACCAGCGGCGAATACCTGCGGTGGGTGGACAGACACTATGGCGCCCAAGCGGGCGAACGGGCAGGAGGTGAAAATTGAACCCCCTTCGCATCCTGCTGCTGGGCGCCGACGGTCAGGTGGGCTGGGAGCTGCGGCGTGCCCTGCTGCCGCTGGGTGAGGTGTTGCCCACATCCCGCGCCCAGGCGGACCTTGCCGATCTTCCCGGCTTGCGGGCGCTGCTGGAGAGAGAACAGCCCGATGTCATCGTCAATGCCGCCGCCTATACCGCAGTGGACAAGGCTGAAAGCGAGCCGGAGCTCGCCCGGCGGATCAATGCCGATGCCCCGCGGGTCTTGGCGGAGTACGCCGCAGCCAACGACGCTTTGTTGGTGCATTATTCGACCGATTATGTTTTCGATGGCAACAAGTTTGCGCCCTATGTCGAAAGCGATGTCCCCAACCCGCAAAGCGTCTATGGCCAAACCAAGCTTGCGGGGGAAGAGGCGATTACTGTCAGTGGTTGTCGCTACCTGATTCTGCGCACCTCCTGGGTGTACGCCGCACGCGGGCACAACTTCGCCAAGACCATGCTACGCCTGGCCGCCGAGCGTGACAGCCTGCGGGTGGTGGCGGATCAGATCGGTGCGCCTACCAGCGCCGAGTTGATTGCCGACGTCACCGCGCTGGCGCTGCATCGCCTGCGCACCGACTCTGCCTTGGCGCAGCAGGCCAGCGGCATCTATCACCTCACCGCGCAAGGCAGCACCTCGTGGCATGGCTACGCCCAGTTCGTCCTCGCCTGCGCCCAGGCACGCGGCATGGCGCTGCGCTGCGCACCTTCCGCCGTGCAGGCCATCGCTACCGCCGACTATCCCTTGCCTGCGCCGCGTCCGGCCAACTCGCGGCTGGACTGCGGCAAACTGCAAACCACTTTCGATCTGGTACTGCCGCCCTGGCAGGTTAAGGTGCAACGCATGATCGACGAGCTTTCGCTATGACCACGCAACGCAAAGGCATTATCCTCGCCGGCGGCTCCGGCACGCGGCTCTACCCCGTCACCCAGGTTGTGAGCAAGCAACTGTTGCCCGTGTACGACAAGCCGATGATCTATTATCCCTTGAGCACTCTGATGCTCGCCGGCATCCGCGACGTGCTCATCATCTCCACCCCGCAGGACACCCCGCGCTTTGCCCAGTTGCTCGGCGATGGCAGCCAGTGGGGCTTGAGCCTGCAGTACGCCGTGCAGCCCAGCCCCGACGGTCTGGCGCAGGCCTTTATCATCGGGCGAGAATTCATTAGTGGTGCTCCAAGTAGTCTGGTGCTGGGCGACAACCTGTTCTGGGGCCACGATCTGCAAGCCTCGCTCAAAGACGCCAGCGCCCAAACGGAAGGCGCCACGGTTTACGCCTACCATGTGCACGACCCCGAGCGTTACGGTGTGGTCGAATTTGATGCGACAGGCCGCGCAATCAGCATCGAAGAAAAACCCGCCAGGCCAAAGAGCAGCTATGCCGTCACGGGCCTGTACTTTTACGACCACCAGGTATGCGACATTGCCGCCAGCCTCAAGCCCTCGCTGCGCGGCGAGTTGGAGATCACCGACGTCAACCGGGTGTATTTGGAACAGGGTCAGTTGCAGGTGCAGACCTTGGGGCGCGGCTACGCCTGGCTGGACACCGGCACCCATGACAGCCTGCTCGAAGCCGGGCACTTTATTGCCACCATCGAAAAACGCCAGGGCCTCAAGGTCGCCTGCCCCGAGGAAATTGCCTGGCGCAATGGCTGGATCGACGCATCCCAGCTCGAAGCACTGGCTGCTCCCATGAAAAAGAACGGCTATGGACAGTACCTGATGCGTCTGCTTGTCGAGGAGAAGGTATGAAAGTCATCCCCACCGTGCTTCCCGAAGTGCTCATCCTCGAACCCAAGGTGTTTGGCGACGAACGCGGATTTTTTTTCGAGAGTTACAACCGCAAGACCTTCTCGGCCGATACCGGGCTGGATGTGGAATTCGTGCAGGACAACCATTCTCGCTCGGTGCAAGGCGTACTGCGCGGCCTGCACTATCAACTCGTCAAGCCGCAGGGTAAGCTCGTGCGGGTGGTGACGGGCAAGGTCTGGGATATCGCGGTCGATCTGCGCCGTAGCTCGCCGCGGTTTGGGCAGTGGGTGGGCGTGGAGCTCTCCGCCGAGAACCATCGCCTGCTCTGGGTGCCGCCGGGCTTTGGTCACGGCTTTGTGGTGCTGAGCGACTCGGCGGACTTTCTCTACAAGACCACCGACTATTGGTACCCAGAATACGACCGCAACATTGCCTGGAACGATCCGGATCTGGCCATAGATTGGCCGCTGGCTGGTTTGAACCTGCCGGGCGGTCAGCCGATCCTCGCGCCCAAGGATGCCGCGGCGCCACGGCTGGCGCAGGCGGAGGTCTATGCATGACGGCCGCCGCTGAGATTCAAGTTGCGCAAGAGCCTGCAAATGGAGACAGGCCGGAAGTCGAAGTATTAATGGACATGCGCCCCGCCCTCGATGGGTTTTACGGTATTCCACAGGAAACCCGGCTGTTGTTTGGAGCTCTGGCGCGCCTGCCGGGTTTGCGCGTCTCTGGCTTGCTGCAAATGTCCACCCGGCAGATCAAGGGCGGTGTTGCACCTGGTGCGGACTTGCCCGAGGCCGAGCGTATTTACCGCTATTCCAGGGTGGTTGTTTCGCTCAAAGGGAAGAGCTTTGCCGATTGGAAAATGGGCGCTGCCGACTGGATCGGCGCGCTGCTTCACAAGTTGGCGCTGCGCTGGAGTGCCTGGACGGGGCTGAGCACGTTACGTTTGAAGTCCTTTGAAACCCGGGCGTTCCGCGATTTCGTCTGGCAGCAACTGTTTGCCCGGAGTTTACCGCCCTCGGAGCGTGAATCGGTTTTGCGCTGTGATTACAGGATTTGCGACTCGCCCTGGCGGTGGATGCATTTGATTGGCATTGAGCGCGCCTGGCTACTCGGTAGGTCGCGCTATCCTCGCTTGGATACGCGGGGGGTGAATATCTTTATCGCGCAAACACCCTTTCCTGGACGGGTCAGTCCAGGCACGGCGCTCGTCGTCCATTACCACGACGCCATTCCGGTGCTGATGCCGCATACGATTTCCGATCGAGCATTTCACCAGGCCAGCCATTTTCATGCGCTGGCAGCCAATGTCCGTGATGGGGCATGGTTTGTTTGCGTATCGGAGGCCACGCGCAGGGATTTGATTGGTCTGTTCCCAGATGCGGAATCGCGGGCAGTCACCATCCATAATATGCTTCCTTCGCATTATTATCCATCTGCCCCTGAGCCAGAGCGTATTCCTGGTATTGTGCGCCGTTATCAGTATGGAGAATTCACAGCGTTAAGATCGCAAAAATCGCAACGAACCTACCGATTGGCCCGTAGGTTTGGCAACGAGGCTGAGAAAAGTGCTTTTTATGAGCAGGCTTTCAGCGAGAAGAGCCGCTTTCTGTTGATGGTTTCGACCATCGAGCCGCGCAAGAATCACCAACGGCTGTTGGAGGCGTGGGAGGCCTTGCGTGACCAGGTTGACAAGGATTTGAAGCTGATCTTTGTCGGCCATATTGGGTGGGACTATCAAGCCCTCCTCGATGCCTGCGAAACCTTGATCGAACAAGGCGGCCTGTTCATGTTGCATAGCGTACCAGCCGATATGCTGCGGATTTTGTACCGACAGGCCCTGGTGACGGTGTGCCCGAGCGTGGGGGACGGGTTCGACTTCTCTGGCGTGGAGGCCATGCGCTGTGGTGGCGTGGCCGCCGCTTCCGATATCCTTGTTCACCGTGAAGTCTATGGCGATGCAGCGGAGTATTTTGATCCTTATGACACAAGGAGCATTGTGCAGGCATTACGGCGGTTGATCGACACTCCGGATTCCGAAGCTCGCCGTGAAGCGTTGCGCCGAGCAGGAGAGGAACAAAGCGCGCGCTATTTGCCGGAACGTATCGTGCCGCGATGGGAAGCATTTCTCCGGCGCGTTGTACAAGAAACCAGTAGACTTTGATGATTACGGATTCAGAAAACAGACGACTTGGAAAAAGTATTTTCGGAATTTGGATGTATCCAACAGATGTGTGATGCGGTGCAAATTCTTTAAGATCAAAAGTCATGAAGGTTTTAATCGTAGGCGGAGCAGGGTATATCGGCTCGCACATGGTCAAGCACCTCATCCGTGCTGGCAAGGAAGTGACTGTTGTTGATGATCTTTCTAGCGGTTATCGCGATGCGGTGGTGGCGGGTGCTGAGCTCATCGTCGGTTCGATAGCGAATGCGGGCTTGCTTGATACCCTTTTTGCGCAGCAGCGCTTCGATGTTGTGATGCATTTTGCATCCTTTATTCAGGTGGGCGAGTCGGTTGTCAAGCCGGCGAAGTATTATGCGAACAATGTTTTGGCAACCCTCACCTTGCTTGATGCAATGCTCGAGGCAGGGGTGTCCAGGTTTATCTTTTCTTCGACGGCTGCGGTGTATGGCGACCCTTCCTATATACCGATCGACGAGGCTCATCCGAAAAACCCGATCAATCCCTATGGACGCACTAAGTGGATGGTCGAACAGGTATTGGATGATTATGACCGGGCCTACGGGTTGAAATCCGTATGTTTGCGCTATTTTAACGCAGCCGGGGCTGATCCAGAAGGCGAGCTCGGAGAGCGTCATGTGCCGGAGACGCATTTAATACCGCTGGTGCTTCAAGCCGCCTCCGGGCGGCGTGAGCAGGTTTCAGTTTTTGGTACGGATTATGATACGCCTGATGGTACCTGTATCCGTGATTACATTCATGTGGCCGATCTATGTGAGGCGCATGCTCTGGCCATTGATTACTTGCTCGCAGGCGGCGAAAGTGCGAGGTTCAATCTTGGTAATGGACAGGGTTTTTCGGTACAGGAAGTGATAGACACTGCCCGAAAGGTCACTGGTCGTAATATCAACGTACGCTATGAATCTCGTCGTGCTGGCGATCCCGCGCGACTCGTGGCTGATAGTCGCCTGGCGCGGCAGGTGCTGGGCTGGGAGCCCAAACGGGCCGCGTTGGAGACGATTATCGCGGATGCGTGGAGCTGGGAGCAGAAATGGCCATGGGGACCTACGGTATGATTTGAGGCACCGTCCTTTCATGGTGGACGTCAAGAAAGAGAGATTGAAGTATGCGGTTTTATCTACGAGATCGATTAAAGCGGTGTGTGCCAACATGCTTGAGCCTATCGCCGCTTTTTTTTATCAGCGGCTGCTCCACCTTCCCCGCCTGGATTCCTTCCTCCGGCCCCAGCGCGGAGCATGTCGTCGTACAGGAAAAGGTTGATTCGCCGATTCCGGTGGTGGATGTGAACGATGCGGTTGCCCGTCGGGTGCTGGCCGCGCAGCAGGCGGATTCTTTTGCCGAATCGCTGGCTACCAAGGCCCCGCCTGCTTACGTGGTGGGTGCGGGCGATGTGCTGGAGGTGACGGTGTGGGAGGCGCCTCCGGCGACCCTGTTCGGTGCAGCGGTCGTCGATCCGCGCGCGGGGCTCACCACCACGCGCCAGACAACCTTCCCTGAGCAGATCGTGAATGCCGATGGGGTGATCAACGTACCCTTCGCCGGTACGGTGCCGGTGGCGGGCAAGACGCCGCAGCAGATCGAGGCTGACCTGGTGCGGCGCTTGAAGACCAAGGCCAATCAGCCCCAGGTGTTGGTGCGGGTGATCCGCAATGCCACGCAGAATGTCACTGTGGTGGGTGAGGTGGCGCAAAGCATACGCATGCCGCTCACCGCCAAGGGCGAGCGGCTTTTGGATGCGGTGGCGGCGGCGGGGGGCGTGCGTCAGCCGGTGGGCAAGATGACGCTTCAGGTGAGCCGGGGCGGCAAGGTGGTGGCCATGCCGCTGGAGCGCGTGATCCAAGACCCGAAGCAGAATGTCTATCTCCAGCCCGGCGATGTGGTAACGGCCTTGTTCCAGCCTTTGAGCTTTACCGCCCTGGGTGCCACGGGCAAGAACGAGGAGATTCCTTTCGAGGCGACGGGGATTACCCTTGCGCAGGCGCTGGGCCGCATGGCGGGTGTGCGCGATGCCCAGGCCGACGCGCGCGGTGTGTTCATCTTCCGCTTTGAGGAACCAAGCGTGGTGAACCCCGAAGGGCGGCCCCTGCCGCAGACGCCGGAAGGCAAGGTGCCGGTGGTGTATCGGGTGGATTTGAAAGACCCGCGCGCCTTCCTCGTGGCGCAGAACTTCCCGATGAAGGACAAGGATGTGGTGTATGTGGCCAACGCGCCGGCGGCAGAGTTGCAGAAGTTCCTGAATATCCTGACGTCGTCGCTGTTCTCGGTGAGCAACCTGGTCAACCTGGGGAAATGAGTCGGCAGGTCTGAACAATTGACGCCGTCCCGCCAGCGCCGACTTTCAAGCGGGTGTCCGCGCTTAGGTGTTGTGATAAAAGGAACTTCCACTTCCTTTTGTCGCATGCAGTTGTGTTGCTCGTGGTAGGATGGAGCATGATCGAGCGCGACATCACCAACGAGTTGAAGCTGTCTGCCGCCGAATATCCGGTGGTGACGATCCTGGGGCCGCGCCAATCGGGCAAGACGACGCTGGCGCGCATGACTTTCCCCGACAAGCCTTGGGTGTCGCTGGAAGACCCGGATGTGCGCATGGCGGCGGAGGCCGACCCGCGCGGATTTCTGGGGCAGTACCCTGAAGGGGTGATCCTCGATGAGGTTCAGCGGCTGCCCTCGCTGCTCTCCTATCTGCAGGGAATCGTCGATCGGCAGGGCGGCAAGGGGCGCTTTATCCTGACCGGCAGTCATCAGCCCCGCTTGCATGAAGCGGTCAGCCAGTCGCTGGCCGGCCGCACGGCGGTGCTGACGCTCTGGCCGTTTTCGCTGGCCGAACTGCGCCATTACACGCTCGCCCCGGATGCCTTCGATCTCGTGGTGCGGGGGTGTTATCCGCGCGTGCATGAGGAGAAGCTTGACCCGCGGCGTTTCTATAACGGCTATCTGCAAACCTGTGTCGAGCACGATGTGCGCGCGCTGATTCAATTGCGCGGTCTGTCGGCGTTCCAGAAATTCCTCGTCCTGCTGGCCGGGCGCATCGGACAGATCGTGAACATGGCCTCGCTCGCGAACGATGTGGGGGTGTCGGCCAACACCCTGCGCCAGTGGTTGTCCGTGCTCAAGGCGTCTTATCTGGTGTTCGAGTTGCCGCCCTGGTTCGAAAACATTGGCAAGCGGGTGATCAAGTCACCGAAGCTCTATTTCGCCGATGTGGGGCTGGCGGCCTTTCTGCTGGGCATCCACACCGCGGAACAGGCCAGCCGTGACCCGCTGCGCAGCAATCTGTACGAAAACCTGATCGTTCTCGATGTGTTGAAGCGGCTATGCAATGCCGGCCAGCGCCCCGAGATGTTCTTTTATCGCGACACGCATGGCAACGAGGTGGATCTGTTGATTCGTCAGGGGCGGCAATGGATGTCGGTGGAGATTAAATCGGCCAGCACTTTTTCCATGGATTTCCTCAAGGGAAGGTCTGCAAAACCTTCCTGCCAGACTGCCGGGATGGGACAATAGCGACATGAAGCAGATGAGTCTGGAGGC
>CAKZJX010000134.1 GCA_937120535.1 uncultured Anaerolineae bacterium
TGTGGTTTTGTGTTTTGGCATAAACCAAACTTACACGATCACGCTCTCTTCGTCAACTATTCATGCACCAACGCCGCGACTAGCTATAAAAAATAATCCATTCAGAAATGCATCCAACGTATTCAGCTAGTAGTGTAGGGAAATTGTGTTGGACAAAAATTAGAGAGATGTAAAAAACCTGTCAGATAGCTCCCGGGATGATTGTTTTCGAACATCCCCACACTGGTTGTGGGTGTGGAGGGATCTCCCTGCAGGGATTGCTAGGGTATTCATTGAACAAGCCCTTCTGATACTTGATGTTTCAGCTCTTTGCTTCTGTTTTCCAACAGCGCTCCTAAGGCACAGCGTTTTAGGGCAGGGTTGGCGTTCAAGAGGATAGGCAAGTATCTGTCCAGGTGGGCCAAGTTGGCCACATACTCGAAAAAATGTCGTCGATCGGCGACCTCGATGAGCTGATCGAACGTCTTGCCATCTTGAGATAGATCGCAATACCGCCGCTGATCGTGACGGTGACAAGCGGTTCATAAAGCAAGGGCGTTTCGCTGATCTGGCGTTGGATGCGTTGAGCGACAGAGCGGCAGACGCTGCGCACACAGTGCGCTACTTCGCATAGAGACGAGATATCTAACTCGCTTGGGTTCTATCTTGATCCAAAGCTGCGCTGCATTCCTGCTGGTGCTTCTCCCACCAGTGGCGTAGTGCTTCAAACGCCAGGGCCGGCGTGGCTTGGCCGTTGTGGCCGGTGTTCCAGGTGATGATCAGCTCGCGCCGAGCGCGGGTGATGCCCACAAACAGCAATCGCAAGCGCTCGCGGGCATATTCCTGGCGGGCGGTTTGTGTGGCTATCCCCTCTTGGTACCAGGCATATTCATCGCTGCTCAGGGCGGCCTTTAGCTGTGCTAGGGTTTCGGCCTGCAAGTTTAATTGACCACGCACAAACCATCGTTCGGCGGGATAGGTATCATCAGGTTGCAAGCCCGGAAAATCGTAGTTGTTCACGCTCATCAGGTACACTCGGTCCCATTCCAAGCCCTTGGACTTGTGGACAGTGGTGACCACCACTCGGCCGCGATAGGTATTAGGGTCAAAGCCGATGTCGTCGGCCGAAAAGCCCAGAAAGCGACGTTGGTTGTTGGCGATGGCATTCAATTCCTGCTTCAATTCGAGGAGACCCCATTCGGGATGGTTTTCGGCTATTGGATGTAGGAAAATCGCCAGCTTATGGGCGAGCGCCAGATCTGCGGGATCGGTGAACAACTCTTGGGCGAGGGTCAGGATCAACTGATCGATGGGTAGGATGACCGCTTGAAGCCAACGGCGGATCACCTCTCGAAAGGCGGTTAGCTCCTCGATGATCGGAGGCGATTCCGACTCCTGCAGGCGTGCCAGCCAATCCGCAGCAGGGTGCGGGGCGAGGAAGGTTTCTGGCTCCTCCAACTTTCGCAGCAGGTTGGCCGCTCGATCGAAAAGGTCACGGCGAGGGCGTCGTTCGGGGGGGCTGGCGCGAGGTTCGGTCGGCTGGGCCGGCCCTTGGTTCGTCCAGGACGCGGCCGGCTGAGAGGAGCGGTTGGGAAGGGAGGCAACGATTGGTTGGCGGCTTTGTCTCCAGGCCTGGTAGGTTCTGGCGAGTTTGACTGAGGAGGTGGGATCGGCTAGGTAGTCTAGGGCGTGTTCGAGCGCGCCGGCAGCGCGGCGCGTTTGGTCGGTGCTGTTCAGCAGTTCGACGAAGTCCACATGGTGGGCATTCAACACCTTGGCCAGCTTTATCCCCAGGGCGTTGGTCGGGACGAGCACGGCGACGGTCCAATCACGATGCTCGGGCAGCCATGCTTTGAGGGACTTGACGACGGCTTCGATTTCTTGCTCGGGGGTGTATTTTTTGGGGATCAGGCGGATGGCTTGTGGGTCAGCTGGAGGGTTGGGTTGGGGATCGCTAGAATCAGTGGGTTGGATGTAGGGCGGGAGCAGGGCGTCATGGCAGATCAGAGCCGGGTGAGAGGTGGTGGTCCATTCAATCAGGTGGTTAGCCAGGTCGATCAGGCAGGGTTGGGAGCGACCGCTGACCGGCAGTTGGTTGACGAAGTCGGCCTCGTGGTCTAGGAAGGCGCGCAGCAACTTGGGATCGGCGGTGGTAAAGGTTTCATAGATGGCCTGATTGGGGTCACCCACGCGCACCCAGTTTCCATGGCCAGCCAGCAGACGCAGAATGTTTTCTTGCATCTGGCTAGAGTCTTGCGCTTCGTCTTCCAGGATATAGGGGAAGCGGTGTTGTAAGCGGGCTAGATAGTGGGGGTCGGCCCGCAGGACCTGATAGGCCAGCATAATCAGGTCGTCGAAGTCCACAGCGCCGCGGTAGCGCAGGGCTTTTTGATAGCGGTCGTAGATCCACCAACCTATCTCGGCCAAGGGAAGGGGGGCCGGCGCAGCATCAAGGCGAGCGCGCAAGTCTTCGGGGCGCAGGCAGAGGTTCTTGCAACTGCGGATGAAGGCTGAGGCGAGATCGTACAGCAATTCGGGCAGACGTTCCCGACGAACCCAGTCCAGGCGGTTTTCCAGCTCGAGTGCTAGCCAATCGTCTAACCCATGAGGGGAGCCGGCCAGCCAATCCTCCACAACCTGCTGACAGATCAGGCTAGCCAGACGCTCGTCCACGATCTGGAAGCGCTCTTCAAGCCCTGCCAAGCTCGGGCGCTCGCGGACGATATCGTGGGCCAGGCCATGCAAGGTGCGGACGCGGTAGCCCAAATAGGGGATTAGGCCGCGTTGCTGGAGCATTTGTCGAATGCGGACAGTGAAGTTGTCCACTGCCGAGTTCACCAGGGTGACGATCAGCACTTCCTGATCGTCATGCAGATGGCCTTCGGCGATGAGTTGTACGGCCAAGGCACTTAGGGTAAACGTCTTGCCCGATCCCGGAACGGCAGCAACGCCTAAGCGTCCTCCGCAGTAGCGGAGGATGGCTTGCTGAGAGGGTCGGAGGAAGTCGAAGGTCATGTATCGAAAGGCTAGGGCCGGCGAGGGTATAAACACAGAGATGATTCTATGCAGTTCCCGTTGTTCCGTCTATCCTAAAAGAGTTTGGTCATCTGACGGGGGACTTGGTTTGCAAGAAGTGGCGTCGTTTCTCAAGGATAATCTGCGCGAACATGACGTGGTGGAGCGATGGGGAGGTGAGGAGTTCGTGGTTGTATTGTTGGATGACAGCGGGGATTCGGCGCGCTAGACGGCGGAACGGCTCCGAGCGGCCATCGAGCATATATACTTTCGCTGGGAGGCACAACGCGCGTTCATGACAACACACTTCAAAGCCCATTTGACCATGCCGATCAGGCATGGTATTCTACGAAGCGCAAGGACCGCAATCGAGTGGAGTGGGCCTGGCCTGAGGGAGTTATTCGGACGAGAGAGTTTCTTGCAGCAGCCGTTGAAAGGCTCGCAATAGGGTACCGCGCTGTTCGAAGCCGGTTTCGCTGAGATCGGACATGGCTAAGTAGATGCGCCGACGACAACGGGCCAACAAGCCGCCCACCAGACGCGCCAAGGTCTGGGTTTCGGTCTGGGTTTCTTCGGCTTCGGTCCACAGGCGGTCTGGTGACCAGTGGCGACTCAGGATGTATGGGTGGGTTAGAGGTTGGGCCACGCGTTCAACCCAGCCGCCGGCCCCGGGATCCAGCCAGAATTGAATTGTCACTGGCCGATTCATCACCAGGAAGGTGTGGGCCGGCGCTATCAAGACGGCTTCGGTCTCCTGAATGCTCCACCAGGATTCGAGATATTGGGCGGCGATCACGCCTTCTTGAAGGAGCGAAAGGTATTCGCGACCCAAACTCAGAGTTTCAGATACGGGTGGATCGGTGCTCTCCTGCATGACGTGGCGGAAGTTTCGGGCCGATTGAACCAGACTGGCGACTACGCGGACGGCATCCAGGTTGGTGTGAAAGCCAAAGCCAGGCTGCGAGAGCAGCTCGCCGAACAGTTTGCGTAGAAAGTGATCGAGGGGCAGGGGGGCGTTCTCTCGGTAGGTCAGCAACCAGGCTCGTAGGGCAGCGTAGCGTTCTCCTAGGGCAGGGGTGAGGCGTTTTTGGATGGCAGGCCGAATGGCTTCGAATGGAGTGAGACGCAGCTCTTTCGGCCGGTAGACGATCTCGGTCAGGAGCTTGGCGCGAACCAGATCGGTTTGTAGGACAACCAGGAAGGCGTAGGCGACTTCAAGGGGGGTGGGTTGGATCTCCCAGGCAGGATGGGCTAAGGCAGCCAGGGTGAGCAAGGCCTGCGACGCCGGCTCATCGCGCAACGAGCGCGACGGTCGGTGTGACCACCAGGGAATCCCCGCTTGCTCTAGGCGCTGGGTGAGGGCAAAGCGTAGCGAGTCAGACAGGTAAGGGGCGAGGATCACGATCTCCGAAGGGGGAAGGGATTGGTGGGTAAGCAGGTTAGTAATTTCGTTCGTGAGGGTCTCGAGCAGTTCGGGGTAGTAGCGCGTCCTGAGGATCGTGACTGATTCAGTGATGGCGCCACGTCGTGGTTTCGGAAGGGGACGCGAAGGGGTTAGGATATGGAGCAGGGCAGAAGCAAGTTCGCTCACCGCCGGCGACATCACCAGCGATTGGTCCATGACAATGGTCTTCTGACAGCGTTCTTCTAAGGATGCAGCCGTAAGCGGGTCGCTACCTAGGAATTGTTGGTGACCTCCGCCTTCATCGTAGATCAGCAAGGCCGACTCGAAGTCTGGCAACCATTCTTTGAATAGGTCATGGGCGCGCGGGACGTCTTCCTCGACGTTGTCGTAGATCAGGTGGCGGTAGCTGAGGGTGAGGTAGGCGCGCACCTGCGGGTCGGGCCATAAGAAGTTGAAGAAAAGCTCGACTTGAAGCGAGAAGTCCAACAGGTTGTGTTCTAAGCAGTATTGGCGGAAGAGGTTGGCGCAGCTTTGGGCGTCAGCATAGATGCGACGTTGGGCAGGGTCGCCTGCCCAAGCGGAGGCCAGGCGCTCGCCGATCTGACGATGATCCAAGCCAATGACAGCGGCTTTGTTCAGATTGTCCAAGATCTGGGCGTAGAGGCGGTTGCGGTCAATGGTGACCGATTGAAACCAACCTTCTTCGAGTTTGAGGCGGACGATGCGAGCCATGTAGTATTGGGCGGTTTCGAGGGTGAGGAAGACAGGTGGCCGATCGGGGTGATGGAATCCGGCGCGATCTGCAATGATCGGCCAGAAGAGGTCACAAGCGCGGCGCGCCAAGCCGCCCAGGGTAGAAAAGGTGACTTGGCCGCCGGCCAGGCCGGCCTGGAGGATGGCCTCGCGATACGGCTTTTGCAGAGTCCGCTGAGGGGTGAGGATGAATAGGGTCTCGGCTGGCACGCCCGAGGTCAGGAGACGAAGCGCTCGAGCGACGGCAGCGGTGGTCTTGCCCGAGCCGGCTGGCCCGCGCACGAAGAGGCTTCCTTCCAGCGAAGCTTCTACCACGGCGCGCTGTGTGGAAGTGAGGTTGAATGTCATGGGAAGAAATTATAAACGCTTGTATACTATTCGGTTTTGTTGTATAGTAAGCAAAATTTTCTTCGTAGGAGGATCTTTATGCCCACTTCAGGTGCAAAAAGAGATGCCGCCGCAGCTAAGGCGGGAACGTATACTCGTTTCTCTTCTAGATTGACTGGGTCGTTGGAGCAGATCAGCAAGATGATCGAAGACAATGCCCGAATGATCGACTCGATCCAAGAGGTGGCGTTGGAATTGACCAATTCGATCGGCACGTTGCATGCCCTGATGGTGAAGTATGCCGGCATTGCGAATCAGGTGTTGGATTTGTTGTTGCCGATCATGCAAAAAGTGCCGTTCATCCCGCCCAAGCTGACCGAGTTTGCGACCGATTTGGAGCGGCTCACCCAGAAGATCATCGATGGCCAGGCGACGACCGGCAAGGTGATCGAGGATGTGCGCCTGGGCCTTCAAAGCGGCGATGTGACCAAATTGCAGACGCATGCCGGCGAACTGCAGAAATTGACCAGGATGATGCGGGATATGCTGCCAGGGAAATAACGCCTCAGTGTGGTGATATTTTTCAAATACTCTCTGCAGGGCTGGCCTTGTTCAATAAGTCTCTTTGGACGGTACGAACTCTCTCTAGAAGAGCCATAAGAAGGCCGTTTGACCCTTGAATCGGCGACTGATTCCATCGCTGATCCCCTCCCATGCCTGCCCTACCAGGCTATCCTTTTGCGTCAAGGGTGCTTATTGAACAAGGCCAGCAACGCGAGAACGGACGGGTCGTAGGAACCGCATTGCGTGTTGTCTTGGGTAACTGGGAAGATCTGGTGTATAGCCTGGCTCGACCGCTCAACACACTGCGTTTGAAGGTTGATACCCCCGGTCGCCGTTGGCTACTGCGCTCACCGGCCATGGCAGATGGACTGACCGACCCTATTTGGTCGATCAAAGAGCTGCTAACAACCGTTGTGTTTCCCGTCAATCCTTAACAGGAAGACCGTCTATCGCTAATATCATGCTTGTCTTTGCAACAGGGCAATTTTTTGTGAAAACTTATGGTACTCGGAATGCATCAAACACCACCCCGCTGCCTCTGGAATTGGGGTGATGTTCGCCGAGCACGACGATACGAACGGTGTGAGGACCAGGGCCAAGACGAGTGAAGGGAATGGGATGTTGCCAGGTCCGAGTAGGTGCATACAGGTCGATTGTGGCAATCAGGCGATCGTCTACGTAAACGGCAGCTTTGCCGTAATCTGGGCCGCGAGCCGTGATCCAGTGAAAAGAGCGACCGGGGATTCTAAACGTCAATGAGGCGTTTGGTTGGTCGGTAATGCGATAAGTGCCGTTGGAGGCGCGGTGGTTCGATGCCCCACGCCAAGGGCCATATTGAGCGCTGGCGTGAAATTCGTCCAGGAATTGTCCATCTGCCCGAAAACCGTCCAGGCATACTCGATAGCCGCCAGAGACAGGACGTTTTTGACGCAACACGATCACTTTGACCGTGTGCTGCTCACGCCCACTGGCAGGAAGCTCATAGGATCGCTCGAAGCCGTATTGGGGTTGGGCCCGGTAGAGATCAAGGGTTTCGATCGGGACGTCGTTGATGTAAATTTCGGCCTTGCCTTGGTCAGGGCCTCGGTAAAAGATCAAGCTAACGGTTGTCGCAGAGAGGGGAGAGTGAAAAAGCATGGTCTCGTTGCGTCTGGTCGAGCAGCGCATGGTCTTGCCCAGAGCACGATCGTCTGAAACGCCTTTCCAGGAGGAGTAGGTGATGGCTGGATGGCTGTCTTGATAGGTGATTCCTGGGGGTGGAGAGGTGGGGGTGCGGGTAGGCGTGTTTGTTGGGGTTCGGGTTGGGGTGGGTATGGGAGTGCGAGTGCGAGTGGGAGTAGGAGTGAAGGTAGGTCGTGGGGTGTTGGTGCGGGTGGGTAGAGGAGTGGGCGAGGGTAAGATCACAATGGTCGCTGTGGGGGAAGCGGTGGGTTGGATGATCGGGGTGGAACTGGGGGTTGGCGACGGGACGGTCGGGGTAGGCGTGTGGGTCGGTGAGGCGGTTTGGGTGAATGTGGCGGTAGGTTGGGGCAGGAAGGGCAAAGGGGTGCTGTTGAGGTAGGCAATTGTGCCGTACATGATCAGGCAGAGCAATACCAACATGACGGCACTCAAGCAGCTCATAAGTGCTAGAGGGCGGTAGTTAATGGGCGGGGAAGGCGATCCAAGGGTCTCGGTCATAGTGGTTTGTTAATGGGACGCCTGGGCGGGCTAAAACGTTCCCAAATGCCTGGCATGGGCAGCAATATCTGGCTTATTGCAACATCTCGGCTGCAGCGGCTGCCATCAATGCCGCGCCCCGCACCAACGCTTCCTCGTCGAAGTCGAATTTGGGGTGATGATGTCCGTAGATCAAATTGCGCTCTCGATTGGCCGAGCCGATCAGGAAGTAGCAGCCGGGGATTTGCTCGAGAATGAATCCCATATCCTCAGAGCCCATGGTGACGAATGGGGAAGTGTTTAGTTCTGAATCGGGGAAAAGGCGGGCCGCAACCTGCTGGACACGTTCGGCCACCTTGGCGTCGTTGAGCGTGGCTGGCGTTACCCGCATGACCTCGATCTGGGCTGCACACCCCAAGCTGTGAGCTACGCCCTGGGTGATCTCGTCAAAGCGTTGGATTACACGTTCCCGCACATCTGGGGCAAAGGTGCGGATGGTGCCGCGCATCTCTACTTCTTGGGGGATGACGTTAAACGCTTCGCCGCCATGGATGGCAGTGACGCTGACGACGGCGGTCTCTAGGGGCGCAACGTTGCGAGAGACAATGCTTTGTAGGGCGCTAACGATCTGGGCGGCTGCCACGATCGGGTCAACGGTGAGGTGGGGAGCAGCGCCGTGACCACCTTTGCCACGCAGGCGAACGGTGAACATTTCGGCGCCCGCCATGATCGGGCCGGCGGCCACGTTGATCCAGCCTAGGGGTTGTTCGTTCCATAGGTGAAGGGCCAAGGCGAAGTCCGGTTTGGGGTTTTCGAGAATGCCGTCGCGAATCATCATTTGGGCGCCGCCCATCTCCTCGCCACACCGGCCCTCTTCGGCCGGCTGAAAGATAAATTTCACTGTTCCGCGCAGGCGATCTCGATGAGCATGAAGCAAGCGAGCAACAGTGAGGCCGATGGCGGTGTGACCGTCGTGTCCACAGGCATGCATCACTCCTGGGGTTTGTGAGGCGTATTCAGCACCGGTTTCTTCGTGGATGGGGAGGGCGTCCATGTCAAAGCGCAGCAGGACGGTTGGGCCGGGGTAGGCACCTTCTAGCAAGGCTACGACGCCAGTTTTGGCGATTCCCTTGGTCGCCTCCAAGCCGAGCGCTTGCAGTTCTTGGACCACGATGCCGCCGGTGCGGACTTCGCGGAAGCCGAGTTCAGGGTGACGGTGAAAGTCGCGGCGTAGCGTTTGGGTGTACGGAAAGAGTTCTCTAGCTTGAGCAAGAAAGTCAACCATGGGGGAACATCCTGATTAGACGTATTTGACAACCCGAAATTTCTCTTCGTAGCGTGGCCGGTCATCGGTGCTGTCTTTGGTATGGCGAGAGCGCATGCGTTGTTTGAACGCTTCTACATCGCCAATTTGAGATTTGTGACAGAGGAGAGCCTCAAGTTTGATTGGCCACGTGTCGGTGATATCGAGCACCACGTTGGGTTGGTTGGTGAGAGAGCACCACACTTCTTTGGGCATGTGAGGTTCAAGTCCTTCTTGGAGCAGTTCTGGAAAGTAGGCAGGGTTGCCAGCGGCTGGAAAGACAGCGTCGAGCACGGCTTGACCGACAGCACGATGATCGGGGTGATTGATCCCGTAGAGGGCGAACAGATTCTGTGGGTCGCAGGTGACTAGGATGTCAGGTTTTCCGCGCCGAATGATGCGGACCATCTCGCGGCGAAGGTTTAGATCGGGGATCAGGTAGCCGTCCTCGAAATCCAAGAAGTAAACCGCTTGGGCGCCAATGACTCGTGCAGCGGCGCGTTGTTCTTCGTGGCGTAGGGCGCATAGAGCGGTTGGGGTCAGGTTGTTGGGCTCGGTGGAGGCGTTGAAGCCTTTGTCGCCGCAGGTCAACAGGTAATAGGTGATGCGATGGCCGGCGCGCGCCCAACGGGCCAAGGTGGCCCCACAGAAGAATTCTGGATCGTCGGGATGGGCGAGGATGACCAGGATATGCTGAGGGGAATCCCAGGAATCAGGTTCGTTCATAGTGCTTTGCTTGTGAGAGGATCAGGATGAGGGTTGGGATGAGGATCGGCCACAGGCGCAACCGCCTTCGTGTTGGCCGCAGGGGTTTTCGGCTTTGCGGCGTAGGGCTTCAAGCTCATCCCAGGGTTGAATGTCATCGCGATGGAAGGCGACTGGCACACCACGAGGGTCGTTATCTAAGAGGACAAGCACGGTTTGAGTGAGAGGCATAACGTCTGTCACTTTGCCTTCACCGCGCGGGGTCATCACGCGCTTGTTACGCTTTGGCAGTTCTTTGCGTGCCGCAACGTATTGTTCGTATTCGTAGATCAGGCAGCAGCGCAAGCGTCCGCACATGCCGATGATTTCGTTGGGCGTTAGGGAAATGCCCTGCTCTTTGGCCATTTTGATGGAGATGGGGCTAAATTCGGTCAGGAAACGAGAGCAGCAGCGCGTTTCGAGGCCGCAGGCGCCCATGCCGCCCAGGAGTTTGGCTACATCGCGCGAGCCAATCTGGCGCATTTCCACTTGGGCCGACGAGAATTTTTTCTGCATGTCGCGCTTTAGGGTCTTGAGATCGACTTTGTCTTCGGTTTCAGCGCTGAAGAAGAAGTCAAGCCGTGAGCCGTCGAAGTTGTATTCTGCTGCGATGATCTTGATGCCTTTTAGGTCCAGTTCAGCGGCGCGAGCGCGACATTCAATTAGGGCTTCGATTTGTTTTTGGGCCCAGTATTGTTTGAGCACCAGGTCGCGCGGGGTAGCTAAGCGCTCGATGCGCCGCCAACCTTCAGGAGGAGGGGGTGGCGGTTCCTTGAGACGGTTGACAACTTCGCCTAGGTTTTTGCCGCGCGCTGTGTCCACGATGACATAATCGCCTACTTGAACGTCAGGCACTGCATTGCCATCGAAGTGGTAGATTTTTCCGACTTTGGAGAAGCGAACACCGATAATGGGTGGGTGAGTCGTCATGGGAAAAATTATACTCGTGATAAAGTTTGGAGATAGGGTGTTGTTGCTGGTCGAACGACGCCTTGCGCTTGGGTGACTCTCCTGGGTCGTTTGCAACTGTTGTTTCCAATTCTATAGGTGGAACGCAAGCCGCGCTTTTCTCAGGCCGTTGTTTGTGCTGTCGTCGGGAATTGCCGGCCAGGGTTGGTTGGTGCAAGGAATGATTCGCCCCTCTCCATCTTGGACGAGGGGCGAAAGGATGCTGGAGAGGCGCAGGTTAATCCACGATTTGGATCGGAATGTGAGTGCCACCTTGCAGAGCCGTCACCGAGATTTGAGCAGCCAGCCGCTCGGCAATGCCTCGCAACGCTTTGGCCACGGGCGAATCAGGGTAGGCCACCACTACCGGCTTTCCGCTGTCGCCGCCGATGCGGACGTTGGGGTCGATGGGTATTTGACCGAGGAAGGGCACCTGAGCCCCTGTAGCTAGTTGTAGGCCTCCCCCGGAACCAAAGATGTCCATACGCGTTCCGTCTGGCAGTTCTAGGTAGGACATGTTCTCGATCACGCCCAGGAGCGGGACTTCCAGTTGGCGGAACATATTAAGGCCACGGCTTGCATCTTCTAGTGAAACCAGTTGTGGCAAGGTGACAATGATGGCGCCGGTTAGAGGTAGCGCCTGAGCTAGCGATAGAGCGGCATCGCCTGTACCAGGGGGTAAATCCACGATCAGGTAGTCTAGGTCGCTCCATTCAACGTCACTCAGGAATTGACGGATGGCGGAGTTGAGCATGGGGCCGCGCCAGATCAGAGGTTGGCCGGGGCGCACGAGTAGGCCCATGGAGATGACTTCGACGCCGTAGGCTTTGGCCGGCGGGATTTTGTTGTTGCGGGAGGGGGGCGGCAAACGGTCGATCCCCATCATGGTCGGGATGTTGGGACCGTAAATGTCGGCATCCATCAGGCCGACCTGTGCGCCGCTTTGGGCCAGCGCTACAGCGATGTTGACGGCCACGGTGCTCTTGCCGACGCCGCCCTTGCCTGATCCAACGGCAATGGCATTTTTGATGGTGGTTTCGACCAGGCCGCGCATTCGTCCATCGTTGGGCACTTCGGAGGTCATCTTGATTTCTACGTTTTGCACCCCAGCAATGGCTAGAACGGCTTGTCTGGCCTCTTTTTCGATCTGGCTGCGCAGCGGACAGGCCGGGGTTGTCAGCACAATATTGAATTTGACGTTTCCGCCCTCTACGGTGAGGTTGCGGATCATGTTCAGAGTAACCAGATCGCGATGGAGTTCCGGTTCCTGCACTTTCGAGAGGGCCGCTAAGATAGCTTCTCGGGTAGGTTGATTGGTCATCGTTTTTTCCTCATAACCTGTAAAGTAAGGATGTCTCAAGTATACCCTGAAATGATGTGGATGATGCCACCCCAGGCCGGCTTAGGCCGCTTTGGCTTCGGCTTTAGCGGCTTTGCTGGCTAGTTTGGCTTTGCGTGCTTCTTCTTCTCGTGCAGCGTTCAGGGGGCGAATGCTGGCGTAGTAGGAGGCCGGCTTAAGCAAGCGATCTAGATTGAGCAGAGTACGGGTGTAAGATGCCATCTCATAGTCGTGATCCATCTTGATCGCGTCGAACGGACAGAATTCAGCACATAAACCGCAATTCATGCAGATATCAGCGTCAATGTAGAATTCTGCCGGTTGTGGCCGCGGGCGCCCAGTTGCCGGATCGGTGCTGCGAACAATCCAAATGCACTGCGGTGGGCAGACTTTGGCGCAGATGCCGCATGATGTACAGCGAATTTCCTTTGTCCCGTCAAGGCCCTCGTCATAAACCAGGAAGGGGAGGTAACGAAACTCTTCGGGGACGGGTAGTTTTTCTTCTGGATATTGTACCGTAAAGATGCCGCGCGCTTCTTTGCTGGATCGGTGGGCGATCCCCTCGGGGGAATAGTAACGCCGTTTGCCTTTGGTGATGCGTCTCCAGAACCAGACCAAATCGTCCCAGTAGGTGTAAAAGAAGCGGGAGAGCGTGACGCTCAGACCTTTCAATAACCCTTTTCCGTACATAGTCGGTTCTCCTAGTCAGTTTGGGTCGAGTATCGTTGGCATGGAAAGAGAGCTATCTGGTCCGTTATCGGTCCAATTCACCTAGCACGATGTCCACAGCGCCCAAAATAGCGACAAAGTCGGCGATCTTTTCGCCAATGCACATCATCTCCAGGGATGTCAGGTTGATCAGCGATGGAGCACGAACGTGGTAGCGCCATGGATTGGGTTGGCCGTTTGAGACGATGTAGAATCCTAATTCTCCCTTTGGAGCTTCGACGCGACCATATGCTTCTCCCGGCGGGACTTTGATCTGATACGACGGCTTGACACTCATGATGGGTCCCTGGGGGATCTGCTTCAGGGCTTGTTTGATGATTTTGATCGACTCGCGTACCTCGTCCATACGCACCTGATAGCGGGCGTACATATCGCCCTCTGGGTGACAGGCTACATCGAATTCAAAGCGATCGTAGATCGAGTACGGATCTGCGCGGCGAATGTCGTAGGGAACACCCGAAGCGCGCAACATTGGTCCAGTCATTGACGTTCGGATGGCATCCTCTGCGCTCAGATAGCCAATCCCTTTGAGGCGTGAGACCAGCACCTCGTTTTCGGTGAGTAGGCGATCCATCTCGTCTATTTTGCGAGGTAGACGGTCGTGGACCAGGTCATGGATTTTGCGAAGAGTGTCTTCGCTGACATCGCGTGCTACACCGCCGAAACGGAAGTAATTGCACATCATGCGTGAGCCGGCTGTAGCCTCGAAGATATCTAGGATAAGTTCGCGTTCTTCAAAGGCATACAGGGCCGGCGTATACATGGCGCCCAAATCGTTCAGCATCATGCCGAACCAAACCAAGTGGTTCTGAATACGGCTGAGCTCGGCCATGATGACTCGTATGTATTCGGCGCGCTCTGCCACAGGGATGCCCATCAGCTTTTCCACAGCCAGCGCATAACCGAAGTTGTTGCTCATCGAGTTGAAGTAGTCCAAGCGATCGGTGTACGGCATGTTTTGCAAAAAGGTGTTGCGCTCGCCGATTTTTTCATGATTGCGGTGTAGATATCCCACGATGGGCTTGAGGCCGATAATCGTTTCGCCGTCGAGCATGACCGCAGCGCGGAACACACCATGAGTGGATGGATGCTGAGGCCCCATGTTGATGATGATGACATCGGTCTGGATGCCGTCCTCGTCGGTCGGGCGATGCTGACGCCGCAATGCTTCGTAAGCAGCTTGATCGGGGTCTTGGAAGGAGAAGGCTTCGGGATCAAACCCAGGAGGGAAAAATAGATTATCCTGCAAAGGGGTGCGCATTTCTGCCGGGAGGTGTTTGCCCTCTGGCCAGCGGCTTTTGAAAGGTTTGACATCTTCTTCGTAGAAAGGTTCTTTCCAATCCTTGCGCAAGGGATGTCCAGCGAATCCTTCCCACATAAAGATGCGGCGCAGATCGGGATGGCCTTCGAAGCGAATGCCCAAGAGATCCCAAGCCTCACGCTCCTGAAGTTCAGCACCTTTCCAGATAGGGGTAACCGAAGGGACGACGGGATTGTGGCGCGGGATTTGAACTTTGAATACGAGTGCCGGCCCGCCGGTGGTGCGATAAGCATGATAGACCACTTCCATCTTGTCTGGGTAGTAGTCTACACCGGTGACAGAGGAGAGCAGATCGTAGCTGAACTCATTGCGGATGGCTGTAGCCACTTCGGTTAGGTGAGCCGGGTCCACGATCCAGCCGCTGTAGCCAGGACGCGTATCGGGAGTCACTACGCTCGGGAATCGGGCAACCAGGTCGATCGTTGTGGTGGAATCGGGGGCAATCATGGGACCTCCTTAGGATTGATCGTCCGTTTTAGAGGTTGAGGATAGCGTATGAGCTTTGATGTCGGGAATGCGTCGGGTGTCGATCAGGTCGGGGCCAAGAACAGGAATCGGGATCGCTACGCTATCGGGGCCTTTGCGATACCATCTGACTTGTTTGATGGATTCTTTGTCGATCTTTTTCTGGAGTAAGATCAGACCATTGATGAGGGCCTGTGGGGTGGGGGGGCAACCCGGGACATAGACGTCTACAGGGAGGAATTTGTCGATGCCGGCAACGACATTGTAGCCTTCTTTGAAGGGGCCGCCGCTGGAAGCGCAGGCGCCCATGGCCAGCACATATTTGGGTTCAGGCATTTGGTTGTAGAGCCGAACGATGGCCGGCACCATCTTTTTGGTCACTGTGCCGGCGACAATCATCAGGTCGGCTTGGCGCGGTGTGGGGCGCATGACTTCCATGCCAAAACGAGCCAGATCGTAACGCGCAGCCTGGGTGGCGATCATCTCAATCGCACAACAGGCTAGACCAAACATAAGGGGCCATACGGACGATCGTCGTCCCCAGTTGTACAGGCGATCTAGGGCGGTGATGGCTATAACATGCTTGAGTTCTTCAGGGATCTCGTAGCCGGGTAGATTGATGTCCTTGGGGTTCATGGATTCTCTCCTGAGCGAAGCTCTGCGGTAGCGTGAGTGAGAGGTGGAGGTTAGTCTATAGTTTTCGTAGGAAGGTTTTCCACAAAGTTGTAGCAAGCACGGAGGGTGGGCATCTCATCACGGAGAGCACAGGTTTCTGAGGGTGTTTGGAAGAAGCATAAGCAACGGCGATTATATCACCCAGGAAAGAAAGTCAATAAAATTTTACAAATATATATTTTCAAAATCAAAGTTGTGATTATAATCATAGGAACGATGTGACTTGCTCGTGCTGTTGATGGGTTGCCCAGAAAAAATGCCATGCGAACGCGACAGCGGATTCTTGCTTATCTTCAGAAAGTCTCGACGGCTTCGGCGGCTGAGATGGCGCGTGCTTTGGGTTGTACGGTGGCCAATGTCAGGCATCATTTGAGCATTTTGGCCAAAGATGGGAGGGTGGTCGTTGCCTATCGGCGGGCAGAAGGTCGAGGCCGGCCGGTTCAGGTGTACAGTCTCTCACCGGCTCTGACTGGAGATAATCTGGCGGCCTTGGTTGATGCCCTGTTGGACGAACAGAGGCTCTCTCCAGAAAGGTTGGCGAAGCGCCTGCTGGAAAGCCAGACGTTGGATGGACTATCCTATATGCATCGCCTAAGTAGACTGATAGAGCAACTGAATGCTATGCATTATCAGGCGTATTGGGAGGCCGGCGCCGAGGGTCCTCGCATTCTCTTTGGACGCTGTCCGTATGCGGCGGTTATTGAGCGACACCCGGAGTTGTGCGCAGTGGATGAGGCGATAATCCAGCAGGGATTGGGACATCCCACACGTTTGGTGAGTCGAATTGAGAGAGGCCAAGGGAAATGTGTGTTTTCGTGCGAGAGGAGAGGTCCATCATAACAAGACGGTGTGACTCTCATTTGAGGAGCGAGGCGGCCGGCTGGTTAGTTTCAGCCTAGGTGTTAAGCGCAGTGTGACTGTTCCAAATTGGTAAACGATGAGCGGCCTGGTTCAATAAGCACCCTTGACGCGTACAAGGAGAGTCCGGTAGTGCAGGCATGGGAGGGAAATCAGCGATGGAATCAACCGCCGATTGAAGGGTAAAACAGCCTGCTTGCGGCTCTTCTAGAGACAGTTCGCACCATCCAAAGAGACTTATTGAACAAGGCCGATTTTCCTTGACAGCCTCTAGGGTCGTTGATAAAATCTAAAGACCGAAAAACGATGCGGGGTGGAGCAGAGGCAGCTCGTCAGGCTCATAACCTGAAGGTCGCAGGTTCGAGTCCTGCCCCCGCTACCTGTCCAGAAGACGCCGCTGCGGCGTCTTTTTGGTTTAATCGGCAACCGTGATGGTAATCGGATCGGTGGAGATCGATTGGCCGTCGGTGCTGATGGCAGTCGCCCAGATGCGGTGGCTGCCCGGGGTCAGTGGCCACCAAACCCGATAGGGCGGTTGATGGAGGGTGATCAGGGGCCGTTCGTCCAGCCAGATGGTGATGGGCAATAGGCCGGCCTCGGCAGCGACTTCGATCAGGAGCTGTTGTGCTTCGGGGGGGAAGGTGGGGTCGAGGCGATAGGTGGCGTTGGGGGGTGGGGAGAGCAGTTGGAGAGGCGGGTGAGCAGCAGCCCGGATCGGCGATGGAAGATCGGCAAGCAACGGCAGGCGGTTGGCGCGAGCCCAGGCATGGGCGGCCGGCGGCAGGTCGAGCACCAGGCGCGGCAGGCGTCGCTCTGGCGGGGTGGAATCATCGGCTCGGGCGCCAGTGAGGACATCCACCATCACTTGCTGGTATACGTTGTCGTAGGCAGTGGGCTCGGCGCCGGCGATGAACCACTCGCGACGGGTGTGATCGCACAAGGGGGTAGGGAGCAATCCCGATAGCAGGCATACTTCAACTTGAACCAGACCTGGGGGACGCAGGAAGGGCCGCTTGGAACGACCTGCCAGGGCCTTGCGGATCACTTCGTGCCAGATGGGAGCGGCACCGGTCAGGCCGGTGACGTCCTTCATAGGGCGGTAGTCGCTGTTGCCGACCCAGACGCCGACGACCAAGTCGGGGGTGTAGCCGATGGTCCAATTGTCGTGGAAGTTGGAGGTGGTGCCGGTCTTGACGGCAGCTGGGCGATCGATTTGCAGGGTGGAGTGCCGGCCAAAGCCAAGGGCGCGGGCTTGATCGTCGGCGAGGATGTCGCTGATGAGCCAGGCCAGGCGCGGGTCCAGGACTTGAACCGCCGGAGAGGGTTCGGGCTGGTAGAGCAGATCGCCTTCGGGGGTGCGAATCTCTAGGATCAGGCGGCGTTCGGTCTTGTATCCTCCGTTGGCTAGCACGGCATAGGCGCCGGTCAGTTCGAGCAGGGACATCTGTCCGCCGCCAAGGGCTAGAGAAAGGTCGTATTGGTTGGGATCGCCTAGGGTGGTGATTCCGAGGCGACGGGCGAAGGAGAGGGTGTTGGCGATACCGACTCGATGTAGGGTGAGCACGGCCGGGATGTTGAGCGAGGATGCCAAGGCGTCGCGCACCGGCACCAGGCCATGTTCGCGCCCGTCGTAGTTTTTTGGGGTGTAGGGTTTGCCGTCGTGGGTAAGAAAGGTGGTGGAGACGTCGAGCAGGGGTGTGGCTGCCGTCCAACGTACGGGACCTTGGGGATCGAGGGCCTGGAGGTAGAGGAAAGGTTTGAAGGCCGAGCCAGGTTGGCGCGGGACCAGGGCCATGTTCACTGCGCCGGCAATGGTTTTGTCGAAATAATCGGCGCTGCCGACCAGGGCCAACACCTGACCGGTGTGTGGGTCGAGGGCGACGAGGGCAGCGTTGTTGACGTTTTTCTCCGGAGAGCGGATTTGGTATTCGCGGATTTGGCGGCGGATGGCTTCTTCGGCGATGTCTTGCAGGGAAAGGTCGAGGGTGGTGTGCACGATCAGGCTTTGTTGTTGGGAGAGGAGGCCATCGGCATAGAGGCGGTCGAGTTCGGCGCTCACCAGCCAGACGAAATGGGGGGCACGGATCGGGTAGGGAGTGTCAGCATAGTGCAGGGTGGTTTCCTCGGCCAGGGCGCGCTCTTCGGGGGTGATGAAGTCGTTCTTCTCCATCAGGCTCAACACCACGCGTTGGCGTTGACGCGCCGCTTCGGGATCGGTGAAGGGATTGTAGAGGGCGGGGGCTTGGGGCAGGCCGGCCAGCAAGGCGCATTCAGGCAGAGTGAGGTCGCTGGCCGATTTGCCGAAGAAGGTCTGGGCGGCCGCTTCTACGCCGTAGGACAGGCCGCCGTAGTAGGTTTGGTTAAGGTAGAGGGCCAGGACCTGGTCTTTAGAGAGGCGACGCGAGAGCTGCCAGGCCAGGATCATCTCGCGCAATTTGCGGCGCAGGGATCGATCTCCGCTCTCGTCGTTTAGGAGCAGGTTGCGCACTACCTGCTGGGTGATGGTGCTGCCGCCAGCCACGATTTCGCCTTGGCGCAGGTTGATCCACAAGGCGCGCAGCAGGCCGATCAGATCTACGCCCGGGTGATGATAGAAGTTGCGATCTTCCACGGCAATGGTAGCGTCTTTCAGGCATTGGGGGATGGCATGTGAGGCAAGGACCGTGTGGCGTCCTCCGTCGGAGGGAAGGCGTTCGTAAAGCAGGCGGCCATAACGGTCGGTAAAGCGCACCGACGGCGCCAGCAGGCGGGCCGGCAGCGCATCGGGGCTGGGCAGGTCATGGAAGAGGAGAAGCCAAATGGCCAGAACGCCGCCGACTGTTGCCAACAGAAGCATCAGCAGGCAGGTCAAGCGGAGACGATTCATAGGGCAGAACTCATAGCGCCCATGCCAGCATCAGTCCAAAGATGGCAAGGATCACCCCAATGTGCAGGAAGAGATGGCTATCGCGCACCCAGCCCGGCGGCAAGAGAAATTGTAGGATCAGATTGAGCAGGATGAAGAGCAGGCCGATCAGGGGCAGCAAACCCTTGCGGTGGGCCAGGTATTCGGAAAGGCGGTCAAGGAATTTGGAAAACCAGTTGAGCATAGGATCATCCGACGTGGAGCGGCGCAGGATGTTCTTGTTCGTCGTGGGGGCTCTTCACTAGCCAAGGGGTGAACCGGGCGATCAGACGGCCGGGAATGCGTCCCTGGATCACGACGCCACCACGTCCATGCTCAATGCGCTCCACCTGACCCATCTCATGGAACAGGGAGATCAGGGCGCCCTCTTGGTAGGGGAGCCGCACTTCGATCGGCAGGAAGAACTCGTAGAGTTCGCAGTGGATCAGGCGCAACATCTCTTCAATGCCCGTGCCTTGCAAGGCCGAGATGGCAACCGATTTAGGGACTTGACGCATGATCTCCTGGGCGGCTTGTGGTTCGCGCAGTCGGTCAATTTTGTTCAGTACGGTGATCGTGGGAATATGGCCGGCGCCGATTTCGTCCAGGGTGAGTTGGACCGCTTCGTACTGTTGCAAGGCGTTGGGGTGAGAGATGTCCACCACGTGTAGCAGCAAGTCGGCTTCGGTGATCTCCTCCAAGGTGGCGCGGAAGGCTGCCACCAACGTTGGAGGCAGCTTTTGGATGAAGCCCACCGTGTCGGTGAAGAGGGCCACTGCGCCGCCGGGCAGTTCAACTCGGCGCGTGGTGGGGTCGAGGGTAGCAAAGAGTTGGTCGGCCACATAGACGTTGGCGTTGGCTAAGCGGTTGAGCAGGGTGGATTTGCCGGCATTGGTGTAGCCGACCAAGGAAACCGTGGGAATGCGAGCACGCCGGCGCTGAGCGCGGTATCGAGAGCGGTGGGCTTTGACTTTTTCCAATTCACGCTTGAGGTGGGCGATTCGGGCACGGATGGCGCGTCGATCGACTTCGAGCTGGGTCTCGCCCGGACCTCGCAAGCCCACTCCGCCCACCGAGCCGGTTCGTCCGCCTCCACCGCCGGCCTGGCGCGCCAGGTGTGTCCAGCGGCGCGTGAGGCGCGGCAGGTAATATTCGTACTGCGCCAACTCTACCTGCAGCATGCCCTCTTTGGTGTGAGCGTGTTGGGCAAAGATATCCAGGATCAGGCCGGTGCGATCCATCACTCGCACCGCTTCGCCTAGGGCTTTCTCCAATTCACGCTGGTGACGAGGGCTGAGTTCGTCGTCGAAGATGACCAGCTGAGCCAGGGTCTCTTCGACCAGAGCTTTGAGTTCCTCCACTTTGCCAGGGCCAATAAAGGTTTCGACGTGAGGACGATCCAGTTTTTGGGTCAGCTCGCCGACCACTTCGAGGCCGGCGGTATCGGCCAGGAGGGCCAGTTCGGTCAGCGAATCCTGAAGGGATAACAGGTTTTTTTGGCCTTTCCATTCGACGCCTACCAGGAAGGCGCGTTCACGAGGAGGGAGAGTCGGTTTGGGTTTCTTTTTGGACATCGGTCTCCTGATTTGTAGGATCGGGTTCCTGGAACAATTTGACCAGGCGCGAATCAACGGCTTCGTTGCGCAGTGGCAAGAGGATATGGAAGGTGGAACCTGGACAGCGCACTTCATCGTACCCCTCTGATTCTACCCAAATTGTGCCACCGTGAGCTTCGATGATTCCCCTGGTGATGGAGAGCCCCAGGCCTGGACCGCCGCCCTTGAATTTGAGTTTGCTGCTGGAGTGCAGGTCGGCGCGCCCCAGACGGCCGAATTTCTCGAAGATGAGTTCCTGATCTTCGGGGGAGATGCCGATGCCGGTGTCGGTAATCGTGACTTCGACGAAGCCGGGCAGCGAACGTCCGTCAATCACGATTGAACCACCGTCGGGGGTATATTTGATGGCGTTGGTCAGCACGTTGTAAAAGGCTTGGTAGAGCCGCTCTGGGTCCCCGTAGAGACGAGTTTTGCTGCCGAGGAATTCGCGAATCTCCAGGGTGAGGTGACGGGATTCAACGGTCTCTAGCAAGTTTTTGCGCAAGAGTTCTAGGATGTAGCCGATCCAGAGCGGTTGCAGGTTGAGGGAGAGCATGTTGTTGTCAATCAGAGAGATGTCGATCATGTCGTCCACGATCTGTTGCAGCCGTTCGCTCCCGATCCGTATCCCTCGGAGGAGCGTATGAACGTGGGCGTCGGTGCCGGCGGCTGAGATGACGTCACCCAGCATGGCCGTATAGCCCTCGATCAGCGTCAGCGGGGTCTTCAATTCGTGGGCGGCAACCGAGATGAAGTTGGATTTGCTACGGTCGAGGCGTTCAAGTTGTTGCCGCACGTTGGCGATCTCGTTGGTGAAATAAGTGAGGCGGTTTTCCAGCTCCAGGCGGGCGGCCTTGTCGAGGGCGTAGGTAAAGTAGGGTTGGACAGTCAGGATCAAGTCGAGAGCCTCGCCTTTGGCGAGGGTGTCGCGAGCGGTTTCGCTGGTAGCGGTGAATAAGGCGGTGATCAGCAAGCTGGCGTTCTTATGCCCTTCTTCCAGGTCGGTCTGGGTGGCGGAATTCACCCAGTCGTAGATGATTGAGTCCAACCAAGCCGGATCGCCGCTGGAGAGCGCTTGATCGAGCAGAACGAAGAAGCGATTCAATTGTCCCTCGAAGCTGGCGCGTACGTCTACACCACGGGCGAATTCTCCCAGCACGCGGCGGATCACTTTTTTTCGAATCTTGTGGACAGGAGACGGTAGGCTAGCGCGGCTCATGGATATAGTTTATCCTGATTGAGCGCAACCTAAGCTTTCAGGACAATTACGGATTTGATAGGTTGAAAGTCGCTCAGCGTTGTTGTTCTAGCCAAGCTTGCAATGTCGAGCCAACGATGCCCAGGCTTTGAGGCGAGACCTTGTCGGCTGTGTCGTATGAGGTGTGCCAGTAGCGGTATTCGATGTCGATGATCAGGGCGGCAGCCAAATTGGCCCTTAGGAAGGGCAGGTGATCGTTATGGATGGCGTATTTGGCCGTCTCAAGGAAGTATTCCTGATAGCCTAGGCGATGGGCAATCGACCAGATCTCGCTCACCAAACGTTTGTTAGATTGCCGTTCGGGCAGGATTTTTAAGTTGTAATCGCCGACCATGTCCACTACTACGACAGCATCGGGCTTGATGGCCAGTTCTTCCACAAAGGCACGAGAACCCAGCGCCCAGTCTTGCCAGCCGGGGATGCTTCCCTGGTCTTCTGCGTCGAAGAAGACCAACCAAATCGGCGGGGTATCGGCGGGCAGGACGCGCGCCAGCTCTAGCAGGACGGCTACCCCCGAGGCGCCATCATTGGCCCCTGGAACGGGTTGGGTTTGTTTGATCGGGTCTGGGTCGCGCTCGGCCATTAAACGACTATCGTAGTGTGTACCGAGCAGTATGCGCGGCGGCACGTCGGAGCGGCGGGCGATGATGTTGCGGATGATCTGTTGCACCGTTTGGCCGCTCTCATCGCTCACCGTTACCGTTGCAGTTTGGATGAGCACTTCCCAATTGGCTTTTTGTAATTGATTGCGAATGTATTCGATGGCCTGACGATGAGCGTCGCTGCCCGGGGTGCGGGGTCCGAGATGGGTGAGGGATACGACATCTTGGTAGGCGCGTTCGGCTTTGAAGGCCTGGGGACGCAGCGGACGGCGGAAGTTCTTCCATAGGGTCTGGCCACTCCATAGGAGGAGGATCAGGATGGTCAGGGCGAGCAAGTATCGTTTAAGCATAGTCAAGGATGGTCTCGAGGGCGGTTAGGGAGCGTTCGACGTAGGCACGAGCGCGATCTCGACCTTTGAGTCGTTGGGTGGTTTCGAAGGGTGGCAGGATGCCGAAGTTGGCTTTCATGGGCTGGAAGTGGCGCAGGTCGGCATGGGTGATGTAGTGGCAGAGCGCGCCCAGCATGGTGACGCGCGGCAGTTCGATAGGGGGTTCGCCTTTTAGCAAGTGTGCGGCGTTCCAGCCGGCCAATAGGCCGGTGGCGATATTGCCCATGTAGCCTTCTACGCCGGTGATCTGGCCGGCAAAGAAC
Organism: uncultured Anaerolineae bacterium; assembly: GCA_937120535.1. Taxonomy (GTDB): domain Bacteria; phylum Chloroflexota; class Anaerolineae; order Anaerolineales; family Villigracilaceae; genus Denitrolinea. Next base: position 23,076 of record CAKZJX010000134.1, read on the forward strand.
AGATCGTCGCGGCGCACGTGCTGCAGAGTGGGGCGCAAAACTTTGGGCGAGGCGATGAAGGTGTTGCGGTGCATCTGGCCATAGCGGACGAATTCGGCGTTTTCTAGGCCTGGGATCATGCGGAAGACTCGCCGCTGCTCGGGGAAGGTTAGGTTGGTTTGGAAGCCCACTAGGTTGTATAGGTCGCCGGCCAGGTTGTCCTGCCGTAGTTGGACGACGGCATAGGGGCGCCGGCCGGTACGCGGGTCAATCAAGCCGACCGGTCGCATCGGGCCGAAAGCCAGGGTCTCCATGCCGCGCTCGGCCAGGATTTCCACAGGCAAACAGCTCTCAAAGAAGGCCCCAGCTTTCACGCCTTGTTTGATGGCTTCTTCAAAAGGCCGCAAGGGGATGCGCTCGGCTGGACGCAAGGCCAGGACGAAGGCTTCGTATTGGTCTTTGGTCAGCGGGCAGTTGATGTAATCGCCCTCCTCCTGCTCGCCGACCCCGTGGCGGGAGGCGCGAAAGGCAACGTCCATGTTGATGGACTCGGCAGTGACGATAGGAGCTATGGCATCAAAGAAGTACAGGTGCTCAGCGCCGTTGAGGTCGGCCAAGGCTTGGGAAAGACTGGGGGAGGTGAGCGGTCCGGAAGCGACGATCGTGGGGAGATCGGGGATATGGGGCATTTCCTGGCGAACCAGGCGAATGCGGGGGTGGCTTTCCATACGCTCAGTGACCAAGCGGGCAAACAGGCGTCGGTCCACAGCCAGGGCATTGCCGGCCGGCAAGGCCGCCCGTTCGGCGCACTCGAGCAGCATGGATCCCAAGCGGCGGCATTCTTCTTGGAGCAAGCCAGAGGCCCGATCGGGTAGTTTGGAGCCTAGCGAGTTGGAGCATACCAGCTCGGCCAGATCGCCGGTCTGGTGGGCGCCGGTGGAAAGGTGAGGGCGCATTTCGTAGAGGGTCACCTGCAGGCCGAGCTCGGCTGCTTGCCATGCCGCTTCGCTGCCGGCCAACCCTCCGCCGATCACGATCAAGTCGGTCATATTTGAAATTGTACCACTCTTGTAGAGACCGCTAGTTCGGCTGGCCCACAGGTTTACAGGAGCCAGCGGGGCTGGTTTGGAAGATCGCGCCTGATGGGAAACGCCTTGGGCAAGCCTTGGCTAGGTGAGCATGGGATATAATAGCATCGTGGCTTTGGAATATTCGTTTTTGAAGGATGCTTGCCGGATTACAGGGGCAAAGTGGGCCGCATTAGCCGAACGCGATGGAGCAGGCTGGCAGATGCGCGCTGCCTATCAGATCAGCCGGCCGATGCAAGAAGCTTTAATGAGCTATCTTGCTCAGCCGGCCGTGGATGCTTGGATGTGTGGGGCGATCAACATGGGTCGCTCACGGGCTCGAATGACGGTTCCGGACCTGGACCGCCTCTCGATTTTTGTGTTTCCAATCGCCAATTCCTTTTCGGTGTTGGTGGTGGGCGCCGAGCAAGCCGATGCCCACTTTCGCCAGGTTTGGAAGCTGGTGGCAACCATGCTTGGGGAGAGGGAGGATGAGGAGGGGATCACGTTTCTTCAATCGGAATTGCTCTTGCCCAATTTGCAAGCCGAATCGCCCTATGACATCTCGCGCTTGTTCGGCCGCATTTTGCGGATGTTTGTGAAGCGATCGCGGGCTGTGGGGGGATGGTTGGCATTGACCCAGGCCGGCCAATTGGAGGTGCAGGCCCAGTGGAACAGCACGTTGCCGGTCGGGACCACCTTCTCGATCGATGACAATCTGCTGTGGCGGCGAGTCAACATTTCGCTGCGGCCACTTTTGGTGGATGCAGAGCAGGAGGAATGGGAGCAAGTGCCGCGTGAGGCGATGCGTAGCAGCGCTCGAGCCTGGGGATGTTTTCCTTTGTTAATCGGCCAGCGGATGATTGGAGCCATCACCCTGTGGTGCCAGCGCCTGTTCACCGAGGAGCAGGTCTTGGCCTTAGACAATCTTTCAGCCCAGGTGGCCCCTGTGATCGAGATCGTGATGACGTTCAGCGCTATGGCCGATCATCTGCGCCGCCTGGCTGTGCTCAATGATTTTGCCCTAACGGTTGCTTCGGCCCAGAATCTGGATCAGATCATCCGTCGCGTGTTTGCCTTGCTGGCGCGCATCTTTCGCACCGAGCGCATTGCTTTGTATCTGCTCTCGGTGGATGAGAGCATGTTGCGCGAGTACAGCAGCCGTGACGGCAAGCTCCATTTGATCACGGAAAACGCGCGGGGGCATCGTCTGGCAGCCTTGTTGGAGAGCGGCAAAACTGTGCGCCTGTCCGATGCGATTGCAGCTGGATTCTCGCCGGTGTATCCCGAGTCGGGTTCGGCGTTGTTCACGCCGCTGCGCTATCGAGGACGGACGATCGGTGCTTTGATCTTGGAGAGCGCCCGATCCAATGCCTTCAGCGTGTATGATGAGCATTTATTGGTGGTGATGGCCTCGCACCTGGCCGGCTTGGTGGAGTATGGCCGGCTGCGCGAGGAAGCCGAGATGCGAGCGCGCAATCTGGGACTGATCCACGAGGTTGTGCAGCAGGTGGTTGGCCTGACCGATAAACGCGAGATCGCCCAGATCACCGCTGATTTGCTCACCCAGTATTTCTCCTACGAGTTGGCTGTGGTCTTATTGGTGGACCGTGAGTCTCAACCTATCGTTTGTGGATTGGGTGGGAAGAACGCCGGCAGTGCAGAACGCGCTTTCGCTCGAAATCCACAGTGGATCCTTGAGGGGTTGTTTGGCAGGTTGGTGCGGAACGGGGAAAACGTCTTGATCAACGATGTCTCGGCCGAGGTGGAGTATCGTCCGTTGGCCGGTAGCATCCCCGGCTCGTTGATGTGCGTTGCGCTGCGCGAGGGGGGACAGACGTTGGGGTTGATAGAAGTGGAGCGGCAGGAGAAGAATGCTTTTCGCCATAACGATCTGCTCGATCTGGAATCGCTAGCTGGGATTCTGGCCGGCGTTGTCATAGCGGCCGATCAGCATCAGCATTTACAAGACACGATTCATCAGTTGCGCGCTGCGCAGGAGGAGTTGAAGGAGCGCGTTCAGGCTCAACGTTTGGCCGAAGCCCGCCTCATTCAAGCTGCTAAGATGGCTGCCTTGGGAGAGATGGCAGCCGGCGTGGCCCATGAGCTGAACAATCCCCTTACCACAGTAACCGGCTTTGTCGAGTTGGTGCTGAGCGAACTGCCGGCCGATGCTCCGTTCCGGACGGACCTGGAATTGGTGCTACGCGAAGCGCACCGCGCGCGAGATGTGGTGCGCCGCCTGTTGGACTTCGCCCGTCAAACGGAGATGGTACGTGCTCGCGCCGACCTGAACGAAGTCATTGAGGATGTGATCGCCCTCACCCACCACTTGATCCACACCAGTGGCGTGATCCTCTTGAAGGAGTTGAGCCCGGCTTTGCCTTGGGTGATGATGGATCGCAATCAAATGAAGCAAGTGTTCCTGAACTTGATTCACAACGCCTTGCAAGCCATGCCGGGTGGGGGAAAATTGATCTTGCGATCGCGGCGCGTGGTTCGCGAGGGGCGCGAGTGGGTCACGGCTACCGTGCGCGATACCGGCTATGGTATCCCTCCAGAACTTCGCGATCGTATTTTTGAGCCGTTTTTTACCACCAAGGCGGATCGCGGAGGAACCGGCTTGGGACTCTCAGTGACGTATGGGATCGTCACCGATCACGGTGGGATAATCGAGGTCGAAAGCCAGCCCGGAAAGGGATCGAGCTTCACAGTTTGGTTGCCTGTCTGATGGATACGCCGCTTGTTCTGGTCTTGGACGATGAGCCTGGTATCACGCTGCTGTGTCAGCGCCTGTTGACGCGACATGGTTTTGAGGTGGTTTCGTATAACCAGCCGCGCCAAGCGATGGAGGCGCTGAATAGCCAGCGCTTTGACTTGTTATTGGTGGATATTCGTCTGCCAGAGATTGATGGTTTTGATGTGATCGCTCACGCTCAGCGCGTGCAGCCAGACCTGGCAGTGTTGGTGATGACCGGCTTTGGCACTGTGGAGACGGCCATCCGCGCCTTACGGCAGGGGGTGGATGGGTTGATTCTGAAACCGTTTGAGAGCGGGGAGGAGCTGGTGCAAGCAGCGCGCCAGGCATTGATGGATAAGCAGAGCAAACGCGATGCGGCTCGAATTCAGACGTTACGCCCGCTGTTCACGTTGGCCGAGGCGCTGTTCTCGGAGACTGATCCGAGACGTTTGCTGGAGTTGATCGTCTCGGCTATTTGTGGGCATTTGCAATGCCAACGGGCAGCCTATTATCAAGCTGATCCCACTGCGGGGGGGTGGAAATGCTTGAGTGGGCGCGGCACGCCGTTCTTGGATCTGGAAGCGCTGGGGGAATTGCTCGGGGAGCCGCAACCGTTCTTTCAGACGTCGGTCATGATCCATGCCGATGGACCCGGCCCTGCAGCGCTCCGGGGTTGGTTGAGGCAGCATGGGTTGGCGTCGATCCTGCTTGTGCCGGTAACGCGGCTGGAGTTGCGCAGTCTGGTGCTTGCTGGCCGGGAGAGCGGTTCTCCTCCCTTTGGCGAAGCCGATCGAGAGTTGTTGCAGATCTTGGCCCGTCAAGCGGCGGCAGCTGTGGATAACGCCCGGCTGTATGCAGAGCTGCGCAATTATGTGCGCCGACTGGAGGAATCTCAACAAGCGCTGATCCAGGCTGAAAAGATGGCTGCTGTGGGGCGGCTTACGGCATCGATCGCCCATGAGATCAATAACCCTCTTCAGGCGGTGCAAAATTGCCTGCACTTGGCCGGCCGGGAGGATCTGCCTATGGAACAGCAGCAGGAGTATTTGCGCCTAGCTCAATCTGAACTCGATCGCCTGCAGTTAACGGTGAAACGGATGCTGGATTTTTATCGCCCGAATAGGGTCGCTTCGCAGGCGGTTGATGTGGTCGATCTGTTGCAGCATGTTTTGGGGCTGGTGGCGAAGCAGTTGGAGGAGCGCAGGATCCAAGTGTGTGCTGAATGGCGTGATGACTTGCCGCCGGTTCGGGCGGTGAGCAGCCAGATTCAGCAGGTGTTTTTGAATTTGATCTTGAACGCCTATGATGCCATGCCGGCAGGTGGAGAGCTGCGGATCACTGTGCGCCGTGCTCGAGAGATGATCGAGATCTTGTTTGCCGATACCGGACCTGGGATCCCGCCTGGCTACGAGCAACAGATTTTCGATCCGTTTTTCAGCACGAAGGAAGGGGGCACGGGTTTGGGCCTAACAGTGAGTTACAATATTCTCACCGCTCATGGTGGCCGATTGGAGGTGGTTTCTACCTCTGGTCCGGGGGCCTGTTTTCGTGTAGCACTTCCGATCTCGGGAGGAAGCCATGATGGTTAGACCGCTGATTTTGATCGTCGATGACGAGCAGGTTGCTCGCCAATCGCTTTCGGATATTTTGCGGTTGGAGGGGTTCCGCGTTCATGCTGTGCCGAATGGCCAGGCGGCTGTGGAATATGTGCGCACCAACGCCGTGGATTTGATGATCGTGGATTTGAAGATGCCCGGCATGGATGGTCTGGAGGTGACTCAAGTCGTCAATCAGATCTCCCCTGAAACGGAGGTGATTCTGTTAACGGCGCATGCTTCGGTGGAGAGCGCTGTACAGGCTTTGCGTTTGCGTATTCACGATTATCTGATCAAGCCGGCCCAACCCTCGCAGATCGTTTTGAGCGTCAGGAAGGGATTGGCACGTCGTGAGGCGCGTTTGAAGAGACAAACAGCTCCCGGACGGTTAGGCGATGATGACGTCATTGCGGAGTTTCGTTTTGAAGACGGTACATTGGTGGACCTGGCACGCCGTGTGATTCGCAGAAACCACAAGCAGATTCACCTTACGCCGGCTGAGGGGCGCCTGCTGCGGGTGCTGTTGGAGAATCCAGGGCGAGTGTTTTCGCATCGTGAGTTGGTGTTGCTGGTGCAAGGCTATGATACTTCTCCCCAAGAGGCGCCGGAAGTGCTGCGCCCGCTGGTGAGCCGATTGCGTCATAAGTTGGAGGAGTTTCCGGACTTAATGCGATGCATTGTGAGCGTGCGCGGGACAGGGTATGTATATGAAAAGAGTCCCTAGGTCTGGAGTTATTCGTGGGGACCCCATGGGGCGTTGGGAGGGACGTTGGGGGGACGGATCCAATGAAGCCAACCGCTACGTGGACCCCGTCGCACGGCAGGGATCTGATCCTTTCCGACAAGCAGTAGGCTGATGACTAGGCCGATAGCGCCAAGCCACTGGGTTAGGCTCAGACTTTCTCCAAGCCACCAGTGGCTGAAGATGACGGCCACCAGCAATTCGCTCAGGCCCAGCAGGGCGGTTTGCATGCCTCCGATGTGTTTGACGCCGAGAAACAGGCTCAGACGGGCAAAGAAGGTCACCAAGGTCAGGCCGATCACCGGCCACCAGGGCGCATCGCCGCTTGGTAATTCGGGAGCGAACAGCAGGTAGGCTGGCAACACCACGGCGCTCATGGCCAGCAAGGTGTAGAGAGTCACTGTCGGCGCCGGCACGTCGTAGAGCACACGTTGGTTGATGGGGAGGTGGAAGGCGTAGAGCAGAGAGCCAATCAGCATCATTAGAACGCCGAGTAGGTCCACCTCGCCATTGAGGCCCCCGGTGAGCAGGATCACGGCTAAGATGGCTAGGATCATGCGCAAGATGGTCATCCGGCTGATCGGATGGTGATCGAGAACCAGCGAGATGGCCAGGAAGAGCGGGTAGAGCGAGTAGAGCATCTGGCCGATGGAGGCCGGCAGGCGGGCCAAAGCCATGTAGTAGAACAGGGAACCGATGCCATTGATCACGCCGGCCAGAGTGCAACCGATCAGACCCAGTGAGTAGATGTACAGAAAAGGACGCCTGAAGAGGGCGACGATCAGAAACAAGAGTGCTGTGGCAAAGACGGTGCGCAGGGCCACTACAGCTAGGGGAGAGAAACCGAACAGGATCGCTTGCCTGCCCAAGACGGGCGCTAACCCTAAGAAGAGCGCCGAGATCAGCGCAGCCTGGATGCCTTTATTGCGGTGGTGCATGATTGTCCCGCTGTCATTTGATCAATGAGCGTACTTCTTCTAGAAATTCATCGTTGAGAAAGTCCCCTTTTTGCATGAGGCTTTGAATGCGGCCGGCCAGTTTGCTTTTCTCGTCAGGGGTGAGTTCTTTGGCCGAAGCGACGATCACCGGAATTTGAGCCGTTTCTGGATTGGCCTTGAGGTGATCGAGTACGGCAAAGCCATCCATTTCAGGCATCATCAGGTCCAGGATGATCAGATCGGGCAATTCCTGCTGGATCAGCGCCAACCCGCTCTGGCCGTCTGGGGTTTCGAGGATCCGAAAGTCGCCCTGAGATTGCAGGATGCGGCGGATCAGGCGACGGGAGTCGGCGCTGTCGTCCACGATGACGATGGAGCGGAAGCGTTCGGGGGCGATGTTGGTCAGGGCCGCCAGCAACCCTTCTTGAGGTTTTTCTTCGCTGCGTGAAGGGAGCACCACGCTGCGTGCCCAGTTTTCGCCGAGTACGAAGGGTTCCGTGGGCATGGTATGTCCGGTGCAGTTCACGACGATCACATCGTCGGATTTGATGATGCCGGCCCGGACCAGCTTGAACAGGCCGGCAAAGGCCACGGCGGCTGCCGGCTCGGCAGAGATGCCCTCCATTTTGGCCAACACATGCATGGCCCGATAGGTTTCCTCATCGGAGACGCTCTCAAACACGCCCCCTGTAGCCTTGACTTGATTGCGAAGGATGGTGTAGGCACGCCCGGGGTTGCCGGTGGCTAAGGTCTCGATGTGAGTGCGTGGGGTGAGTACGGGTTCAGCTTCTTCCAGGCCTTTTTTCCAGGAGTTGACCATCGGGGCGCAACCCTCGGCCTGGATGGGCGCCAGGGCCGGCATGCGGTCAATCCAACCCATGCCTTTCAATTCGTAGAAGCCTTTGTATACCCCCATAGGACCCATGCCGCCGCTGATGGCTTGGATGTACCAATCGGGTGCGCGCAAGCGCAGTCCGTCATCTCGGGCCGGCGGCCCGACGAGAGCAGTCAACTGTTCACTGATCTCAAAGGCGATGGTTTTCATGGATTCGATGGAAGTGATTGCCCGTGCCCCCAGGTCAAAGTATAACCCTCGTTGGCGCGCAAATTCGGCGGCCAGCAATTTGGCCTGATCGTAAGAGGCCGTAACCTTAACAACTTGGCTGCCGTATAAGGCGATCTCGCGCATCTTCACCGCCGGCACCAGACTGGTGACGAATGCCCACAACTTGATCCCAGCGCGCGCAGCATAGGCGGAATAGGCAATGGCTACATTACCCGTTGAGGCCACGACAATCTCATTAATGCCGGCTTCTTTCAAGGCGGCGATGGTGATGACTGCCTGGCGATCTTTGAAGGAAGCTGTTGGCCCTTGCCGTTCATCTTTGATGTACAGGTGAGGGGTACCCAACATCATGCCTAGGTTGACGGCACGAATGAGCGGAGTGCCGCCTTCGCCCAAGCTGAGATGAGGGATGGGATTACGAACCGGTAAAAGTTCGCGATAGCGCCACAGGTCGAAGGGGCGCCTTGGCAAGAGAGAGGGCAGGATCTTCGCAATGGTTTCGTAGTCGTATTCAGCTTCTCGCCATTGGCTGTTGCAGCGTGGGCACTGGGTAGCGACTGGAGAGTAGGGAGCGGTATATCTACAATCAAGACATCGGACAGAGAAAGGCATGTATACTTCCTAAAGAACGTTCTAGGGGCGAACGCGCCTGAGGGTGCGCTCTAGAGTAGAAATGAGTTGTTGCTCGTTCAAGGCGCTTTTTTGCAATAAGCGCTGACCGAATTCGCGCAATCGTTGTTCTTGTTCGGGGGTGAGATCGCCGCCGGTGATGGTCAACACTGGAATATCGCGCAAGGTTTCTGAGGCGCGCATCTTTTCAAGGATGGTAAAGCCATCCATATCCGGCATGAACAGATCTAGAACCACCGCGTGAGGGGGATTGGATTGAATCACTTTCCACCCCTCGCTTCCGCCCTCAACCAAAATCGGGCGATAGCGACGACTCTGAGAGATCATTTGTCCCATCAGGCGCAGATCGTCTGGATTATCATCCACAATCAGCACATCCTGAATGCTTCCATCGCCGTTCAAGCGATCGAGGGCGTTCAGCAGGTCATCTTCTAGGATCGGTTTGACCAGGTAATCAGCCGCCCCTAGGCTAAATCCCTTTTCCTGCTCTTCGACGATGCTGCAAATGATAACCGGGATGGCGCGCGTCTCTTCGTTAGCCTTCAGTTCACGCAACACACGCCAGCCATCGTAGCCGGGCATCATAATGTCTAGAGTGATGGCATAGGGCTTGAGCTGGCGGGCTCGTTCTACGGCACGAGCGGGTTCACTGAGAGGGATGACGTCATAGCCTTGGGGTTGCAGGTAACGCTCGTAGAGGCTGATCACGTTCGGGTCGTCATCAATGGCGAGGATCACCTTGCGGGAGGTTGATCCTTTGAATTCGGTGTGCATGCGGAAGACCGGCAGGGTGAAGAAGAAATCGCTCCCTTGGCCGGGGGTGCTGTTGACGCCGATTCGCCCACCATGCATTTGCACCATATGGTTGCAGATGGACAATCCCAGACCTGATCCACCGGTCTTTCGGGAGGGCGATGCATCCACTTGGGAGAAGGGTTGGAAGAGTTTCTTCTGATCTTCTAAGGCGATCCCAGGTCCGGTATCTTTGACGTGCACGATCACTTCAGGGTGACCGTTGGGGCCTTTGGCGACTTCGGCAGTAACGGTGATCGAGCCTTCGTCGGTGAATTTGGCGGCGTTCGAGAGCAGGTTGAGCAACACCTGGCGGATGCGCATGGCGTCGGCGCGAACGGTTGGTAGGTCAGCCGGGATTTGACGGTGTAGGGTGATTGGCTTGTCTTTCACCAGACCGACCGCCGTAGACATGACGCTGTTGATCAGGTCAGCCAGGTTGACTTCGTCGAAGGTCAGTTCCATCTTGCCGGCTTCGATGCGAGACAGGTCAAGGATGTCGTTGATCAAACCCAAGAGGTGTTGGCCGGCGTTGTGAATGGCTTGCAAGTCTTGTCGTTGCAACTCGGTAATTGGGCCGTCGATTCCCTTCAAGATCACCCGTGAGAAACCGATGATGGAATTAAGAGGTGTGCGAAGCTCATGACTCATATTGGCCAGGAATTGGCTCTTAAGCCGATCGGCTTCACGCATCTCTTTCATAGCTTGCAGGGAGAGCTGATAGGAGCGGGCGTTGTCAATCGCGATCGCCACCTGATCAGCCAGGATTTGTAACACGGCAATGTCGTCTTCGGTAAAGGCATTGGGGATGGTGGATTGGATATCCAGAGCACCGATTGTGCGCATGCCTACCCGCAAGGGCAAGGCGGCTTCGGCGCGCGTCTCTGGCAGCAAGGGATTGAATTTGTGAATGTCACTGCTTGTGGTATCGTTGACCACGATAGGCTGGCCGGTTTCGGCGACCTGTCCCACGATAGATTTGGATCCAACCGGCAGGCTATGCTTGCGGCGTAACATCTCCTCGCCGGCTTCTCCGGTAGCGGCCTGTAATACAGCGTTGAATCCGGTCTCTTCCACCACAAACAGGCCGGCATGGTAGAAGCCAAATCGATCGCGTACTAGATTCACGGTCTGGCGGAAGACAGTTGGCAGATCCATGGTTGAAGTTACCAACTGGGCGATTTCTGCAGTGGCCGAGAGGTACTCGTTGCGGCGACGCAGAGCTTCTTCGGCGCGCTTGCGATCGGTAATGTCATAGGCCAGCCAGAACACTTCGTTCTCGCTCAGCTTGGATACGCTTGCATCAAACCAGTATTCCTGGCCGTTGATGGTCAACGGGTATTCAAGCTTTTGTACCTGTCCGGTGTCCAAAGCTCGTGCGATAGTGTCTAGGAAAGGTTGGTGAAGCGCAGCAGGCAGGATCTCGGTGAGTCGCTTTCCCAACATCTCGTCGCTTGGGTGGAACAAACGCGAGGGATTGGTCGGCGCAATGTGTACATAGCGTCCGTCGCGATCGTAAACAATGATCACGTCGGTCATGGCTGAGAACAGGGCGCGCAGTTCCGCCTCAGAACGCCGCGTTTCTTCAAATAGGCGGACGTTCTCCAGCACCAAACCGATCTGGGTTCCGATCGAATGTGCCAGTTGAAGCATGCGAGGCGAGACGACTTTCGCTTCCTGGCTAAACAGACATAATGTGCCGATCACGCGTCCTTTGGATTCGATTGGAGTTCCAAAGTAAGAGAGGATCTTCTGAGCGATCAATCCTTGCACATCAACCGGCGCCCCTTCGCGCAGGTCGTGGATAGTCATGATGGTTTTCTGGTGATACACCTGCTCGCAAAGGGTGTTGGAAAAACCTACGTTCTCAAGTTGGAGACGAAGGGGTTCGGGCAAGTTATGGTGGCTGACCAACGTCAGTCTGTTTTGACGTTCATCGTAGAGAGAGACTAGCCCTCCGCTGAAACCAAAGATCTGGATAGCCTCGAGGAGAATGTTCTCCAAAATCGGCTCAACAGCCATGAATTGGCTGGCAGCCGAAGCAATTCGGTTGAGGGTAGCGAGTTCCTCGGCGCGCTGTTGCGTTTCCTCGAACAGGCGGGCATTTTCCAAGGCTACCGCCAGTTGCGAAGCTACGCTTTGCAAGACGTTAAAGTCGTCCACGGTGAAGGCGTTTTTCTGTTCGGACTCGACGATCAGCAGACCAAGCACTCTTTCGCCGAGCTTGATTGGGACGTCCACTTCACTGCTCATTCCTTTGGCTCCGGGCAAATAGGCCGGATCTTTGGAAACGTCTGGGCAGTAGAAAAGTTCACCACGCTCGATCGCTCGCCAGGAGATGCCCTGGCCGGGTGGAATGCGCCAATCGGCCGGGGCGTCCTCCCAGCCGTGTTGAGCAATCAAAACCCGATCGCCGCTTGTCGAGTCAATCAGAAAGATGCCCGAGAAGGGATATCCTAAAATCTCTCCGAGCGCGCTTACCGTTACTTCGCAGATCTGTTTTTGTCCTTGAGCGCGCGTCAGGGCATGGCTAAGGTGATAGAGAGCCTCTTGTTGTTGGGCACGCTTGTGCGTTTCTTCGAAGAGGCGCGCGTTTTGAATGGCGATGGCTGCCTGGCCGGCAATGGCTTGCAGGAGTTCTAGGTCATGTTGATCGTACACGTTCTCTTCGCGGTGCGATTGAGCGGCCATCACGCCGATGGCCTGATCGCCTGACATCAGCGGAACGCCGATCCAAGATTTGGCTGGCTCGCCGATCGGTTCGATGCCTAGGAGCTGCAACGTCGCTTGAACGTCTTTGGGTAGGAAGAGCGGTTGACGGGTTCGGAGGATATAACCGCTCATGCCTTGATCGGCCGGAATGGCGATCACCTGTTTATCGAGCTTGGACTCGGTGATATTTAGTGAAAAGGTGATCTCGTGCCGATCGGCATCGTATAAGCCAATGAAGAAATTCTCAACGTTGATTAGGCGGCGAGCCCCCTCGTAGATCTCTTGGAGCACTTGCTGGACATTCAATTGTGCTGAGAGTTGCTGATTCAGCTCATTAAGGACGTTCAGCTCTTCGGCGCGTTGGCGGCTCTCTTCGAGTGAGCGGGCGTTCTGAATGGCGATGGCAGTTTGGCCGGCAATGGCGATCAATAAGTCGAGATGATGCTCGGTGTACAGATTGGCCGTCTCAGTGCTCTGGACGGCAATTACGCCTAAGATGGAATCGCCAGCCAGCAAAGGCGCTCCCATCCAGGATTTGGCCGGCCGGCTGTCACCCAGGGGGATAAAGTCAATGCCCAGCGCCTTCATCCGGCTGGGAACGTCGTCTGGCAGGTACAGCGGCTGTCGCGTTCGCAGGATGAAGTCGGTTAGGCCATGACCCAGCGGGCGCGGGGAAACGTCGATTCGTTTGTGATCGTTCACGACGAAGATCGGGCGCACTTCTTGCCGCGTTGGATCATAGAGAGAGATAAACAGATTGGTCGTGTCCATCAAGCGGCTGGCAGAGCGATAGACAGTCTCTGCAATAGCGTCTACACTCAATTTGGAGGCCAGCTCACGCCCGAATTCGTTGAGAATGCTCAGCTCCTCGGCTCGCAGGCGGGTTTCTTGAAACAAGCGGGCATTTTCCAACGCCTGAGCGAGTTGATCCGTCACTTGCCGAACGAGCAACTGCTCGTTGGGGCCCCACTCCCGAGCGCCAGATTCGTCCACTACTTGCAGGGTAGCCCAATTGCGATCGTCCAGGCGAAATCCCAAAGAGAGACTGGAGGTGCTCCCTCCTTGGCCTTGGCGAGCAAAGATGGCCGGTTCCTCCATGGGCGCAAAAGCCGATTGTGGCAAAGCGCGGCCGGCCGGTTTGGTTGGCATATCGGCGGCTTTCTTGGTCGGCGGGCGACCGACTGCCTTTTGGTCCTCCTCGGGCGGCTGGGCCGCTTCTGGAGAGAGGTTCTGGAATAGCTCCTCAAGCCGTTTGATAGGTCGTTTCTTTGACATACTGAATCAACTCCTCGGCTAAGATCCGGTATTGGATCGAGCCGCGGCTGGTTGGCATATAACGGGTAATTGGTTGTCCGGCGATAGGACTTTCGCGTAGCTTAGTGTCAATCTCGATCACGGTTTCAAACATGCCTTCGCCAAAAGTATTCAGTAACTGCTCATAGATGTTGCGATGGGTGCGGTTACGACGGTCCATTAATGTTACTAGGATCCGATACGCCAAGTTCGGATTGGCTTCCCTTCGGATACGGCGAACCACGCCCATCATATTTCGCAGGGCATAAGCAGAGAAATACTCTGGTTGAGTGGGGATGATCAGCAGATCGGCTGCCGCCAGAGCGTTTAGGGTGATCGTTCCCAGGGAAGGAGGGCAATCGAAGAGAATGTACTCGTAAGGCAATGGGCCGGCCAGTTCCAGCGCGGTGCGCATGGTCCTTAAATAATTGGCGCGCACCGGCAAGAACTGCTCGGCGCTCTCAATGCGCGGATTGCAAGGCGCCAGGTCCAGGCGCTCGAAACCGGTTTTACGAATAGCACTCTGCAGCGGCGCCGCCTCGATCAACACATGAGCGATCGTTCGAGTGGCTTCGTTGGGTTCCAGCCCCAGCGCTAGCGTCAAGTTCGCTTGGGGGTCCATATCAATCAAGAGCGTACGATACCCCAGATCGGCCAAAGCACCCCCCAGCGAGAGCGTAGTTGTCGTCTTTGCCACACCGCCTTTTTCGTTGGAGATAGCGATTTTATAGATCATACTTCCTCCAAACTCCATCATTCGTTTTGCTGCCCATCGCTCCCTCGCCCCGGCAGGTGGGTTGCAACAGCATGGGGGATAATTTCCACGCGAGATACGTTTAATACGCGTTGCAACTCCTCAATGGCAATGCGAATCATGGCTTGTGGATCGTTGGTGCTGCGGATCTTTGTCGTAATCTCGGCCACTGCCTGTTCGCGAGCAGCGCGGGTGTAGGTCTCCTCAAATAGGCGGGCATTTTCTAAGGCCAGACTAAGGCGTTCGGCCACGGCTTCAACGATAGCGATCTCGTCCTGTCTCCAGGAGCGGTCTGGGTGTGGGGAACGTACTTCCAGCACCCCAATCGCTTGATTCTGAAGCCGGATCGGGACAGCAATTATTGGGCCCAGCTCGCTCTCTTCCCAAATCACCGTTCGCCCGCTCTCCAACGCTGTGCGAATCTCTTGGCGGTCCAGCGTATCGAAGATGGGCGCGCCGCTGCCGCCGCTATACCAATAGCCGATTGGGGCATGAGCGGTTTTCTGTTCCCAGGCTCGCAGTGCCATCTCACCATACAGCGCTTGGGACTCGGCCAATGCTTGACGCACTTCGGATAACAGACGCGCATTCTCAATCGCAATGGCTACCTGATCGGCCAGGATACTCAAGATTTTAATGTCCTCTTGATTGAAAGCGCTCGGTTCTGTGCTCTGCACGTCGAGAACGCCGATGATCTCCTGACGCACTCGCAAGGGCAAAGCCATTTCTGAGCGCGTCTCGGGCAGGTCTGGGTTATCGAAGAAGACAGCATCCTCGCCTACATCCAGGGCAATGCGCCCTTGACCGCTTCCCGCAACGTATCCTACAATGCCCACCTTGCCGATCGGCAACTTATGACCGCGAGCCAACATACGTTTTCCACCTGGGCTATTAGCCGCTCGTAAGACGGCATAGCCGCTCGCTCGGTCCAACAAAAACACACCCACGTGGTAGAACCCAAAGCGCTCGCTAATGACGTGGCTAACCAGCGACAGTAATTTTTCTAGTTCAGTTTCTGTGGAGATAGCACGCGCCACTTCGCTGATCACCTGCAATTGCTGAGCCCGTTTTTCACTCTGTTGCATGGTTCGTTCGAGATCGGCTGTGCGCTCGGCGACGCGTTGCTCCAACGAGGTCACCAATTCGCGCACGCGTTGAGCCATCGTGTTGAAGGATTGGGCCAGGGTTTGGAATTCTTCGGTGATTTGTGGCGGCACCTGCATGCTCAAATTGCCCCGGGCCAGTTGGTGAGAGAAGTCAGTGATTTGATCGAGAGGCGCAGTCAGCAGGTGAATCAAGCCACGCGTCACTAGCAACGCTAGGAACAGGAAACCGAGCATTCCCAAACCGAGGTTAAGCAGCATGCGGCGTGTTTCTTCTTGTAGGCGCGCCTCGATGGTCAACAACTCGAACTGCGTTTCGGCGGCCGGCAAGACAATGCCGATGCTATAGCCCAGCGAAGGGATAGGCTGATACACCACGAGCTTTTCAACGCCATTTAATGTTATGACACGCATCCCGCTCTGGAAGGTGGTCATCTTGATCAGAATTTCAAACAACTCGAGGGAAACTTTGTCGAGGATCGGTTCGAGCGCCGATCGCTCCTGGACCTCAGGCGGGGTGAGGCCAAAATCGGCATATCCCATCTCGGGCATGACGATCGGGCGTCCATCTCGATCGAGCAGGAAGGCGTATCCATTCTGCCCCAGGTGGATGCTTGAGATCAAGTCGGTGATGCGCGTCAGTTGTACATCAGCGCCGAGAACACCTCGGAATTGCCCTTTCGGGTCGAAAACAGGCACGCTGGCGGTGATCACCCACCCGTGGCCGGCCGCGTCTAGATAGGGTGTAGACCAGACCACCTTTCGTTCAGGATTAAAGCTTGGATGTGCGCTCGCAAACCAGGGGCGATGGATGTGTCGAAAATCGGCCGGCAGCCGAGCTGCTAGGTCAATGTTGGGATAATACAGCATTGCTTCGGTGATGCTACCGAAGTAGATAGCGGTGATATCCGGCTGCTGGCGCAGGATCGACAGCGTCCAGGGATCCATTCTCTTTAGCGCGCCGATCTCGGCCAGTAAAGGCTCCGAAAGCGTCGGACGCGCCGGGATAAAAATCGATCCGGGATCGGAGTCGGGATTATCCCAGCTCCCCTGAGGCAGTTGGGTGAGGACAACCGGGGCCGGCGATGCTTCTTGAGCAAATAATAGACGCATGGTTTCGCTTAAGGTAGCCATGCTGGTGCTGATCGATTGGAAGAACGCATCGGTTTCGAGCGCGTAGCGCAGAGCAATCGAGGTAAGTTCCTTTTCGGTTTCAGATTGAATACTGCGAGATAGGCGTTCGGTCAGAAAGGCATTAACGAGACTGGTGCGATAAAAGGTATAGAGTGCCGTGACGATCATAGCAAGCGTCACCAAGCCGATCGCACTTACGCTTAAGCGTCGGCGGAAGGAGCGGAGCAGAAGCAGATGGCTCACGCGTTTCCAGAGAGAATCTTCACCCGGAGGAAAGTTCCCGATCATGACTCCACCTCAAATGTCTTCTGGATCGGCTGCAACTGAATAAGGACTTCCGATCCGTTCAAGGCCTGGCTAAGTTCCTGAGCTGCGGTTTGCAAAATAGCGCGGATGCGAGTTTGTCCGCTGAGACGGGAGGTAATCTCGGCGATGATTCGCTCTCGCTCAGCGCGTCGCAAACTAGAGCGCATGAGGAGGGCGTTTTCAAGAGCAAGCGCCACGCGTTCAGCCACGACTTCTACAATGTCAATATCGTCGTCGGTCCATTTCCTCCGCGGAGCGCTGATCCGCAATAGGCCGATCGACTCGCCGTGTATCCGAAGCGGCACGTCCAGATAGGAGGTGCTGGCTTCTGTTCCAGGTTCGTAGGAACGAGGCAGGCCGCTTTCAAGTGCTTGTAGGGCAGCTGCATCGATGGGAAGGGGTTCTTGGAGAGGGACACTGATACCATTAATATAGCGATAACCAAACAAATGTTTTTCTCGCGAAGCATGCGCCCATGCCTGACGAATGCTGCTCTGTTCGACCTGAGCAAATTTTTCCGATAAGGTTCGCGCTTGTTCGAGCCGGCGCAAGTTCTCGATGGTTGGACCGAGCAAGTCGGCCAAGATAGCGTAGGGAAGGATGTCTTCGGGAGAGAAAGCCTGAAGCTCGGTGCTCTGAATGTCGAGAACGGCCAAGATGCGATCGCCTGTTTGGATCGGCAATAGGAGTTGAGCGTTAATCTCATCTGAAATCGGGAGGTGAAAGACCGCCGGGCCGAATTCCGGACGTCGAAAGGTGAATGGCATTCGGCTAAGCACTATTCGCTCCAAAAGAGCGTTTTCGCTGATCCGTTCTCGATAGGGCGACAGGAGTGCGCCTCGGTGTATGGCGTATCGTTCAGCGTACATTCCTGTTTCATCGAGAAGGTACATCGCTGTATACGGATGGCCAAACTGGTTGCACACTTCCTGCACGGTTAGGGTGAGCGCCTCGTTTACGGAGCGGGCGTTTTGTAGCGCTTCGGCCAACAGGGCGATCGAAATAAAACGATGGGTTTGATGTTCGTGCCGGGCCTGGAGCTGCTCTAAGGTGTGTTGGTGCTCCTCAATTTGCCGTTTTAGTTCGGCTTTGATGATTTCTATGTGCTGTAATGTTTGCTGAAGCTCTTGATTGGCCTGTTGTAGCGCTTGATCTCGAAGGCCAATCAGGTAAAACGCCACACCTAGCACGAACGGTGCTGTGTCCACAATCCAGTGAACCGGATTTTGTTGCTGAACCGCCAGGGCCGAGGATACACCAAAGGGCAATCCTCTTAGCCAGATGTCCACTATTGTGGCCAGGAGCGGCGGAAATGAACCAAAGACCGCTCCTAAGAGAGTCCATCGTGCGACCAGGGGGTTCTTCATCGTATCACCGTCCTTTAATGTGGCACATTATCTTCTTGCCCATGCAATTGCAAAGTGATTTCTGCGCTTCCCAGCGCGCGTCCCAATTCTTCCACAGCGATTTGCATGATCTCGCTGATCTCAACGGTCTCGCTAATACGGGCAGAAATCTCGCGT
Organism: uncultured Anaerolineae bacterium; assembly: GCA_937120535.1. Taxonomy (GTDB): domain Bacteria; phylum Chloroflexota; class Anaerolineae; order Anaerolineales; family Villigracilaceae; genus Denitrolinea. Next base: position 41,450 of record CAKZJX010000134.1, read on the forward strand.
ATGGTGTGTTCTTTTACGGCTCGCCGCCGGGCTTCGTGGAACAAGCGGGCTGCGTCCAAGGCTAAACCGACTTGTTCGCAAATGGTGCTCAGGGCAGCGATCTCGTCCTCGGTCCAGGGGCCGCGCTCGGCCGGCTTATAGGTGCTCAGTACCCCTAGAAGGGTGCCACGCACTTTGATCGGAATGTAAATTTGATGATCGCCGCTAACCGGTTGAGCTTCGTTCACGACAATCGGTTGACCGGTTTGCAGCGCCTGCCGGGCCGGCTTGGACAGGTTAGGCGAGATCGCACGTACTGTGTATCCATCGCTGCGAAACGCAAGAGTTTGACCGAGATAGCGAAAAGCGCTCTTCCATTCCAACTTGGTGCGTTCGGCATAAAGTCGCTGTAGGCTAGCTAGGGTCTCTTCACTCTGGGTGAATAGGCGGGCGTTGTCCAATGCGGTAGCGATCTGATCGGCGAGAATTTGGAAGATGGCGAGATTATCAGGATTGAACGCATTTGGTTGAGCGCTTTGGATGCTCAGTGCACCCAAGACACGGTTGCGTGAACGGAGTGGAAGCGCTGCCTCCGAGCGTGTCTCCGGCAACTCTGGCGTGCGCAGGCGAACTTCATCCAATTCCGCTTGTTGAGCGATACGCGCTTGAGCGTGCTGGATTGCCCATCCGATCATGCCGGTTCCAACACGGATACGGTGACCGCGCTCCAACATGCGACGACCCGCTTCGCCAGTGCCGGCCCGCAGATGGGCCCATTCGCCAGTCCCATCCAGTTCAAACAGACCGACATAATACAGGTTAAACCGTTCGCGAATGAGTTCGACCGCCTCCTGTTCCAAGATATTCGGGTCTAGGGTGGTGACCAGACGGCTACCGATTTCGGCAGTGGCTTGCAAATACGAAGAGCGTTCTTCTAAGTCGCGCGTTCGTTCGGCTACCCGCTGTTCAAGCGAAGTAATTAGGTCGCGCAATCGGTTTGCCATCGTTTGGAAGGCCTCAGCAAGCTGGCCGATCTCATCGCGGCGTCGAATGGGGATAACGATATCCAGGATGCCTTGACGGAGCCGATCGGTTGCTTGCGTCAGTTGAAGGATAGGTGTGGTCAATGCTTGAATAAAGAAGTACGAGATGGCGCCGGTGACCAAGGCAAACAAGACGAAGAGCAAAGAGGCTGTCTGTTGTTGACGTTGGATGGGGAGCAAAAACGTTGCACGAGATGTGGCGTAAATGACCTTCCACGGTTGGCTTTCGAGGGGAAAGATGGCTACTGCATAAAGTGTTTCCCCGGCTCCGGACAACTCGACTTCATGGATGCCTTGCCATGCTTGGGATTGTAGGACGTTTGCTAGACGCGTTAGGTTGAGCGACGAAGTATCTTTGGGAAGGCGATGGGCCTCTTGCAGGGCGCTCAGAAGCGACGGTGAAATAGGAGCAGCGATTTTATATATTGCCGTGCTGTCAACGCCATGGGCTAGGAAAATAGAATGTTGATCTACAAGGATGGCGAACGAGTCAGCTCCGACCAAACCGCCGCTTTCTTTAATGAGAAATTGTAAAATGGAAGCGCTATATTTGATGCGCAGTACACCGAGAATTTCTTGAGGTGCATCCGGCCGGCGTTGGCCGCGAATCGGCGCCGCAAAGTACAGGGCGTTCTCATCGGCATACACCGGGGTCACGACCGGCAGACCACTTCGCATGGCTTGTTGGAAATAATCCCGTTCGGCTTCAGAGCGGCCGACGTATTCTTGGCTCGAGTCGATTAGATTCCAACCATTGTTGTCCAAAATTCCGATGGAGAGGATATTCACCGAGTCACGCCGGCTCAAAGCCGAGAGCGTAATTTGGATATTGTTCCATAGTTCTGCGTATTCTTGGCCGGCCGGCGGGGTGATCAAGAATTCGGCAATCTGCGGTAGCTGAGCGTAGGTGCGCACGTCCTCCAGGGAAGAAACGATCAATTCATCCACGTGGGAGGCGGTGAGTCGGGCGGCGGAGCGCAGCTGTTCGGCGGCGTTTTCACGCTGGGTGGTTTCAAGGGCACGCAGATTGGTAAATGAGAGGGCGCTCAAAGGCACCAGAGCGATGCTAAGGAAGGTGATCAGGATGCGAAGGCGCAGCTCAGTGGAACGGAGGCTCACAACCAGAACGTAAAGGATCACTATAGTTCCAAACAGCAGCGCAAAGAAATTCTGAAACGTCTCAGGCAGTCGAATACGGTAAGGGAGGGAAAACGCATCGAGGAGAATCAGTAGCAATGCGCTCAGAGCCACGCTGATCCAAGCCCAGCGCCGCTGGCTGAAAGATGGGAGAAGGAGTTGGGAGAGAATCAGGACGATCACTGAGATCGAGGTAGCAAACAGCCATCCAAACCCTTCGGTAAGCGTGCCGCCTATTATGAAGGCGATTTCTCCGCTCAACAGCGTCAACCAGGCTGCGCGCGTGAGTTGCCCATGTCGCCACCAATACGTAGAAAGCGAAAGGGCAAGGAGTAGAAGCACGGCGTTGGCCAGCATTGCCCAGTGCTGCCAGAGTGGCTGACGCCAGACCAGGAAGTGCAAGGCCGGAACGGCAGAGAACGAGCCAAGTAGGGCAATATACAGTGCAGACAAGCCAAACCGCTGCTGATCGTTAGAAGAGGGGTTGAAGGTGATCTTCGCCATAGGGTCAAAAACTCGAACGTCGAGAAATCCTTAATTCAAGGGAGGAAAGCCAGCACGGCGACAGGGCTACCCGAGCCGTTTTGCAGGCGTAAAACGCCTATCACCAAGGTTGCGCCGCTCGGAGGCAGTTGATCCAGCTGGGTCAGGCATTCGAGAGCGATGGCGTTGCGTTCGGCGATCAAGGTGTTCACTGCAAAAGAAGAGTCCCAGCCAGGTTCTAGGCCGTGGGTGTCGGTTCCTAGACCGGCAATCCCTCGCTGGTCCAACAGGAAACGAGCTGCTTCGGCAGAGAAACCAGGGAAATGGGGGCGGCCTGTTGAGTCTAGGTTGAGGAAGGCCTTTGGGTCGGACCAGCGATCTTGCCATCCCGTGAAGAGCAAGGCCAAGCTGTCTTGAGGGATTTGACCATGCTTTGCCTCCCAAGCCAAGATGTCGTCTACGGTGAGGGCATAATCGGGGTTCGCGCTGGCTTTGGGAAGAATGTCGATCAAAACGGCTGGGGCTATCAAGGACTTAGGAGAGTAGGCATCTATGCTTTGGCCACCTTCCACAAAACTGCTAGAAGCATTCATGTGGGTGGCGCTGTGTTCGCCCATTCCAAAACGGCGTAAGAAGTACCCTGCTGTGGAGCGATCAGCGATCACTTGAAATTCGATCGGCGGATCGCCAGGCCACCGAGGGATGGCCTCATGGATGATGTGACTTAGGTTCACCAGGCGCGAGAAGGCAATCGCTCGCCGGCGTTGCCTTCCGGCTAGGAGGCTGCCAGCGAGCATGGCAAACCAGGAAATCACAGCGAGTTGAACCAGCGCGCGCAAACGGACCATGCTTTGGACCCTAACGATGTTCGCTCAACCAGAAAATGAACGATGGATCGAGAATTTGATTGGCATCTGGACGGATGGCAAGATTGCCGGTTGATCAGGAATTCGATGTAAAGATTGGTCGTGTAATAAATTGACGTCGTATCGCTGCCTGGATTTTGAGAAAAGGCGGCGAGGTTGTCTTCAAGGGTGTACAGTTGAACGCCTTCAAAGGAGATCTCTTCCGGCTTCATGCCGCTCAGTTTGGCAATGCTGGCAATGGCGCGGTCGGGGTATTGCTGGGTAAATTCCACCGCTTCTAGCCAAGCGCGCAGGAAAGCGCGCACGTCCTCTGGTCGTTCACGCAGTACCTGTGTGCGCATGACCAGCAGATCGGGGATTAGCCCTGGGGTATCGGCGCTGGAGAAGATAACTTGATGACCTTGAGCTAGCGCTCGGGAAGTGAAGGGTTCCCAGGTATGGCCGGCGTCAATCTGATCGGGGATGGCCTGCGGGACGTTTTCCGGATTGATGTTGATCAAAGTGACATCGGCGGGACGCAGGCCGGCCCTCTCTAGCATTTTATACACAAATAGCTCGCCAAACGTACCCAGGTTCACGCCAATCCGTTTGCCCTTCAGATCGCGAAGGCTCTTGATCTCGGAGCGAGCGACAACTTGATCGGCACCGCTAGAGATATCGGTGATGAAAACAGCGCGCAGGTTATCGTTTTTGACAATCGGCACAAAGTCTCCCACGACAAAGAAGCCGGCGTCCATCTTTTCGGCTGCAAGGTCGGGCATGGCCTCTTCAAAGATCTCGTAGAGATGAGGCTCGACTCGAACACCGTGTTTCTCAAAGAAACCTTGATCCTGAGCGACAAGCAAGATCCAATCGCCCGGCCAATATATCCATTCCACGCGCAGCGGAGGACGTTCAACTGGACGCCCAGGAGCGCAAGCCGCGAGCACGACCCCGAGCAGCACCAAGATCAACAGGCGACAACGATCTAGCATAACTCCTCCTTACGCCTCTTCAGATGGCGGAGATGTGAGGTGAATGGTCACCTCAGAAAGGCGGAAAGCGCGTTGCACTTCAGCCGCAGCGGTGCGTAGAATCAGCTCCATATCCAGCGCTTGGTGAATGCGGGCAGAGACTTCGCTGATAGCTCTTTCTCGTTCCGCGCGGCGTTGGGACTCCTCAAACAAACGAGCGTTTTCTAGAGCCAAGCCGAGTTGCACGACGATCTTCTGGAGAGTGGCTTTTTCACGAGGCTCCCATTCCTTTTCTTGGCGCATGACGGCGATCTTGCCGATTGTCTGGTTATGAAGCACGATCGGTAGTTCGAGTTGGTGCTTGCCTGGATGGGAGGGAATCTCTCCGGGAGGCAAAAGTTGCACGCCCAGTGGGGTGTAGTGATAGGCGTAATGCTTAGCTTGGGCCGGAGCGTTCCAGGCCCGTTGGACACGCTTAGCCGCCACCCCTTCCAACTCACGCAACAGGCGATTCATTTCTTCAAAGAGGCGGGCGTTCTCGATGGCCAGAGCAATCTGATCGGCAAGACCTTGCAGGATTTCGATATCTTCTGCTGTGAACGCTTGGGGTTGCATGGATTGGATGTCAAGCACGCCGATGATCCGATCGTGCACCATGAGCGGAAGAGCAGCTTCAGATCGGGTTTGAGGGAGATCAGGGTTGTTGAATACAGCATCTGCCCCTGTATCTAGTGCGATGCGAGGCCGTTTCTGGGCGGCTACATATCCCACAATCCCCTGTTCACCGACTTTAAAGCGGTGACCTCGATTGAGCATGCGCTGTCCTCCAATCGAAGAAGCAGCCTGGAGGACGGCGTACTCATTGGCTTCATCCAGCAGGAAAATTCCAGCATGGTAAAAGCCAAATTGTTCAGAAATCAACCGCACTGCGTCGTTCAGCAGTTGAGCAACATCACGAATATCAGCTGCCTGGCGCGCTACTTGGATAGTTGCCTGGAGTTGAGCCATGCGGCGAGAGACTTCGCGGGTTCGTTCCTCCACCTGTTCTTCTAGGCGAGCTATCAGGTTTCCCAGTTCCTCAAGAGCCAAGTTGAGCGCCTGCCCCAGGAGGTTGAACTCATCGTTGGTTTGGATGAGCACTCGATGAGAGAAATCTCGTTCCGAAAGCCGCTGTGCACCCTGGGTCAGTGTGGTTAGAGGCGCCGTAAGAAGGGTGCTAATCAGATGGCTAGTCACAGCAACGATGGGAATGGAGGCAAGGAAAACCACCACGCTCAGACGAAAGGCACTCTGTTCTTGTGCCAGCACGTGGTGCGCAGCAATATCAATGCCGAGCACCGCCTCGCGCCGTCCATCGGACGTGTAGATAGGTGCATAACCGGTCAACCAGGTTCCCCAGCGGTCGGTGTAGAGATCGTCTTCTACCTGCGCGGTTTGTAGCGTGGCAAAATGAGCCTTTAGCCAATCGCTGGCATCATAATACACATCGCCCACATGCGAAACATCCTGTTCGCTCTCCTCGGCATCTACGACAAAAACAATGTTTCCTTGCTCGTCCTGACGCATGGTGTATACGAACCGGAAATCGCTCCCTGCATCACGAATGGCTTGTAGGGTTTTTTTGAGTTGTAGGTATTCCGGTGAACCTTCTTGCTCACGCGAGATCAGCCGAGCATGCAGATCCCCGTCGACCTGCAAGGCGGCAATAGCAACCGCATCGCGCAGGCGATTGCTAATATCCTGACGCAGGATGGTTTTGGTGTTCTGATAGTGCCAATATGAAATCACGCCAATGGTTGTCAGGCTCAGGGTCATCAAGTAGAGCGTCAACTTTAAGCGTAGCGATAAAAAGCGAGCAGGTCGTTTCATGGCTGGTTTCTCTCCTCTACTCCCAGGGCGATGATGGCCTCTGAGGCGTTTAGCGCGCGACCGATCTCGCGAGCAGCGGTTTGCAAGATGCCTTCTATTGAGCCAGCCGACCAGATGCGTGCCGTGATCTCAGAAACGATGCGATCCATGCCGGCCTCTTTTCGGCTCTCCTCCATCAGACGAGCATTTTCTAGAGCCAGCGCTACCTGAGTAGCTAACGATTCCATCCAAGCGCGTTCTTCCTCAGTCCATTTCTGATCCCCGTCCACGCGAATAGAGCCGATTTGCTGGTTGCGCAACGTCAGCGGAATCTGCACCGTGGTCTCCCCATCTGTTCCCACCTCTTCTCCAACGCCATATTCGATACTAGAAGCAGAGGTGAGCTCAGACCAAGCGTCACGCACATATTGGCTCTGGAGGCGCTGCAGTTCTTGTAAGCGTTGTCGTAGTTCCTGGAAGAGCTGAGCGTTTTCCACGGCTATGGCAACTTGGTTGGCCATACTCTGCATAATCTCAATGTCTTCCTGTTGGAAAGCCGCTTCGCGTGTCGACTGGACATCGAGCGCTCCTAACACGCGGTCGCCGACCATCAGCGGTAGAGCAATTTCCGAGCGGGTGTAGGGAAGCAAAGGATTGCTGAAACGCGCCGGTTCCAAACCGACATCCAGAGCAATGCGGGCTCGTTTCTGACGGATGGCTGTGCCAACCATGCTTTTGCTGTCCACAGCCAGACGATGGCGCGACTCGCGCAAGATGCGGCCGGCCTCGCCGGTAGCGTGTTTGAGCTCGGCCCATTTGCCTGTCGAGTCGAGCAGGAAGATGGCGGCATAGTAATGACCAAATCGATCGGTGATCAGGTTGACCACTTTTCCCATCAACTCGTCTGGATCAAGAATAGCGCTGATTGCGTGCCCAACTTCGATGACGGCTGCCAATTGCGCCGTGCGATCCGCCACCTGCTTTTCCAACGAGGCTTGTAAGGTTTCCAAGCGGTCGACCATCCGGTTGAAATAAACCTCGAGTTCTCCACCTTCATCAGAAGAGAAGACGTTTGCGCGTAGATGAAGTTGCCCCTGCTCGACTCGTTGAAAGAGGTTCAACAGCTGAGTAAACGGAGCATTAAGGAGATAAGCGCTGAGAGTGGTGAATGTGGCTGCTATGACCAGGCTCAAAAAGGCAATACCCAGCGATTGGACTTGGTACGTGCGCAGGGCTTGGATGGGATCCATCCCTTCCACCACTCGCACGATCATCCGATAGCCAACAGGTGCTAGAGTTGCCAGGCCGGCGCTGACCAACGTTAGAATCAGCAATTGCAACTTCCAGAAGAGAGACACCGAGCGGATGTGAGCTGCCTGAGTCTCGAAAGAGGTCGGCAGCAACACTTGACGTACCGGCTGCATGATCCAATCCAGCAAGATCATGGCCATGAGAACAATAATCGGAGCTGCTACTGCTCCACCGAGCAAGGTGTAAATGATCTGATCGGCGGTCAGACGCAGCGCCAGGGCTTGATAGCCGAGAAGAGGGACGATAACAACGAATATCGCTCCGGTCAATCCGATTACGCCATATCGCCGGGGAAGATTAGCGATCTCGCGCCAGGCCTGCTCCTGGTTTGTGGTGTATATCGCTAGGCTCTGTCCTCTTCGCCAGAGCTCCAAGCGGTGGAACGCATGACGACTCAACCATAGGGTCAATCCCACCACCAGTAGATTGTTGAGCGAAGTAAACACCAGAAGAAAACGCACGCTGGCGCCTAGATCGGTGGGCGAGAGCTCAGCATTGTTTTGCACCAGGATGATGGCTGGCGCAATGAACGAATTGGTGAGCAACTGGGTGATCAAGATGCCCAGTGGCAGATAATACCCCCCGCTGCGTTGGAGCAGAGTCTCGAGAAATGAGAAAAGCCTGGAAGTGATCGCCATGCTAGTTAACCTTAAAATAGGTGGTCTTCCGAAGGTAGTTCGGTTTGGGGAACCTCGATCTTGATATGAACCCTTCGCGCATCTAGTGAGCGGGTCAGTTCGCTGGCTGTGGTCGCTAGGATGGTCTGGATGTCGCCGGCGCGACGGATTCTGGCGGTGACCTCGTAGAGCAAGTGCTCACGTTCGGCCTGTTGACGGATCTGAGCTAGCAGGCGAGCATTGGCAATGATGGCGGCCAGGCTGCCGGCCAGGGTTCCCAAAAGTTCCTCATCGCTTTCGGTATAGGCTGCCGCCTGTTCGCTTTCTACGTTGAGCACTCCGAGCAGTTCGTTTCTGTAGATCAAGGGGATGGCGAGCTCAGATCGGGTGTTTTCGCTAACTTGGATGTAGCGCGGGTCTTTTGAGACGTCGTCCACGCGCAACGGACGACGATGCTCAGCAGCCCAACCGGTAATGCCGGCCCCGATCGGGATGCGCAGGTTATACATCTCATCAGAGTAACCCGCCATAGCGCGCACCTCAAGATGTTTGCGCTCACGGTCGAGCAGCAAGATCATAACCCGATCCCCACCCAAAGTCACCTGTAGGCCTTTCACTGCTGCATCCAGGGCGTCTTCCAAGGTGGAGCCTGACGCCGCCGAAGTGGTAATGTGATGCAGCAGGCGATGCTCGGCCAAATGCTCTTGCGTCTCGGCGAACAGCTCGGTGTTGATTACAGCGACTGCCAGTTGGTCAGCCAAGATCTCCAGGGTGCGTACACTGTCTTCGTCAAAAGCAAAGGGTTGAGTGCTTTGCACGTCCAAGGCGCCCAAGATGCGTTCTCCCACTTTGAGCGGGATAGCCATCTCGGCGCGCGTCTCCGGCAAGAGCGGGTTAGGGTAATATGTGGCATCCTTGAGAGTGTCATTTACGACCAACGTCTCTCCCCGACCCGTCACATAGCCGACGATCGATTTGGATCCCACGCGAAGCTTATGCCCCCTGCGCTTCAATTGCGCCCCGGCCTCGCCAGTGGCTTCACGGATCACAGCGAATTCGCCGTGCATATCCAGCAAGAATACTGCAGCATGGTAGAAATTGAACCGCTCACGAATCAGGTTCACGGCGCGCAACAGCAATTCGTCCAAATTCAGTGAGCCGCTGATGTCGCGCGCAATCTCGGCAGCGGTTTGCAGTTGGATGGCCGAACGACGGCTCTGTTCAAGGAGGCGCAGGCTCTGAATGGCGCCGGCCATCTGCTTGCCTAGCTCATTCAAAAAGTTTAGATCGCGTTCACTGAAGCGGCCTTCCTGTTCCAGGTCTTGGACGATCAAAGCGCCGATGGGTTGGTCATTGACCAACAGTGGAACACCCATCCACGATTTCGCAGGTTTGCCGTGAATTTTGGCGCCTAACTGAATGGCTCGACGTTCCGTATCCTTGACTAGCAACAGAGGCTGGCGGGTGCGAATCAGGATGGAAGTCAGGCCTTCTCCCAGCGGGAAGGGTTCGAGCGTTTGGGTCTTCCCTTCCTCGTAGAGGTAGGGGACGCTGATTGAGTTTGTTCTCTCATCGAACAAGGCAACGAGAAAGCTATAGTCGCCGATCACTTGCTTGACTTGCTGTTGCAGAGCAGCACAGAACGCTTGAAGATCCAAGTTGCCGTATACGGCGCGGTTGAACGAGATCAGCGCTTCTAACTCCTTCAGGCGTTCTTGCCTGTCCTGTAGGGCGCGAATGCGAGATAGGGTGGTGCCTAACAGGGTAGTGATGCTCAAATATGGCCAGGCAGTGCGGCCGGTGAGCGGTTGTCCAGCTCGTTCCCCGATCATCAAGATAGCGACTGGTTTTCCGCTCACTAGTACCGGTAAGAAAGCTCCGCTACGGCAACCGATTTGGCGTAAGGGAGCTGCCAGCTCGCCGGGGAGTGTCTCAGCACGGCTGAGATCATTGACCAGAATAGGTGTGCGAAGCAGGCGGGTGATCGATTCGAGATCGACTCTCGAATTGGCCGGCCAGGTGGTCAAGGTTTGTGGTGGGTTGTGGATTGCTACAATCTCAGCTTGATCCTGGCGCAAATCAAGCAAGATCGATGGATGACCAGATTCGCCCATGACGTTGCCGGCAGCGCGTATGGCCTCTCCCTCGGTTTCCGCCTGAACAATTTCAGGGATTCGTTGCTGCAATCGTTCGGCTTCTGTGGCGTCCAACCGCCCTTGTCCGCTTAGGCTGGTTTGTTGAATGGTCACGGCGATCTGATTGGCCAGGGTTTGCAAGACGATCACCATTTCCTCATCGAAGACATGGGGTTCGGTGCTCTGCACATCTAACACGCCCAGCACGACCTGACCAACAGCGATTGGGAAACCTGCTTCAGCCCGTGTCTCCGGTAAAAGAGGGTTTATGCGGTGCACTGGGTCCTTGTCTACTTCGGCGGCCACGCGTGGTTTTACGTTTGCTGCCACCCAGCCGACGATCGAGTCGGAACCAACTTCCAATTGGTGACCGCGACGGAGCATCTCGGCGGCTGAAGGCCCCTGGGCAGCCCGCAGGATGGCATATTTGCCGCTGGGGTCAATCAGGAAAATGCCGGCGTGATAAAAGTTGAACCGCTTAACGATCAACGTTACAGTCTTGTTGAGCAATTCGTCCAGGTCGAAGAAGGTGGTCAATGCTTGAGCCACCTCGGCGGCGGTGCGGATCTGACGTGTGCGTTCGGCCACTTGCTCTTGAAGCGAGCGATACATGGCGCTCAGTTGATCGGCCATGCGGTTGAACGACGTGGCTAGCAATCCGATCTCATCGTCGCGTTGTACGCCAGCCCGCTCCTGCCAGTTGCCTTGGGCAAATTGGCCGGTGATGGTTGCCAACGTCAAGATCGGCTCGATCATGCGGTTGGTTCCGGCCGTGATGATCAAGATCATGACCAGGGTGGAGAGCGCCAGGAGCAGGACGGTAAAGGGAATCAGGGTGTTGAGATAGCCGAAGATCGAATCGGTCGGCACTTCGAGGACCAGGGCACTGTGAAGGTCTTCTAGCCAGATGGTCTGTGCCAGCACCGGAACGCCTTGCTCGTTGGCGTAGCTGAGCGTCTGAGGGCGGCTGGGTGGGCCGGCTGTGCGCACGCTCTGGATGGCGGTGAGCAGGGAGTTGCGTTGTTGTTGGGTAGGAGTAAGGGGAATGATTTGACCAGTATACGGGTCTATGGTCAAGAAGCCGCCGTGATCCGAAATTACGTAAGCGCGCGAGGAGGGGATCAGATCAGCGAGAGAGTTTAGCCTCACCGCAATGTCGGTCTCGTCCGAAATGCCACCCAATAGGGCGATCGGGACACCGCTGTCGTCGAAGAACTGAACCATGGTGACCAAGCTCAGTTGCTCCGGATAAAAGGGGCGAAAATCGTAGATAGAAAAGGTTTGGAGATCGCTCAGAAACAGCAGTTCAAAGAAGGGCGAATTCGCTAGAGATATGCCCTCCCACTTTTTTTGGCTGGCTGCCAAGATGTTCCCCTCTCGATCGGCGATGAAGAGCGCTTGGAAAATAGGTTGATCCTGTTCGCGGTTGGCTTGGTGGAATAGAGCGATCAAGCGGTCACGCGCCGCGACAAAATCGGGTTGGTTTGGAGTGTTTTGCAGCAATGTTGATAATGTAGCAGCAAAGTCTGGCTGGCGCATCAACCGGTCCAGGCGAATTTGTTTAATTGTAGCCACATCTTGTGCAGCCTCCGCCTCTATCGTGATCAGATTTTCCATTTGGGCAAGCACTTGGCTACGCAGCGTATCTCGGGCGCGCAGATACGTACCGCTGGTCACGAGCATGAGGGGCAGAAAGGTCAGCGAGGCTAGGGTGAGGATCGCTCGACGCGCCAGTTTGCCTTGGGGCAGGAGATCACGCAGTCGGAGGAGAAACGAACGGAGAACCATGGCGCCTTTCAAGAGAGTTCCCATACCGATTCGCCGTTTAGGATACGGCGGATCTGATCGGGGAAGCGATCGGGATCTAGGGGTTTCCCGAGAAAACCGTTGAAGCCGGCTTCACGAGCTTTTTTCATCTGTTCCTCGTTGGCTTCGGCAGTAACGGCAACGATCGGGATGTCTTTGAGCCGCTCGGAGGCGCGAATTTTCTTCAGCGCCCCATACCCATCTTCATACGGCAACCGGATGTCCATCAAGATCAGGTCAAGGTGGGAAAGAGTATCGGCATATTCCACCACCTCATATCCCGATGTTTTCCATTCGCAATGGATGCCCAGGTAACCCAACATCCGAGCGATCAGCACAAAATTAGACACATTATCTTCCACCACCAGCACGGTGGTATCGCTCGGGGGTTTCTGTTTACGAGTTGGTTGGGTATTGAGAGAGGGCGTCTGGGTCATGATTGCCTCGCCAGGAACCGTTCAAGTTGCTGAGCCAATAGGTCGATGTCGATCGGCTTTTGAATATAGCCGTCGCATCCTGCTTCGAGCGATTTCTCCCGGTCGCCGCGCATCACGTTGGCGGTGACGGCAATGATGGGGGTGCTGGAATAGTCAGGGAGGGATTTGATCGTGCCCGTAAGCGAATAGCCATCTACGCCGGGCATACTGATGTCCATTAGGATAATATCGGGCCGTTTTTCCTGGAGTTTCTTCAAAGCCTCTTCGGCATTGGCAGCTTCGACCACTTCATACCCTTCGGCTTCCAGCACGCGGCGAACCAGAGTGCGATTTTCACGGTTATCTTCAACATATAGAACGATACGCTTCTCGGACATAGGGCACACTCCGTGCTATAAATTCTATATCGTAACGATCACTTCTTTCATGTCAGCAACCTTGCAAATAGGGACATTTCCGTAATCCATCAAACTGCTCCTATGTTACTTCACGCCTGAACTGGGGTTTAATTCTACACGAGAAACACCCTCATTACGCCTGATAGAACGAGTTGCGGGAGTGGCGAAATTTAGGTTCGATAAACTCATGAGCAGGATAGCTGGAAAAACGCTGCTTGTGCCATGGACGTCGGTTG
>CAKZJX010000135.1 GCA_937120535.1 uncultured Anaerolineae bacterium
ACGGAGCGGTCGAGATTGTGTTGAATCGCCTTGGCATAGGGATTGGAAAAACGAGTGTGTATCGGGCCGTTCAGGCGGTAGCAGAACGAGCGCCGGGGCTAAAGCGTGGGCAGCTGTTGAGCGGCTACAAAACCAAAGCGATTGGAGCCGATGTGACCGGTGTGCGCTGCAATGGGAAATGGGTGACGGTTGGGATCGTGGTAGATGCGGTCCAGGGGATGGTCTTGAGTATAGACGAACTGCCAGGTGAGGATGCCGAGCCATTGCAAGCCTGGCTGGCGCCCATCCTGGATACCGTAGGGGCTGAAGTGGTGGTCAGCGATGATGCAGACGCTTTCAAGCAGGTGAGCGATCAGACGGGACGTTCGCAACAAGTATGCCAGAGCCATGTGGTTCGCAACACCGAAAAGCTGGTTGAAGAACTGGCGGCCTTGATTCGCGCCGGACAGGACCATTGTTTGGAGGCGATCGGCATGGCTCCCGAACCGGCCTTGGAGGAGCTGGCGTGCTTTAAGGAAATTGCTAGCGGAGTTGCCACCATCCCTGTTCGTTCAGCCATCTTTTACCGATTTTTGGAACAGTCACCCGATCACTTTGCGCAAGAAAGCGTCGATTCGATCGACGATGTCTGGCTTTACGATGATCCAATGGATGGCAGGGTCATCGGGTTTGAACCAGTTGGCTTGGCGGCGGATGAAGGTGCGCGTGGCGCGCCGCATGCGGGCTTTGGCTTCTTCGAGGGTGATTTGGCCCTGCAGGACGGCCACGCATTCTCGATAGCCGATGCTGGACATGGAGGGGAGATCGGGGGAGTAGCCTTGTTCCAGGAGGCGGCGCACTTCGTCCAGCAGGCCGGCGGCGAACATAGCTTCGATGCGAGCGTCCACACGGGCGTAGAGTTCGGGGCGGGGGCGGGTCAGGCCGATGGTGATGGTGTGGTAGGGGGAGTCGGTTTGTCGGCGCTGAGCGGAAAAGGGCCGGCCGGTGGCGAGGATCACTTCCAGGGCACGAACGATTCGACGAAGGTTGCGCGGGTCGATGGCCTGCGCAGCGGAGGGATCGAGCCGGCGAAGTTTTTCGTGTAGCCAGAATACCCCATGCACTACGACCATTTTCTCCAGCTCGGCCCGCAACCGGGGATTGGGAGGAACCTCAGGAGGGCTCCAACCCTGAACAACAGCGCGTAGGTATTGACCGGTCCCGCCAACTAGGAAGGGTAGGCGACCTCGAGCATGGATCGTCGCAATCGCTTCTCGTGCCGCCTGCTGGAATTGGGTCAGCGACCAGGCGTCATCCGGGTCAGCAACGTCGATCAAGTGGTGGGGGACGCGCGCACGTTCTTCGGGCGAGGGTTTGGCGGTGCCAATGTCCATGCCACGGTAGAAGAGGCGCGAGTCGGCGCTGACGATTTCTCCATTCCAGCGCTCGGCTATTTGAATGGAGATCTCAGTTTTGCCAACGGCAGTCGGGCCGATGATTAGGATGAGGGGTGGTTTGGACATGGATAGGGATTATACTTTGAGTTGCCGCCACAGATTGCCACAGATTTCACAGAGTCATGATTAGGCTATGGGAAACGAAGCGGTAGATGTGTTGCTTGAGCAGTTGAAGAGAAGTGGACCGATTGGAGAGGAAGCCCATCGGTTTTTGGTGGAGCGCCGGGTGCGCGTGAGACTGCAGCCACAGTCAACCGGGGCGCGTTGGATGATCGGTGGGAGGATCGACCTGAATCCTACTCAGTTGGCCGATCAGGCTTATGCTCTTAGTTTGATCGTGCATGAGGTGCGCCATTTGCGACAAGGTGTGGTGCGCGCTCTTTCGGTGCTTGGTGAGTTGGAGGCTTGGCAAGAGCAGTTTTCTTTTCTTAAGTCGCTGACCGGAAGATATGCCGTTTCGCCTACAGCTCAGGCTGCTATTGAAGAAATGATGATGCTCTCGCCGACGTTGCGAGCCGATTTGCAGCGCGCCCGCTCGTTGATGTTGATCTACGCCGGCCCCGGGTATTATGTCCGTTGGTTGCCGTTGTGGCCCTTGGGGCAAGAGATCCGCTTCTGGGTGAGTGGGAGACGTGCGGTGATCGCGCCGAGGGCGAAGGAGACTTTCCGAGACGAGGGAGAGTGAAACGGGCGAAGAACAGGCCGTTTTCTGTCCAAATGTCATCTTGACGATAGCTCGGATGCACCTTAGAATATCTTTGCGCGTTGCGAAGGTTGCAACTAGGGAAGAACAAGTGAACAACCGGTCGGGGTGCCTTTACCCCCGGATGGGAAGGCTGAAAGGCGAAGCCGGTGAAAGTCCGGCGCTGTCCCGCAACTGTAATTTCCCAGAAAGGTTTTTCTGAGGAATAAGCCAGGTCGCCCGCCCCGATCGACGGTTCTCCACACTCTCGCGGAAAGGAGGTGGGGACGGCTTTGGATTGGATTGGCCCTCCCCCTCCCCTGTCCCACGACAGGGGTTTTTGATCTGGTGCATTGCTGCGCTACCCAATCCCTTCCCTGGAGGAGTGATATGTTGCGAGGTCTCTCTTTGTTGATAGTAATTCTATCCCTGACCCTAGCGGCGTGCTCGCCGGCGGCGACGCCTACGCCAACTGTTCCTTCACCAACCGCGGCTCCTACGGTAACTGCTACTGTTGCGCCAACCTCAACGCCGGCCCCCGCTGCGCCGGAGCACAATTTGACCGAGGGATGTGTCCCCGAAGGGCAGTATGATCCTTCGATTGACTATTTCCCAGAGAAGGTCACTCTTACTCACGCCGAGAATTTAACGGTGGAGTACCACAATCACTATAAGGTGGTAACGATCGCCATACCCTGGCCAGGAGCTGCCGAGTCGTTGACCTATGTGCTTGTGCAGTGCGGCACGCCGCGGCCGGAGGGGTTCCGCGAGGAGCAGATCATTGATGTGCCGATCGACTCTCTGATCACCATGTCCACTACCTACCTGCCCTTCTTGGATGCGTTTGGTGTGCTGGATCGGCTGGTTGGCTTGGATGATGCGACGTTTGTGCACAATCCCACGGTGCTGCAGATGGCTGCCGAGGGCAAGCTGGCCACCATCGGATATGGTGCAGGGGTGAACGTGGAGCAAGTGTTAGAATTGGCCCCCGACATTGTGATGACTTACGGTTCGGGCATGCTGGAATATGATGCGCATCCGGTGTTGTTGCAGGCAGGGCAGGAGGTGGTGATCAACGCCGAGTGGTTGGATACCACCCCCCTCGGCCGCGCCGAATGGGGCAAGTTTATTGCTCTGTTCTTCAATGAGGAAGTGGAAGCAGAGGCCCTCTTCAATCAGACGTTGAAACGCTACGAAGAGCTCAAAGCTCTGACAGCCAACATCAGCGGTCGTCCCACGGTCTTTAGCGGGCTGCCGTATCAGGGGACGTGGTATGTGCCGGGTGGTCGAAGTTTCGCGGCGACGTTTTTCCGCGATGCCGGCGCAGAGTATCTCTGGAGCGATGATGACAGCACCGGCAGTGTCCCTCTCTCGTTTGAGGCGGTGTTTGAGCGGGCGAGGGAGGCCGATTTCTGGTTGAACCTGGGCTTTGTGAGCACCTTGGAGGCAATGAAGGAAAGCGACGTCCGCTATGCTGATTTCAAGGCGTTTCAGACGGGAAATGTGTGGAATTACGATGCCCGTATGTCGCCAAACGGCGGGAATGATTACTTTGAAAGTGCTGTCGCTTATCCTGAGGTTGTGCTGGCTGATCTGATCAAGATTTTCCACCCGGATCTGTTGCCGGATCATGAGTTGGTGTATTACCGTCAGGTAAAGTAGAGCTTGGTGTGCCCTTTCCTTGTCTTCAGAGAGAGAAGACAAGGAAAGGGCAGAATGAATGGATCATGAATCTAGACGAAGAGTTGAATTTGTTGCCGCATTTGGGTGTGCGTTGGTGGGTGCTTTTGCTGCTGGGGACGGCGTTGACGCTTGCTTTTGCGTTGAGCTTGACCTTTGGCTCAGTGCGCATTCCGCCTCAACAGGTGTTTCACATTTTGTTGGGTGGAGAGGGGGAGAAGGCGTCGTGGAGCGATATTTTGTTTAAGTTTCGTCTTCCCAAAGCGATGACAGCTATGCTGGCAGGGGCCGCTCTCTCGGCAGCTGGTTTGCAGATGCAAACGTTGTTTCGTAACCCGCTGGCCGATCCGTTCGTCTTGGGGGTGAGCTCGGGGGCAAGTTTGGGGGTTTCGGTGGTGATTCTGGGAATGGGAACGGGAGGAGCGCTGGGGTTCATCAGTGGAATGAATGCGTTGGGCGATCTGACCGTGGCAGCAGCCGCCAGCGCCGGCGCTGGCTTGGTGTTGGGGATGGTGTTGATGCTCTCGCGGCGGGTCCAAAATACGCTGACGTTGTTGGTGATGGGGTTGATGTTTGGTTATCTGGCCAGCGCAGTGGTCAGTTTGCTGATTTATATCAGCCGGCCAGAGCAGGTGCAAGTTTTTAGCCTGTGGGCAGCCGGCAGTTTTGGCGGGGTGACCTGGAGCCAGTTACGGGTCTTCGGGCCGATCACTGCTTTGGGGTTGTTGATGGCGCTTGGCATGATCAAGCCCCTAAATGCCTTGTTGTTGGGCGATGATTATGCACGCTCGTTGGGGTTGAATGTGCGCCGGGCGCGCTTTTGGATCATCTTAAGCGCATCGTTGCTGGCCGGCGCTTCTACCGCTTTTTGTGGACCGATCTGGTTTATTGGGGTGGCGGTGCCCCATGTGGCGCGTTCGTTGTTTAATACGGCCGATCATCGTGTGCTGTTGCCAACTTCTATCTTGCTTGGTGCTGCCCTGGCCCTGATCGCCGATGTGATCGCACAACTGCCCGGCAGTCAGAGGGTGTTGCCGCTCAACGTGGTGATGTCGCTGTTCGGAGTTCCAGTGATTCTGTGGGTGATCGTGCGCCAACAGCAGTTGCGTCAGTCGTTTGCCGGTTGAACATCCAAGGGTGTGAGAAAAGGTTTGTATGTTGACTACGGAATCGCTTGCCATCGGTTACCGGGGACGTAGGCTGGCGCAAGACCTAGACCTGGTCTTGCATCCTGGCGAGTTGGTCTGTCTGATCGGGCCGAATGGGGTGGGCAAATCTACATTGTTGCGCACCCTGGCCGGCATGCATTCTCCTTTGGCGGGGGTGGTCTACTTGGATGGTCGGGATGTGCATCGCTTGCCGGTTCAGGAGCTGGCCAGGCATCTGGCTGTGGTGCTTACCGCCCGAGTGGAAGTGGGGAATCTGTCGGTTTATGGCCTGGTGGCCCTGGGCCGGCATCCCTACACGGATTGGCTGGGGCGGTTGACAAACCGCGATAAGGAAGTAATTTGCCGGGCCATGCATCTCACTGGAAGCTTGCCTTTGGCGGCTCGTTCAGTGCACGAGCTGAGCGACGGGGAACGACAACGGGTGATGATCGCTCGCGCCCTGGCTCAGGAGCCCCAGGTGTTGTTGCTGGACGAGCCGATGGCTTTCCTCGATCTACCGCGTCGGGTCGAGATTTTCTTGCTGCTCAAACAGCTCACGCGTCAGATGAGATATGCCATCCTGCTCGCCACGCATGATCTGGACCTGGCGTTGCGCATCGCCGATCGTCTTTGGTTGCTCGCTTCAGATGGGACGTTTCTGGAGGGCATTCCCGAAGAATTGGCTTTGAACGGCCATTTGGCACGCGTCTTTCGCAGCGAAGGGGTGGAATTCGATCACAGCATTGGCGCTTTTCGCGTCCATCAGCCAACGTGTGGCCCGATCGGTTTGAGTGGTGGCCCGGATGGGGTGGTGATCGCCTGGACGTGGCGCGCCCTGGAGCGGATCGGATATGCCGTCCATAACGGTTCGGGCCGGCATGAGCGGCAGGTGGAGGTGTTTCGATCAGGTTCAGACTATCGTTGGCGGGTGACGCTGCTGAACGGCGAACGAGAGTTCTCGTCGCTGGCTGAGGTGATTCGATTTTTGTTGAGTGGAATTCGTTGCTAGGCTCTCTTGAGCGCAGACTGTAGGTTCAAACTGCTGAGAACGCAGAGAGCGCAGAGTTTTTCTTTATTTTGGGGAAAACAGTTTTTCTGTCCGAGGTGGAAGAATGAGCCTATATAAAGTGTACTGTGATCCGTTAGGGGGGTATGTTGAACTGCCGCAAAAGCCGCAGCGGGTGGTTTCGCTCGCTTCGGGCCTGACCGAGGCCCTGGTGCACATGGGATATCTCGAGGCGATCGTCGGCATCTCGGAGTTTTGTCCGCGCTACGTGCCGGAGGTCCAGGCGCCGATCGTGGGCGATTACCTACGAGTGGACGAACAGGCGCTGCGCGCCCTGGAACCGGATTTGATTTTGATCACCACCGGCGTTCAACGTAAGTTGGCACGTCGTTTGTATGAGCAGGGGTTTCCGGTCTATGCCTTGCCGTTGCCGAACAGGCTGTATGGGGTGTTGGAGAACGTGATCTTGGTTGGGGCGTTGATGGACGATCTGCCGGCCGCCCACGCTCTGGCCGAGCGCTGGAATCGGACCTTTGTGGAGCTCGCCGCTTCGGCTCCCTCGCCGCGCCGGCGGGTCTATGTGGAGTTGTGGTTTGGCAAGCATGTCCGTATGACCGGCGGACTGACCTTTGTGCACGATTTGATCGAAGCGGCAGGGGGAGAGAATATCTTTCGGGATGTGCCCAAAGGCTATCTATTTTTGGATCCTGATGAGGTGGTGCGCCGTCGCCCGGAGGTGTTCGTGTGTTTCTCAGAGCCGGAGCATCCAGTACAAGGTGGGGACCTAGCCCGCGAACGGGGATGGGACTATCCTGTCATCCAGGCTGATGTGGACCCTGAGCACAATCTGATCCATGATGGTCCTTCGATGATGCGGGCCGTTCGTTGGCTCCATCAAGCGCTTCAATCCGTATGAAACGAGTTTGGCTCTCTTGGAGTTCGGGCAAGGATTCGGCCTGGGCGCTATATGCCCTGCGCCAACAGCCGGATGTGGAAGTGGTTGGACTGTTGACCACGTTCAATGAGAGCAATCATCGCGTGGCGATGCATGGCGTGCGCCGTGAGTTGGTGGAGGCGCAGGCAGAAGCGGCCGGCCTGCCGCTCTGGCCAGTTTTCTTGCCCTATCCTTGCTCGAACGAGGACTATGAGCAACGGATGTGGGCTGCGCTGGAGCGCGCCCGTCAGGTGGGGATCACTCATGTTGCCTTTGGCGATTTGTTTCTGGAGGATATTCGCGCCTACCGCGAACGGATGATGGCCGGCACTGGCTTGGAGCCGCTCTTTCCTCTGTGGTGTGGGCCGGCTGAGACTCGCTCCTTGGCCGAGGGGATGCTGGCGGGCGGTTTGCAGGCCGTGGTGACTACGGTGGACCCACAGCATCTGCCCGAATCCTGGGCAGGACGATCTTACGATCGGCAATTTTTAGCAGAATTGCCGGAGACGGTGGACCCGTGCGGCGAGCGCGGGGAATTCCATACGTTTTGTTGGGCCGGGCCGATGTTCGCCCAGGCTCTCGCTGTGCAGGTGGGGGAATGGGTCGTGCGTGATGGGTTTGTGTTTGTGGATCTTCTTCCCGACGGCAGGACCGATGGAGTTTGGGGGCCATAGAAAAAACGTGACGTCCAAAAGCGGGACACCACGTTTTGCCGTAGGGGATGGGGGACGGGCTATCTCCTTAGCCCTACTCCTATTCGCTTTCTCTGAGCAGATTCCTCAGCACAGTTTGTAAGATGCCGCCATTACGATAGTAATTCACCTCAACCGGCGTGTTGAGCAGGGCGGTGACGGGAAATTCAATGGTGCTCCCATTGGCTTTTGTGGCCCGTACGGTGAGGGTGGCACGGGGTTGGATCGAGTCATCCAGGCCTTCGATGTCATAGGTTTCGCTGCCATCTAGGCCGAGCGTCTCGGCGTTGTGGCCGGCCTGGAACTGTAATGGCAGGATGCCCACGCCGACCAGGTTAGAGCGGTGGATGCGCTCGAACGACTCGGCGATCACTGCCCGAACGCCTTGCAGCATGGGGCCTTTGGCGGCCCAATCGCGGCTGGAACCGGTGCCGTATTCTTTGCCGGCAATCACCAGGGTAGGGATGCCGGCTGCTTGATATTTCATGGCTGCCTCAAAGATGGTCATCTCTTGGGCTTCTTCAGGATCCGGCTGGTCGCCGAAGAATTTCGTCCAGTTGCCCTCTTTGGGGGCCACCAGCAGATTCTTGAGACGGATGTTGGCAAAGGTGCCGCGCACCATGACTAGGTCGTTGCCGCGTCGCGCTCCGTAGGAGTTGAAATCGCGCGGTTGGACGCCGCATTCGATCAGATATTTCCCGGCTGGGGAGTCGATAGCGATGCTGCCGGCCGGCGAGATGTGATCGGTGGTCACCGAATCGCCGAACATGGCCAACACCCGCGCCCGGCGGATCGGCCGAATGGGTGGCGTCTCCAGGGTCAGGTTTTGGAAGTAGGGTGGGTGGTGGATGTAGGTGGATGATTCGTCCCACTCAAACAGATCGCCTTCTTTCACCTGGATCGCCTGCCACATCTCGGAACCGGTGAAGACGTCGGCGTACTTCTCGCGGAACATTTTGGCCGAGATGTTCTGGGCGATAGCTTCCTCGATTTCTTGCTGGGTGGGCCAGATGTCGCGCAGGTAGACCGGCGAACCGTTCCTTCCGATGCCGATCGGCTCGGTCATCAAGTCGATGTCTACGGTGCCGGCCAGGGCGTAGGCCACTACCAGGGGCGGCGAGGCCAGGTAGTTGGCTCGCACCAGGGGGTGGACGCGCCCTTCGAAATTGCGATTGCCAGAGATCACCGCCGCAGCGACCAGATCGGCGCTGTTCACCGCTTTGGCCACCTCGCTTGGCAAGGGGCCGGAGTTGCCGATGCAGGTGGTGCAGCCATAGGCAACCACGTTGAAGCCAAGTTTGGAGAGCGGTTCCAGCAGGCCGGCTTTTTGCAGGTATTCAGTCACTACCCGTGAACCCGGGGCGAGCGAGGTCTTGACGTAGGGCTTTACGCTCAGGCCAAGCTCGATGGCCTTCTTGGCCACCAGGCCGGCGGCGACCATCACCGAGGGGTTGCTGGTGTTGGTGCAAGAGGTGATAGCAGCGATCACCACGGCGCCGTGGCCGATGATCATCGAGCTGCCGTTGGCGCCAAAGGTGGCCTGGCGGTTGAGGGCTTCTTGCGGCAGTTCGTAGCCCCGTTCTTTCATCGGCGCGGTGAGGGCTTTGCGGAAAGCTTGTTTCATCTCGGTCAGGGGGACGCGGTCCTGGGGGCGTTTGGGGCCGGCTAAGGAGGGGGTGACCGATGCTAGGTCCAGTTCGAGCACGTCGGTGAATTCTGGATCGGGGCTGTGAGCGTCGCGAAACAAGCCTTGTTCGTATAGGTAAGCTTCAACCAGGGCGATAGTTTCCTCGGATCGGCCGGTCAGGCGGAGGTAGCGCAAGGTTTCAGCGTCTACCGGGAAGAAGCCGATGGTGGCGCCATACTCAGGGGCCATGTTGCCGATGGTGGCCCGATCGGGCAGAGGCATGGAATCGAGGCCGGGGCCGAAGAATTCCACGAACTTGTCTACTACGCCTTTCTTGCGCAGCATTTCGGTCACGGTCAGCACCAAATCGGTGGCCGTCACGCCCTCGCGCAGTTTGCCATAGAGCTTGAAGCCGATCACGTCGGGCAGGAGCATATCCATCGGCTGACCAAGCATCACCGCTTCGGCCTCAATACCGCCTACCCCCCAGCCGAGTACGCCTAGGCCGTTGATCATGGTGGTGTGTGAGTCGGTGCCGACCAGGGTGTCGGGAAAGGCTTGACATTCGTATTCGTTGGTTCCAGGGATAGGCAGATGGCGGGTCATTACTACTTGTGCCAGGTATTCTAGGTTGACCTGGTGGACGATGCCGGTCATGGGCGGCACCACGCGAAAGTTACGGAAGGCGCGCTGGCCCCATTTTAGGAACTCGTAGCGCTCACGGTTGCGCTGGAATTCCATTTCGGCATTGCGGTGGAGGGCGTTGGGGATGGCGAAGAAATCCACCTGCACCGAGTGATCGATCACCAGGTCCACCGGCACCAGGGGATTGATGCGCTTTGGATCACGCCCTAGGTGGGCCACTGCATGGCGCATGGCGGCCAAGTCCACCACAGCCGGCACGCCGGTGAAGTCTTGCATCACTACGCGGGCCGGCAAGAAGGGAACGGCCGGACGCGTGCCGGTCGGGGTCCAGGAGGCGATGTTTCTCACATCGTCCTGGGTGATTTCTCGATCGTTACATTGTCGCAACGCCGCCTCCAACAGCAGGCGGATCGAGTAGGGCAGTTTGCGCAGTTGGGTGAGGCCGGCCCGTTCTAGGGCATCTAGCCGATAGATGACATATTCTTTGCTGTTTACTCTTAATACATCACGCGCATGAAACGGATCGTGCATAGGAGGGACTCCTTGAGAACCAAGAGGGATGAGTGAACGATACAAGGATGTGTAAGCCTTGCGCCTAGCGTTTGAGCTCGGAGCGTATGCGCCTGAGCAGATTTTCTCGCTCTTTGGGCGTCACGAACGCTGCTTGGGCAGCGTTCACAACACAATCTTTCACTTGCTCTTCCGAGAGACCCAGCTGATGAGCCAAAGCATACTCGTGGCTCAAGATGATCTGCGAGACCGAGGGATCGTCGGTGTTGAGCGTAACGTTCAATCCAGCCTCGATCATTTGAATCAGCGGATGGACGCGATCGGTCGCTATGACCCCAGATTGATAATTGCTAGTCGGGCATACCTCGAACACAATGTTGTTCTCTCGAGCCAACGCCAGGGTATATTTATCTTCCAGCATTCGCACGCCATGGCCAATGCGTTCGGCGCCCAAGGTTTCGATGGCTTCGCGAACATTCTGGGCGCCACCCCACTCACCGGCATGGACGGTGAGATGCAGGCCGGCCTGCTTGGCCTCTTTTAGCAGGCCAGCAAAGGGCTGCGCCGAATGCTCTGCCTCGTTGCCGGCCAGGTCAATTCCTACAACCCCGTCTTTCATGCGCTCAATGGCCAGCCAGGTTACCTGCTCGGCCAGCTCAAGGCTCTCGTGACGGTTAATGGACACGATCAACGCCACCTGCACCTTGAAGTGACGCGCCGCTTGCTGGGCGCTCTCGATCACCCAATCGATTACTTCATGCAATGGAAAGCGCTCGGCGCGGCTCAACGCTACCGGCGTGAACCGTAGTTCTAGGTAGCGGATGTTGTCTTTCGCCGCATCTTCCACCGCCTCGCGCGTAATGCGATAAATCACTTCCGGCGAGCGGTAGAACAATCGCAGAGTGTGAAATTTGTTAAGGAAGTTCTGAAAGGTCTGCGGTTCGCCTTCTTGCACCTGGACTAGCCGGCTCAGGTGGGCTGGTAGTGTCATGTGATGGGTTCGGGCTATGTCTAGGATGGTCTCCAAGCGCAGCGAACCTTCGAGGTGGCGGTGCAACTCCACCTTTGGATAAGGACGGAACAGTTCTACTTGGATCGGCGAGGGTTTCACGGAATTATCTCCTAGTGACGCTTGCGTTTCTTCTTTCCACCTAGGCGCGGGCTATCAGCGGCTGGTGTGGCTTCGGTCGCTAGGGGCACTTCTTCGAGGGCATTGGTGTAGGGGCGGTGTTGCATCACAAACAACCGACTGATCACCGCCTCACGAATATCCTCCAACAGCTCCTGGAACATCTCGGAAGCGCGAGATTTATATTGCACCAGCGGATCGCGTTGAGCGTAGGCTTCTAGGCCGATTGAGATGCGCAGCGCCTCGACGCGGGTCAAATAATCCACCCACAGCTCGGTAATTGCCGATAATAACAACTGACGATACCCCTCGTTCAACGAGCGTAATCCAAGCTCGCGGACCGCTTCCTCCGTGACTTCAGCGGGGTTGCCGCGCCGGAGCATTTCCTGCCGGCCCAAGACGTAAGCCAGCTGCTGCTCAGCCTGCCGAAGATGAGCGAGGATGTTGTCGATCAAGGCCTCTTTGTCTTGCTGCATAAGCTCTGCGGCCAGATAGGCGTAGTTGAAGCGGCGCACGATCTGGGTCATTTGGCGGTGGGTGCGCGCGTCGAAGAAGGTGCGCCCCTCTTGGGAGAGCACGATCAGAAAGCGCAAGATGTCGGATGGAGTATCCAACGTTTGGCGTTGGAGCAATCGCTCGGCTTCTCGCATCAGGATGCCGTCGTGAGCTGTGAGTTGTTCGTAACGGCGTTGCAGGATCGCCTGACTGTGTTCGGCGATGGTCTCGGTCAGGTCTTCCCAGTGGAGTGTTTCTAGCTCGTCTTTGGATAGGCCGAGCGGTTCACCCAAGCGCATCTCTACCGAAGAGATAAGCCGAACCACGGCGAGGTCGGTGATCTGATCCTGGATCATCTCGCCGATCTCTCGGCGGGCAACTTCAGGGTCTTGGACCAGGGTGCGTAGTTCTCGTGTGTCCAATTTTAGGGGCAGGCGGATGAGGCCTTGGAGCTCTTCTAGCAGTTGCTGGGGGCGCGGTTGCTCTTCGCGATCGGATAGACTGCTGAAGAAAGTGTCGAGTAGATCGGAGCGCTCTTCGATTTGGTTGTTGAGCGACTCGGTGGCGCGTTCGATCGAGGTGTGGATCGCTTGGAGCAGGTGTCGGTGTTCGATCTGGAGGGTGCGCCGCGCGAGGTCGAGGGCAGCCGCTTTGGGGTCGTCGGGGGAACCGAAGGCGTTGAGGACCAGCTGCATCGGGTAGGAGGGGAACAGGGTGTACGCGTCCACAACGAAGATCGGTTGTACTTGTTCCAGCCAGAAGGCCAAGCGCCAGGGGGCCTCCTCGTTTTCGAGGGCCGAGGTCACCCGTTTGCGCACTTCGACCTGAAGCAGTTCGTGGACGTCTTGGCGCAGGTCGTCTTTGGTGAAGACCCGATCGCGTTGGGCATAGATTTGTAGGCGCTGTTTGTTGAGCACGTCATCGTATTCGAGCAGGTGCTTGCGCATGTCGAAGTTGGCGCCCTCCACACGGTGTTGGGCCTGCTCGATCACGTTGCTCACCAGGCGGGCTTCGAGGGGATAGGCGTCGTCCACACGTAGGCGTTCCATGAGAGCACTCACTTGTTCGCCGCCTTGAATGCGCATTAGGTCGTCTTGCAGGGAGAGGTAGAAGCGCGAAGAACCGGGGTCGCCCTGGCGAGCGGAGCGGCCGCGCAATTGGTTGTCAATGCGCCGCGCTTCGTGGCGTTCGGTGGCGATCACGGCCAGGCCGCCGAGGGCGCGCACCAGCAGTTCTTGTTCCACGTGTTTCCAGAAGGCGACCAGGTTTTCGGTGGCTTTGAGCCCCAGGCCCAGTTGGGCGTAGAGGAGATTGGAGAGCTGGGTCCATTCATCGCTGTTGGGGACGCTGTATTTCTCAACAAGGGCGCTGCGGATGCGGCGGAACTCGGCCAGTTTATCGCCGTTGGGTGAGAAAGAAACGTCTTGACCCTTAAGCAGGGCCGGCAGCCAGGCCTCCAGCAGCTCGATGTTGGTCATGCTGTAGGGGTTGGCGACGCCGTGGCGCTTCGCCAAATCTTTGAGGTAGGCCACCAAGAATTCGTCCAGTTCGCCGCCGAGCTTGATGTCCACGCCGCGGCCGGCCATGGAGGTGGCAATGGTGACTGCACCAAAGGCGCCGGCCCCGGCGATGATCTGGCTCTCTTCGGTGTGCTTGCGAGCGTTCAACACCCGATGGGGGATGCCGCTGGAGATCACTTTTTTCAGGCGCGGCAGGTCGTCTTGGGTGAGTGAGAGGATGTCCAATAGACGCACCAGGTTTTCCGCTTCTTCGGGGTTGATGTGGGTCAGGCCGAGGGGCTTGGCGAATTGGCGCAGGGTCGAGGGGTCCAGCTTTTCGAGAGGGGCGTTGAGCGGCTCTAGCTCGGGGATGCGCAGGCCGTCTTCCTCGCGGTGGTTAGTCTCGAACCACAAGCGGCGGATGAGCAACACTTGCAAGAGTCGGCGGATGGCCTCAGCGCGCAAGCGCGACGACAGGAATTCCGAGTTTTCGACGGAGGTGGTGCCGATCAATAGGGGCCGGCCGCGCACGTGATGGCGGATGATCTCGGCCACCACAGCTCGCAATTTGGCCTCTACAGTGCGATAGACCACATCCGGATAATCCTGCCGTCGCCAGTAGATCGGTTTTTGTTGGGGGTCATTGCGCCGGCTGAAGTAGGCGATTGGGTACCCTTCTTCGTCCTTGGTCTTGATTTCGATTAGCGGTGAGTCGGGGCGCGAGGCGAGGTATTCCAGGTTGGTAGGGATAGGCACAACCTCAAGTTTGTAAATTTTGTGGAACTCTTCGGACTCGGTGAGGGCGGTGCCGGTCATGCCGGCTAGTTTTTGGTACATCCGGAAGTAGTTTTGCAGGGTGATGGTGGCGTAGGTGACGCTTTCCGGCTCGATGCGCACGCCTTCTTTGGCCTCCACGGCTTGATGCAGCCCATCGCTCCAGCGACGGCCGGGCATCATACGGCCGGTGTTCTCATCCACAATGATCACCTTGCCGCCTTGGACCACGTAGTCGCGGTTGCGACGGAAGAGGAACTGGGCGCGCAGGGCCTGCTCCAGGTAGCCCAGCAGTCGGGCCTGTTCAGGGGTGATGTCTTCCGGCCGATCGGGGTCCTGAAGCGGTTGACCGAGCAGCCGTTCCACATGGGCCAGGCCGACCTCGGTGAGGGAGACAGTGCGGTCTTTTTCGTTGATCTCGTAGTCTTCGGGGTTGAGTTGCTTGACCACCTGAGCCATGCGGGTGTACCACTCGAGGTCGCCGGAGGCCGGCCCGGAGATGATCAACGGCGTGCGCGCCTCGTCGATCAAGACATTGTCTACCTCGTCAATGATGGCGTAAAAGCGGCCGCGCTGGACGCGCTCCTCCCAGCGCATGGCCATGTTGTCGCGCAAATAGTCGAAGCCAAATTCGGAGTTGGTGCCATAGGTGATGTCGGCTGCGTAGGCCTCGACGCGGTCCACCATGCGCAGTTGGTGTTTGTCCTCGTGGGGCGATTCACGCGTGGGATCGTAGAGGAAGGCCTTTTTTCCGTTCTCGGTGACGGCGGCCATCTGCAAGACGCCCACCGAGAGGCCAAGCAGGTGAAAGATCGGTCCCATCCAGCGCGCATCGCGGCGGGCCAAGTAATCGTTGACCGTGACCAGGTGCACGCCGCGGCCAGCCAAGGCGTTCAGGTAGAGCGGCAGGGTGGCGACCAGGGTCTTGCCCTCGCCAGTGCGCATCTCGGCGATTTGGCCGCGGTGCAGGATGATACCGCCGATCAGCTGCACGTCATAGTGACGCAGGCCGATGGTGCGCTTGGCCGCCTCGCGCACCACGGCAAACGCTTCGGGCAGGAGATCGTCCAACGTTTCCCCTTGGCTCAGGCGTCGACGAAACTGGTCGGTTGTTGAGCGCAGCTCATCGTCGCTTAGGGCTTCATATTTCGGCTCGAGGGCGTTGATCTGCTCGACAATGGGTAGGAGAGATTCGATAGTGCGTTTGTGGGGGTCGCCGCTAATCAGTTTGAGCAGGTTCTTAAACATACGTTTTTTGCCTTTCGGCAGGGGATTATAACAGAGCAATTGTGGTAAAATAAACGGCGCACATGCGGGCGTGGCCAAGCGGTAAGGCATCAGCCTTCCAAGCTGAGATTCGCGGGTTCGAATCCCGTCGCCCGCTCTTCGAGTGACAGAACCGTGTTGGATCGGATGGCCGGAGCCGGCTCGCAGGTTGGGGGTCAACTGGGCGCACTCGGTCTCACCTCGGGGGCCCGTGGCGCAGCGGTGAGCGCAGGCGACTCATAATCGCTTGGTCGCAGGTTCGAATCCTGCCGGGCCCATTGCTGTTTTCTTGGGGGAGAAGGCTTTAACTTGCTGTCAGAGAATCGTCCAGCCAGAGATGTTCACGGAGTTCACGCAAGGTTTGTTCGGGACTGCGAAAGAGGACGCCGATCATGCCTACCTTTTGGGCGCCGTGGATGTTTTCGGGAGTGTCGTCCACGAAGAGCGCTTCGTCAGGACGGATGCCAAGCTGCTCAGCGGCGTAGCGATATATCTCGGCTTGGGGTTTGACCATGCCCACTTCGGCTGAGATGATCAAGCAATCGAACGCATCGTCGAATTTGTGACGCACAATGTAGTCCCGCAGGCCAGACCAGGCGTTGGAGATCAGGCCGGTTTTGCGGCGCGGACGTAGGGAACGGATACAGTCAATCAAGGCTAAGTCAATCACATCACCGCCAAAGAATTCGGCCCGCAGGCGATCGGCTTCCTCCGGACGATGGACGCGCTGGGCGATGGCTCTCCAATGCTCGTCCTCGGTGATTTTGCCTAACGAAGCCAGACGGCTGGTCTCACTTTCAAAGACCAGCCGCTCCAGGTCTTCGTATTCCATGCCCAGGCGCTCGGCCAGATGTTGGCGCGGCGCCTGGAATTCGGTGCGGACAATGACGCCGCCGAGATCAAAGAACACTGCGCGAATGCTCACTTTGACTCGATGATCTCCATCAGTTTTTCACCGTTGTATTCGATGGCCGACCACATGCCCTCGCCGATGCGAGCCCACTTGTTCTTGCCATCGGACCAGATCTCGTATACGTCCACGATCTGGCCGTAGACCAGCCCACCCACCACATCGCAGGACGTGTTGTGATCCTCACGAATGCGCAGGCTACGGGTGACCACCTTGCCTTGGGTGCCAGGGGCAGCCGGAGTGAGGCCGGTCAACACCGAGCGCGGGGTGCGATTGACTTTGCCGCACGAGCAAGGTGCGTCGTAGAAATTGAGTTTGGTCTCGTCCATCTTTGCGATGGCGGCCTGGATGGCGGTTTCATCAAGCTCGATGACGGTTTTGCAGTTCCAGCAGATGATTTTCATAGGGCTCTCCTTTTATACGATTTTCGTCTTTCGTCTAGTATAGCCGATTTTTGGTAACCTGCAGAGTTTTCGGTTCATGGAATGGGGATGGCGAAGAGCCATGGTCCTTCGATGCGCAAGCGAGAGACCATCCATTCCTCAAAGGCAGCTGAGGATGACGAGGGGGGGAAATGGATTTGTATAGCGCCGTTGACCTCCTGGCAGCTCATGCCCTCCAGGGATGACTTTCCTTCTTGTCGCCAGCGCTGGAGCATTTGTTCGTAAAGCCGGCAGGTTTGACCATCGTTAGGGGCAGCAGATAGGCGTTCAAAGATCACTTTGATCTGGCCTCGGGTGAGGAGGGGACGCTCGGTCTGGTTGTTGGTCGGCACCTGATGAAAGGTGAACTGTCGACACAGGCGGTCGGCACTGCGGGCCAGGACGACGTTTTCCAAGCCTAGGAATACTTGATCGTTGATCTCCGCCGATGCCGGCCCCAGGAGCCAATCCACCGGCAGGTCTTCCAGGCCGTTTGGCAGGGAGTGACAAAGGCTCAGATCAAAGGCAGCGTCGTCTGGGCGCAGTCGGAGGCCGTTGAGAGTCACTCCAATGCCGTTGACGGTTTGCGAGAAAGGCTGGTCGGGGCGGGTGACGGCTGAGGGGAGTGCTTCTTGGAGAAGCACTTGGACGGTGGCAATCGGCGGGTTCTCTGGGGCAGCCATAGCGATTAGGGACGACGCTTGTTGGGCAGGCAGGACGATGAAGATCAGCACGACAAGGATTCCGCCGATCGCCAGCAGCAACAGCAGCGCTTTCCCTCTCGACATGCTTCCTCCGGTCGCGCACGATGGGTGGGGTTATCGGCTGGCAGAGGCCTTTTTCTTTGCCGAGGTGGTTCGCGCTGCGGCGCGGGTCTGTTTGGCGGCAGGAGCGGGGGTGGGTTCGGCCGGGGCCGGCGGGGCCGGCTCGGAGGTCCGAGAAGAAGCGGGCGTTTGGGAGGAGGATTCGGCCGCGGAGGAGGATTCGGCTTCGAGGGCCGGTTCCGCGGCTTGGGTTTCCTTTAATTCTTTCAGCCCTTGTTGCCAGCCTGGGGTGAAGGTTTGCAGCCGTTGGAGCGAGACCGGGGTGGTGCGTTTACACCGTGGGCAGAGGGCGTCGTAGTGATGGAGCTGCTCGTTAAGCATGCGTTGGATGGCAACCAGTTTTTCCATCCGCCCTAGGACGAATGGGGTTTGACAGTAGGTGCAGCGCAAGTTCATGATCGTCTCCTTATGGGCCTGACGCAGGATTGGACGTTGGGACGAAGGCAGGACGGTAAGCATGGGTTTCGATCGCCCGTAGGTTGTCGGATGTTCTAAGTATAGCCGATTTCTTTGCTCTCACCCAAGGCGAAACCGGGATTGCGTTTCTTATGTGCATCTCCTAGAGACTCCGAGCGCTATCCGCATAGGCGGTCCTTTTGGCTGTCGTCGGCTTTGCAGTAGAATCGGGATATGCAGATAGATCCCGATCTTCAACGTGCTTTTGGACAGGGAGAGATTGTCCTGCAGGGACAGTTCCTGCTGGGGTCAAATTATACGTTTTTGGTGGAGGTCCGTCACGCGGGTCGGTTGTTTCTGGGGGTGTACAAGCCGATTCGCGGCGAGCAGCCGCTGTGGGATTTCGAGGAGAACACACTGGCCTTGCGCGAGACGGCCGCTTATTTGGTGAGCGAGGTCCTGGGTTTCGATTTGGTGCCGTATACAGTGCTACGGCAGGAGGGGCCGCTTGGGCCGGGAGCGCTGCAGCAGTATATCGAGTACGATCCGGAGCATCACTACTTTAACTTTACTGAAGAGGAGAGACAGTTGCTCAAGCCGGTGGTGTTGTTTGACTTGTTGACCAACAACGCCGATCGCAAGGGCAGCCATATCTTCTTTGACGCCGATCATAAGCTATGGGCAATCGATCATGGATTGTGCTTTCATGTGGAAGACAAGCTGCGAACGGTGATCTGGGATTTTGCCGGGCAGGAGATCCCCGACGATCTGCTCTCGCTGCTTGCCAGAACTCGAGCCTGCCGCGGCCCGCTCGAGCCGTACCTGCGCCCTGAGGAGATCGCGGCTCTCGAACGTCGCGCCGAGGAGCTGCTCGCTCAACGACGGTTTCCTTTCCCGCCGCGCCATCGGCGGGCCGTTCCGTATCCGTTGATCTGAGTTGCTAGGAAGGGGCAGGGAAGTGGGCCGGCGCTAGGGGCTTTCTGTCGGCTGCGTTGATCATTGCCCTCTCAGCCAAAGTAGCGCAGAGCCAGGCGTAGCCGCTCTTCTACGTCTTCAGGGGCGTCTTTGGGCAAGGCCTGGATGGCGGTTTGGGCTTCTACCACCGAATAGCCAAGAGCTGTGAGGGCGGCTAGCACTTGGCTGTCGATCGCGCTTAGAGCGGCCACACGCCCTACTACGTCGTCGGGTTTCAGTCGATCGCGCAGGTAGAGGATGATCTTTTGGGCCGTCTTGGGGCCGACGCCCGGCACGCGGCTCAACCATTCTGGTTCTTCTTGGAAGACGGCTTGCCGCACGGCTTCGGGGGTCAGGGTGGATACGACCGACAAGGCCAGTTTCGGACCGACGCCGTCCACGCTGAGCAGCAGGACGAACAGGTGGCGGCTCTCGGCGGTGTCGAAGCCGTAGAGAGAGAGTTCGTTTTCTCGCACCACCAGGTGGGTGTGTAAGAAGACTTTTTCGCCCACCGATACGCTCTCCCGCAGCCGCTTGGGGACGTACACGCGCAGCCCTAGGCCGCCTAGGGCAACGACCAGGGCGTTTTCGTCTTTGCTTTGGATTTCGCCGATCAGAGAAGCGATCATGGGAGGAAGGGAGTGTTGAGGCGGAGGTTGGTATGGATTATAGCACGGCCTAGCGGAAGGCGAAGCCGAGGGTGAAGCACAAAGTCAGCAGGAAGAAGAGGGTTGGGAGGTAGCGGAAGAGGTCGGTTTTGGGCCGGCCACGGCGCAGGAAGGTCAAGAGCAGGCCGAGCAAGCCGATCAGAGCGCTGCCCAGGCTGACCAGGAGGAAGGCGTATTTCGTGTAGCCAGATAGAACAAGCACAATCGGCAGGGAGAAGAGCACCAAGCCAGAAACACCGTGAACGAGCGCCACAACCACCATCGCTGCCCAGGCCGGCGCACGCGGCCGGCGCGTGAGCGCTACGGCCAGCAGGCCGATCCCAGCGCCGATCAAGGAGGGCACGCGCCAGGTTGGCAGGTATTGCCCAACTAGACCGACGGCCAGGCTCACGGGCAGCAAGGTGGAGACGATGACCACCGCCGGCAGTTCGAGCACCTCGAGGCCTAGGATCAGGATCAGCAGGATGGCGATCAGCAGGATGCCAAACCCTATCGTATAGGCCAGGATGGAGAACGTCCCCACGCCTTCGATGCCAATTGCGACCTGATAGGAGGCGAGGATCGCCGTGAGCAGCAGCAGGACGCGATCGAGGGGTGAGGGCTTCATGACAGCACGTCCATCACCACCAGGATCATGGCTGCCAGCATGTAGAGAGAGGCGTATTTGAACAAGCTGAAGTTGATGTGTTCGGAGGGGCGGAAGGTGATGGCGAAGGCTAGCAGGAGCAGGCCGGCCGAGAGCACGCCCAACAACCGCAGGAATCCCCAGGCCATGCCGATGCCGTATCCGGCCAGGATCATCGCCAAGGCGGCCAGCACAGACGACAGGGCGATGGCAGCGCGGGTCACCCCTAGGCCGTAGGTGGAGGGGAAGGTCGGCACACCGGCCGCCTGGTAGTCGGCTGCGAACTTCATGCTGAAGGTCAGGGTGTGGGTGGGGATCCAGAATAAGACGCCCAGGGCCAGGGTGATGCCAATCCAGTCCACGGCGCCCACGCCCAGGGCGCGGCCGGCCAAGATCGGCATCGCCCCAGAGACCCCGCCCCAAACAATGCTCCAGCAGGTGCGGCGCTTGAGCCAGATGCTGTAGACCACCACGTCGAAGAACAGGCCGGCGAAGACCAGCAGGCCATACCGGGCGTCTATCCCCACTGCCCAGCCGATGCCCAGAGCGGAGACGATCAGCCCAACGCGCAGGACTTCGCGCGGGTCCAGCAGGCCGGCCGAGGTGGGGCGGGATTGGGTGCGCCGCATGCAAGCGTCAATATCTCGATCCCACCACATGTTGAGGATGGTGCTGCCGGCAATCGCCAGGAACAGGCTGCCGGCTAGCCCGAGCAAAGTGTCCAAATTGAACACCGGACAGCGCGCGCTCATGTATCCTGCCAGGCCGGTGGCCAACAGCAGGCCAGATTGTAGCGGTTTGGTGAGCAACCAGTAAAGGCGGATTTTGGCTCGCAAGTCGAGAGGGGTTGCGGTGTTCATCAGGAAATCCTAGGGGATGGATGCGGCTTTAATCCTACGTAGGAATTGGAGAATCGTCAATCGTCTCAAGGGAGAAATTAACGAATTTTTGAGCGGTGAGCGAGGCGCATTCATTTCTTCACCGTCAATCTTCGTAATTCACTGTTACCGGTGGTAGATTGTCCGATTTGGTGATACACTCATAAGGCCTTTCAACAGGCAGAAGAAATCTCCCCATTCTGTCAAGGAGACGCTATGCACGACTATCGCCAAATTGATGCATATTTACAGGCCAATCTGGAGCGCAGTCTGGACGAGCTCAAGCGTTTGGTAGCCCAACCGAGCATTTCCGCACAGCGAATCGGGTTGGAGGAGTGCGCCGGCATGGTGGCCGAGATGTTGCGGGCGCGCAGGTTTCAGGCCGAGATTCATCCTACGGCCGGCGCGCCGATCGTGGTCGCCGAGCGCCGTGGCCGCAGCCAGAAGACGTTGTTGTTCTACAATCACTACGACGTGCAACCCCCAGAACCGCTAGAGCTATGGCAGTCGCCGCCGTTTGAGCCGCAGATCCGCGATGGCAAGATGTATGGCCGCGGGGTGAGCGACGATAAAGGCCACTTCGCAGCGCGTCTGTTTGCCTTGGATGCTTTGCTGGCCGAGGAAGGCGAGTTGCCTTGCACGGTCAAGTTTATCGTAGAAGGGGAGGAGGAGACGGCTAGCGCCAATCTGGAGACCTTCGTGCATCAGAACGCCGATCGCTTGAAGGCCGATGCTTGCATTTGGGAGTTCGGCGGGGTGGACCATACCGATACGCCGATGCAGTATCTGGGGTTGCGCGGCATCCAGTATGTGGAACTTTCGGTGGAGTTGCTCTCGACCGATGTTCACTCGGGGCTCGGTGGCAGCATCTTCCCCAACGCCGCCTGGCGGTTGGTCTGGGCGTTGGATTCGTTGAAGGGCCCCGATGAGCGCATCCGCATCCCTGGTTTTTACGACGACGTGAAGCCGCCCACGGAGCGCGATCGCAAGTTGATGGCGCAGTTGCCGGACATGGCTCAGGAATATCGGGAGCGCTATGGAGTTCCCTATTTCTTGAAAGGTATTCAGGGCGGAGAGGAGCTCAAGATTGAGGAAGTGTTCTCGCCCACTTGCACCATCTGTGGGTTGACGGCCGGTTATCAGGGACCCGGCTCGAAGACGGTGTTGCCGGCCCGCGCCTCGGCCAAGGTGGATTTTCGCCTGGTGCCCGACCAGAAGCCCACAGACATCCTGACCAAGCTGCGCGCCCACTTGGACGCCCAAGGGTTCAGCGATGTGCAGATCACCGACCTGGGCGGCGACGCGCCGGCCCGCACCGATCCTGACCACCCCTTCGTGCAGCTGGTGGTGGAGACGGCCCGCGACGTATACGGAAAGCCGATGGCGTTGGTGCCGATGGTGGGCGGCTCGGGGCCGAATTACCTGTTCGTCAACGTCTTGGGCATGCCGGTGGCCACCGCCGGCCTGGGGTATCCCGACACTAAGGCCCATGCGCCCAACGAGAACCTCCGCTTGGATCTGTACCTGAAGCATGCCCGTCATATGGCGCGGGTGATCCGAGAGTTTGCTGCTAGTTGACCATGGGACGGATAATCGTGTGGTGGTATTGGCGATGGTTGGCGTTGGCCGGTGGGATCGTGGCCTTGGATCAATGGACTAAGTGGTTGGTGCGCCAACACATCCCGTTTGGCGGCTGGTGGCTGCCCGGGGGATGGGAGTGGCTCGGCCCGTATGCGCGCATCGTTCATTGGTATAACACCGGCGCCGCCTTTGGAATGTTTCAAAACGGAAATAAGGCGTTTATCGTGCTAGCGGTCGTCGTGATCGGGGTGATCCTGTATTACGCGCTGCGCCTGGAGATGGCTGAATGGTGGTTGCGCCTGGCGTTGGCCATGCAACTGGCCGGGGCGGTCGGCAACTTGATCGATCGCTTGACTTTGGGCAAAGTGACCGATTTTATCTCCGTGGGGACGTTCCCGGTGTTTAACCTGGCCGACGCTAGCATCACGCTGGGGGTCGGGATATTGCTGCTCGGGATGTGGTGGAAGGAACGTCTGGAGCAGCAGCGCCGCCTCTCGGAAGCGGCGTCTGCTCTCCGGGCGGATGCGAGCTCTCCGATCGGGGCGGCGGAACACGCTTCGGGACCCGAAGCCGGCCCCTCGGTCGAAGGGGAAGCGCTCGACCCCCCGGCGAGGGAGCAATCGCCCAGGGCGTAGGCTCGGCGCGGGACGGAAGATCGGTATGGGCGATCGAGTCGAGGTCTTTCCCTATCCTGACGAGCCGCCGGAACGTCTGGATAAGTTCCTGGTGCGCTGCCTGCCGGAGTTTTCGCGGACGCGTTTGCAGGGGTTGATCGCCGAGGGGTTTGTGCGGGTAAACGGCCAGCCGGCTCGCAAAGCGGGGATGACGGTGGAGCCGGGGATGGTGGTGGAGGTGCGCATTCCGCCACTGCCGCCGATCGAGTTGGCGGGAGAGACGATCCCGCTGGAGATTGTGTTTGAGAATGAGGATCTGTTGGTGATCAATAAGCCGGCCGGTATGGTGGTGCATCCGGCCGCCGGCCATGACTCAGGGACGTTGGTGCACGCTGTGCTGGGATATGAGCCAGACGTGGAAGGGGAAGGTCTCAGGCCAGGCGTGGTGCATCGGTTGGATAGGGATACCTCGGGGTTGATCGTGTTGGCTCGCACCGAGCAGGCCCATCGCTTCTTGCAGGATCAGTTCCGCTTACGCCAGGTGGTGAAGACCTATCTGGCGTTGGTGGATGGGGCACCGCCAACCCCCAGCGGACGGGTGGAGGCGCCTATCGGGCGCGATCCTCGGGACCGCAAGAAGATGGCTGTCATGCCGCTAGGCAAGGGGAGGGAGGCGATCAGCGAGTATCGAACCCGCGAGCGCTTCCGTCGGCATACGTTGTTGGAGGTGCGCCCGCTGACCGGCCGAACGCATCAGATTCGGTTGCACTGTGCGTTTTTGGGGTGTCCGGTGGTGGGGGATGTGGTGTATGGGCGGAAGAAGCCCACGTTGCCGATCGGGCGGCATTTTTTGCATGCGGCGGCGTTGGAGATCAGGCTGCCCGGCGAGAGCCGGCCGCGCCGCTTCGAAGCGCCGTTGCCGGCTGAGTTGGAGCAGGCGCTGCGCCAGCTGCGGGAGGAGGGCAGTGGAAGGGGATAAACAGCAGCGGATGGGTGTAGGCCGGCGAGGGGCATTTAGGTGGATTGGACGGGTCTTGCCTTGGCCGATAGCAGATGTCGGTAGGCGAAGCCGATGGTCCAGGCGATCAGCAGGGCGGAGAAGATGCCCGGAGCTCCAGGGTCGAAGCGATCGATCAGGAAGCCGCCCACAGCGGGGGCGATGACGCGCGAGGCCGCTTCGAGCGATCCGGCTAGCCCTAAGATGCCACCGATCTCATCGCGATAGACAGCTTTGGTCAGGGCCGATTGGAGGATGGTGTTGAGCACGCCACCAGCAAAGGCGAGCGGGATGAGCAGGATCAGCAGCAGCGGCAGGGTTGAGAGGAAGGCCCATGCTAGCAGGGAAAAGCCCATCAGCCACAATTCGGGGATCAGCAATTGGTTCTCGCTGAAGCGGCGGATGAGGGGGCCGATCAGACCGCCTTGGGTGATCACGGCCAGGAGGCCTACGTAGGTTAGGAGGTAGCCGGTGACGTCGGCGCTAAGGTTGAGCCGATATTGGGCATAGAGGGCAAAGGTGGATTGGAAGGTGGCAAAGGCCAAGCCGAAGAAGAAGCGAATGTGTAGCAAGGGACCCACCACGGGCCGGCGCAGAGCTACCCGCAGCGCCTGAAGGGTGAACGGAGGGCGTTCGACTTGACCTAGAACACGGCGGCGCTCCTCGGTGAGCGACTCGGGGAGCAGCAGGGCGATCTGGATCAAGTTGAACGCCGCCACGCCAGCTGCTGCAAAGGCTGGGATGTGGTAGCCAGCTCGGCTGAGCAGGCCGCCAGCAGCCGGCCCGATGATGAACCCCAGGCCAAAGGCGGCGCCGATCAGCCCTAAGCCGCGCGCTCGGTTTTCCTCGTCGGTCACGTCAGAGATGTAGGCCTGGGCCACGGTGATGTTGCCGGCGGTGATCCCGTCTAAGATGCGAGCCAAGAACAGCAGGCTGAGCACAAAGCGGTTGGAGGCCGAAGGAGCGAGCCAGGCTGCCAAGCCCCGGCCGATGGGGTCGGCCAGGCCGAGCAACAGGAAGCCCACCAGCGTGCCGAAGACGCTGACCAACAACACGGGCCGGCGGCCATAGCGATCAGATAGGCGACCCAAGATCGGGGAGCTGATCAACGATGCGGCGGCGTAGGAAGCCACCAGCAAACCGACCACAGTGGGCGAGGCGCCGTAGGCGCTCGCATAGTAGGGCAGAAGTGGAAGGATCAGGCCGAAGCCCAGCAGATCCACGAAAACAATGACGAAGATGATGAGCAGCGAACCAGTTTTCATGGCGGGCAAGTATAGCACAAAGCAGGGTTGTGCGCGCAGTGAACAAGGCCCGCTCGGCTTGTCAACTGCTAGAAGGATTTACTTAACCCAATGTGCAAGTTTTAGTTGGTAATCAATTTTGAGAAGCGTAACATAGGGATCATACGGAATGCGCTGGCAAATCATCTGCCACAATTCTTCTTTGACCTTCCACAAATTGGCGGCCTGGCGCACAAAGGTGGTACGGTGAATGCGGAGCAAGCCCGGAAACCA
>CAKZJX010000136.1 GCA_937120535.1 uncultured Anaerolineae bacterium
TCAAGGGTCAAACAGCCTGCTTGCGGCTCTTCTAGAGACAGTTCATACCGTCCAAAGAGGCTTATTGAACAAGGCCCCAACGCTTGACAGACTTTCTAAGCGGGAGTAGACTGATGAGCAAGATAGCACAGGGCAGCATTCACCGTTGCGCCTTCCTTGCTCTGCCCCATGCCTATTTCTTTCCAGCACGTGGGAGGAGACCAACCAGGAGTCATTCTCGCTGGAAATGTTCTTCTACCAGGAATCCCTATGAACGCTGGCCCAGCCGAAACCAGAGCTACTCCCCCTTGGCATGCCTTGCCGGCCGAAGAGGTCCTCCGATCGCTGCAAGTCAACGAGCGAGGACTGACCACCGAAGAAGCGCAACACCGATTGCGCATCTATGGACCGAATCGCCTACGAGAGGCCCTGCGTCCAGGCCTGTTGGCGAGGTTTTGGGATCAGATCAACAGCTTTGTAGTTTGGCTGCTGATCGTTGCTTCAGTAATCTCTGCCTTATTGGGCGATACCCTCGAAGCGGGGGCTATCCTGGCAATTGTCGTCCTAAACGCAGTCTTGGGAGTCATCCAGGAACGACGCGCCGAAGAAGCCTTGGCCGCTCTCAAGAAACTTTCTGCGCCCGGAGCTCAGGTGCTGCGTGATGGGCATCGGCTGAGCATCCCGGCCGAGAACCTGGTCCCTGGTGACATTGTCTTTCTGGAAACAGGCAACTACGTCCCGGCCGACGTGCGTTTGCTCGAAGCCATCAACCTTCGGGTGGAAGAAGCCTCGCTCACCGGCGAATCAATCCCTGTCCAAAAGAGCGCCTCAGCGGTCTTGGAAAAAAATGTCCCTCTGGGCGATCGCAAAAACACCGCCTTTATGGGTACCCTGGTCGTCTATGGGCGTGGGCGAGGGGTTGTGATCAGCACTGGCATGAATACCCAACTTGGCCTGATCGCCCAGATGCTGCAAACCGTTGAGCAGGAAGTAACTCCGCTCCAGCGACGGCTGGATCACCTAGGGCGGACACTCTCCATCGGTGCCTTGATCCTGGCGGCGATCATCTTTCTGGTAGCCTTGGTGAACTACACCGATGTTCGCGCTCTGCTGACCGATCCCCTGACGTATTTCCGCGACTACGCCCGCTCGATTACCGCTGTCTTCATCATTGCCATCAGTTTGGCCATTGCGGCCGTGCCTGAGGGGTTGCCGGCTGTGGTCACCATCTCTCTGGCCTTGGGTATGCGTGAGATGGTACGTCGCCACGCCCTGATCCGCCGCCTGTCCTCGGTGGAGACTCTAGGCTCGGTCACAGTGATCTGCTCCGACAAAACCGGCACCCTCACCCAGAACGAAATGACAGTCACCCGCTTGTGGGTGGATGGCTACCTCATCGGCGTCACTGGCAACGGCTACGTATCCCAGGGAGAATTCATCCTGGGCGACAAGGTGATTGACCTGAACGACTATCCCGGCATCTTGACTCTGCTCTGGTTGGGTGTGCTCAACAATGACGCCCAGCTTGAAACGATTGGCGAAGCGGATCAACGTCCGACCTTTCGCGTGGTCGGCGACCCCACGGAAGGAGCGCTGCTCGTGGCGGCCGCCAAGGCCGGCGCCTCCTGTCAAGCCATCCTTGAGGCCTATCCGCGCCAGAACGAGATTCCCTTCGACTCCGAACGCAAGCGCATGATCACCGTACACGAGGTACTCTATCCCCAGCCCAACGACTTCTCTACCTTCCGCGATAAAACCCACAAAGGCTGGGATGTGATCATCGTCAAAGGTGCTCCCGACGGAGTGCTTGACCTGTGTAAGTATTACCAGACCATCAACGACGAAGTCCGTCCCCTGGATGATCGCGCTCGTCAGCGCATCCTGGATGCCAACAACCGAATGGCCTCCGATGCCTTGCGTGTGCTCGGGTTGGCCTACCGCCTAGAGCCGGATGTCCCCGATCGCGAACTTTGGCCGGAAGAAGTTGAACACGATCTGATCTTCGTGGGATTGGTGGGCATGATCGATCCAGCTCGCGTCGAAGTGGCTCCAGCCCTGGAAAAGGCGCGCCAAGCCGGCATTCGCACCGTGATGATCACCGGCGACTACCCCAACACTGCACGTGCTATCGCCGAGTCCGTCGGTCTGATGAAACACTGCAAAGGCATCCTGACCGGCGCCCAACTTGAGGCTATGGACGATGACCAGCTAAAAAACGTTATCCTCGATACGGCTGTCTTTGCTCGCGTCTCTCCGGACCACAAGATGCGCATCGTAGATGCCCTGCAGGCCAAAGGCGAAGTAGTCGCCATGACCGGCGATGGGGTGAACGATGCGCCAGCCATCAAACGAGCCGATATCGGCATTGCCATGGGCATCACCGGCACCGATGTGGCCAAACAAACGGCCGACATGGTCCTGACCGATGACAACTACGCTAGCATCGTGGCTGCTGTGGAACAGGGGCGCATCATCTACTCCAATATTCGCAAGTTCGTTTTCTTCCTGCTCTCCTCAAACCTGGCCGAGATCATGATCATCTTCCTGGCCACGTTGGGAGGGTTACCGTCTCCCTTAACCGCCATTCAGCTGCTCTGGCTGAACCTGATCACCGACGGAGCGCCGGCCCTCGCCCTCGCTATGGAAAAGGGCGACCCTGACATTATGAAGCAGAAGCCGCGCGCTAAAAACGAGCCGATCATCAACCAGACCATGCGTCTCGGTCTGCTGATCCAGACCATCGTCCAGACCGCAGCCGTGCTCACCGCCTTCTCCCTGGGCCTGCTCTGGCATCTTGAAGCAGGCGCTTTCCTGCCGGCCGACGAGAACCCGATCCGATACATTCTCCAACACAATTGGCAAGGGGTTGACGTCCAAACTGCTGAGACGATGGCCTTTGTCGCCCTGTCGCTCTGCCAACTATTCCGAGCCTACACCGTTCGGTCCGAAAAAGTCTCCATCTTTCAGCTCGGCGTATTCTCAAATCGCTACATGCAATACGCGATAGCATTCTCGATCGGCTTGATGCTGCTGGTCGTCAATGTGTTTTTCCTGCAACCGATCTTCAACACCCATTTCATGAGCGGTCGCGAATGGCTGACGGTGCTTGGCCTGGCCCTGTTGCCGGCCATTGCCGAGGAGATCACCAAATTCTTCTTGCGCCGCAGAGCAAGCTTGGGCAGCTAGCTGCTCGCTCTCGACAAGCTACGCCCTGATCTCTGGCTGGGACGATTTGCTTTTTGTGCTCGACATCGCTGTATCGTTCAAGCATTAAACAAAAAAGCCTCCTGCATTCGGAGGCTTTATTTGCCGGAGAAGCTTAGTCCTCCAGGCGAGCGAGCAGGTCATTGGCATCGAGCAACAAGTACTCCACGCCGTCCATCTTGAACTCAGTGCCGCTGTATTTGGCGAACAGCACCTTGTCGTCGGGCTTGACCTTGATGGTCTCGTCATCGCCGATAGCGATCACTACGCCGGTTTGCGGCTTTTCTTTAGCAGTCTCCGGCAGATACAAGCCGGAACTCGTCTTGGCCTCCTGTTCCAGGGGACGGACCAACACGCGAGTTCCCAAAGGTTGGATCTTTACTGGTGAAGCCATAAGAAACTACCTCCAGACAAGAATTTTTCCTTGCGTTTCATACAACCTGATGCTTTTGGTTGCGCATTGCTTTACTTCAATCCTAACAGCCGATCGATCTTTGGCCGATCAAACCCAACTACAATTTTACCACCGATATCGAGCACCGGAACACCCATTTGCCCGCTACGGCGTGCCATATCGCGTGCAGCGGCTGCATCCCGGCTCACATCAACTTCGGTGAACTTAATATTGCGTTGACGAAGATACTGCTTGGTCATGTTGCAGAACGAACACGTCGGCGTTGTGAAGATGATCACCTTGGGTTGGGGTTTGCTTTCCGGCATAGCTTGCACCTCCATACAAAATCTCTGACCGTCCTATAGACGCAGTAGATCAGGAGCATATTACATTCCTGCATTGTTAACTCTCCATCATACTGGCGATCTCGGCAGCATCTTCCGAGAAATTGCACCTATCGTCCCTACCGAACGGTCGGTAGGGCAATTTTGCGATATAATACACACAAAAAGAACTGGAGCTTTGTATGGACCTTTCCCTCAGCCCTGAACATGAAATGGTGCGCAAGATGGTGCGCGACTTTGTCCAGAAGGAGATAGCGCCCATCGTCAAAGAGTACGATCGCAAGCATGAACCCATCCCCTTTGCTCTGAAGCGCATGGGCGAATTGGGTATCTTGGGTATTTGTATCCCGGTGAAGTACGGCGGCCAAGGCATGGACTATCTTTCGTTGGGCCTGGCCTGTGAAGAATTGGAAGCCGCGGACACGTCGCTGCGGGTGGTGATGTCGGTGCATGTTGGGCTATGTTCTCTGACGTTACTCCAATGGGGCACCGAGGAGCAAAAACAGAGATTCCTCGTTCCTCTGGCTCGAGGCGAGAAGATCGGATGCGGCGCCTTCACAGAACCTAGCATGGGGTCCGATGTGGCTGCAATGACCACCTATGCCCGGCGGGAAGGCGATTACTATATTCTCAACGGGGAGAAGATGTGGATCTCGCTTGCCTCGCGCGCCGATTTGGCCCTAGTGACGGCCAAGACCGACCTGACGGCTGAAAAGCCCTCTCGAGGGCTCTCCACCTTCATTGTTGACTTACATAGCCCCGGCGTCAAGACCGGCGATATCCATGGCAAACTGGGTGTTCGGGCCGGCTCTACCGGTTGGATCTCGTTCACCGATGTCAAAGTTCCGGTGGAGAATCGCATTGGCGAGGAAGGCGAGGGCTTCAAGATCACCATGTCGGCTTTCGATCACGGGCGTTATACGGTGGCCGCCGGCGCCACGGGCATCATCCGCGCCTGCCTGGAAGCCAGCGTGGCCTATGCCAAAACCCGCACAACGTTTGGCCGGCCGATTGCCGAACACCAGCTGATCCAGCAAAAGATCGCCAACATGTCGCAGGACTACGAGATCGCTCGCCTGCTTTACTACCAGGTCGGCTGGCTCAAAAACCTCGGTAAACGCTGCACCTACGAGACCTCCATCGCCAAGAAGTTTGCCACCGAGGCCTCGTTCAACGCTGCCCATGAAGCGGTACAAATCCACGGCGCATATGGCTACAGCGACGAATACGACGTCGAACGCTACTTGCGCAACGCCCGCGGCGCCATCATCTACGAAGGCTCAAGCGAGATCCAAACCCTGATCCAGGCCGGCTATGCTCTTGGCTTCCGTCAAGACAAGCCGCTGCGCTGCGAACCACCGGCCTATGACGAAAAAGAATGGCAGTCGTAGGCTTCATCTGTTGTTGAAACTCTTCTCTTTGCGGAGGCTCCCTTGAAAATCATCGCCTGTATCAAACAAGTGCCCGACTCGGAAGCGAAAGTGAAGGTTGAGAACGGGCAAATCACCTGGGGCGAGTCCCCACTCGTCATCAACCCCTTCGATGAATATGCCGTAGAAGGCGCTCTGCAGCAAAAGGAGGCCCACAGCGGTACAGTGACGGCGCTCTGCATCGGTCCTGAATCGGCCAAAGAAGCCCTCAAATATGCCCTTGCCATGGGAGCCGATGACGCCATTCTGATCTCCGACCCAGCGCTGGAAGACATTGATAGCATTGGCGCCGCTCGCGTCCTGACGGCGGCGATCCAAAAGATCGGCGGCGTAGACATGGTCATGTTTGGCCGGCAAACCCTGGATAACGGCACCGGCCTGACGCCGGCCCAGACCGCCCGTTTCCTGGGCTGGCCCATGCTTGGCTGGGTAGGTCGCATCACGGTAGAAGATGGTCGCGTCACTGTGGAGCGCGTCCTTGA
Organism: uncultured Anaerolineae bacterium; assembly: GCA_937120535.1. Classification (GTDB taxonomy): domain Bacteria; phylum Chloroflexota; class Anaerolineae; order Anaerolineales; family Villigracilaceae; genus Denitrolinea. The sequence goes on from CAKZJX010000136.1 coordinate 5,834, forward strand.
GGAGGGTCGGCAAATCGTCAAGGCCAAATTGCCGGCGGTCCTCAGCATTGTCCAATCCATCGGCGAGCCGCGTTATCCCTCGTTCATGGGAATTCGCCGGGCATCCAAGGCAACCATCCCAGTCTGGACCCTGGCCGATCTGGGATTGAGTGCCCCAACTGCAGCCGTCAAGCGGGTGGAGATCATGAACCCGCCGGTTCGGGAGACCGTATGCCAGATCATCACTGGCGATACGCCCGAGGCCATCGCCGAAGCCCTGGTCGAAAAGATTCTGGCGGAGAAAGTGCTATGAAAACCTGGGTGTATATTGACCACTTCAAGGGTGAAGTCCAACCCAGTTCCTGGGAAGCGCTTGGGCTAGGAAAGACCTTCGATTCGGTCACTGCGCTAGTGTTTGGTTCTGGGGTAGAGACACTGGTCAAGGCGGCCTTCGAATATGGGGCCGACGAGGTGATCGTGGTCGATCACCCTGAGCTAGGCGACTATCGCGCCGAACCCTATGCCTCGACCCTCTCAGCGCTCGCTTCCTCCCACACCCCAGACCTGATCCTACTTCCTACGACGGCGCGCACCCGCGAACTATCCGCCATGGCAGCCGTGGACCTGAACAGCGGTGTGTTGACCGACGTGACCGCTGTAGAAGTTAACGGCGACCAAATCGTGTTCACCCGTCCGATCTATGAAGGCAAAGTCTTGGAAAAGACTATCTGCACTGCTCGGCCGATATTCGTCGCTCTGCGCGCTCGCTCCTTCCCGAAGCCACCTCGCCAGGAAGGACGCAGCGGGCCGGTGATTCGGGCTGAAGCGAAGGTGGATGCGCAATCTATCATTGCGGGGTATTCGACTACCGAGGCGTCGGTAAATCTGGGAGATGCTTCGGTGATCGTTTCTGGCGGTCGTGGGGTGAGCAATAATCCGGCGCTCGGTCTGGATGAAAAAGCGACGGCCCAGAAGGGCTTTGAATTGATCGGAGAATTGGCTGCTGTGTTGGGCGGGGCAGTGGGCGCCTCGCGAGCGGCTGTGGATGCCGGCTACATCAGCTATGCCCACCAGGTGGGTCAAACCGGCAAGGTGGTCTCTCCCGATCTGTACATTGCCTGCGGCATCTCTGGCGCCATTCAACACCTGGTCGGCATGCGCAACTCGAAGCTGATCGTGGCGATCAACAAGGATCCCGAAGCGCCGATCTTCCAACAGGCCCATTACGGTGTGGTGGGCGACTTGTTCCAGATCGTCCCTGCTCTGATCGCTGCCTTCAAAAAGCGATTGGGGAAGTAGGTTTCCTCGGTGAAAGACGTGAGAGCATGGGGAAGGGAGGACCTTCCTTCCCCATTGTTTCACTGCGCCAATCTCGATTCGCCAACATGCGATCCCCCTGTTCCGATACAAGAGGGCGTCTCATCGTTTGGTGAGGCGCCCGCTAGCCGGCCAAGCTTGCTGGATCGACCTGCGGGCTTTGCGGAGGTATAGATGGCCGGCCCCTACGGTGATGTTGGTTTGCTATCCCAATAGAATCCTCCAGTATGCTCGATAGTCGTCATCCCTTGCATCGCACAGAAGCTGAATTCTTTGACGACCTGTATAACGAACAAAGGTATCATCCTCTTGGTTGGCGTTTGCGCCTGCAGCGAGATTTGGCCTCCTTGCTCAGGTATGCCGGCGCCGCTCGCTTGGGTCGCGTTCTCTCGCTGGGATGTGGCGATGGGCAATTCGAGCTTATGCTGGCACCCTACGCCGAGGAGGTGATCGGTATTGACCTTTCTCCTCAGGCCATTCAGCGTGCCACACAATCGGCTCGCCAGGCCGGCGTGGACAATGTGCGCTTCTACTGCATGCCGTTGGAAGAATTTGCATGGCAAGAAACCTATGATGTTGTCGTCTGTTTGGCTTTTCTTCATCACTTACCGGCAGAGGCGGTTCCGCCCTTGTTGAACCGGATTGCCTGCCATCTGACACCAAACGGAATATTCTATAGCCTGGATCCAAATCGGAATGCCATCTTGCGCCATATTGTGCGTGCGCTCTTTCCCGATTTTTATCATCGCTTTCACAGCCCTGATGAACGCGAGCTCGACCCAAGCGAGCTGCGTTGGCAATTGCTTCAAGCCGGCTTTGCATCGGTGCATATTGGCTATAGCGATCTGGTGTTGATCCCCATGCTGTTTGCGCTAGCCCATGGGCCGGCTTGGGTGATGCACGTTGCTCAGGCAATCGACCGGCTATGGTGTCATTCTCCGCTGGCGCCTTGGGCCAGTGGCTTCTTTGCTGTTGCCCGAAAAGGAGGAGCATGTCCCTTGCGATAGCTTCGCTAGAACAAAAACAGGGCTGTCTCGAACAGCCCTGTTGAGTTCAACGGTATATGGGTTACGATAGAATTTTCACATTTGCGGCTTGCAACCCTTTCGGGCCTTCCTCAATCGAAAACTCAACCTTCTGATTGGCCTCCAATTTTTTATAGCCCTCCATCTGGATCGCACTGAAGTGAACAAAGACATCCTCTCCATCATCGCGACCGATGAAGCCATACCCTTTGGTGGCATTGAACCACTTGACGGTGCCAACATAACGCTCGGACATGCTACGTTCTCCTGCTGAAAAATATTTGCCCGGCCGTCCGTTTCGCTTGCTACGGCGAAGCCGGGCAGTGTCGCTATTTAATCACTGCTTAGAAACTGTGTCAAGATCGTGACACTGTAATATTTTTGGTGGGTTTGGGGAGGATCAAACGCTAGGCCGTTCGATAGCGAGCAAAGCCGTCAACGAATTGGGACAACGAATACACGAAGGCGCATCGCTCTTGGGTGTAGGACCCAGGCCAACCATCCCTCGCCCACAGAGGCGAACACAGAGCGGATGTTGTTAGGGAAGCGGCGTCGAGCCTCAGGAACAGGGGGGCCGGCGGGTAGCATGCGGTTTGGCTGGAATACGCCCCGGCCCCGATCAATCTAAATTGGTTAGGGCGAAGCCCAGCGAGAGCACCAAGAGCAATACTTGAAAGCCGAACAGGGCGGCGAACAGGTAGATCACAATCATCCATGGGGAGGCGCCGCTGGAGGGTCGCACGTCTTGTCCTTCGCTCAGTTGACGGAGGGCGATGGCTGCCGACTCGATGGGATTGGCGCCGCCTGTCCACAGGATGCGCGGGTGTTCTATGGGGACCACGATCACCGGGCCATCAAAAGCGAGCAAGAAGGAGCGCACCGACTCCGATTGCGAGAGGGCGAGATCAGATGGGAGCAGCACCGCCCGGACCGGAGGCAAATCGGCCGGCAGAGAGGGGGGCTCGTGCTTCTGGGCATCCGCAACGGTCAGGCGCAACCCTGGGGCATGTTTCTGGACCTCGGCCGGCAGGGCTGCCTCAATGGGGCTGCTGGGACGCACAAAGGCCAGGGCATGAAAGGCGGCGTGGCGCTCTAGCAGGGCGCGGGCGGTCTCGGCGCCATCGGCCCGCAGGCAACGCAGGTGGTAGAGCAGGACGATCAGGAAGAACAGGGCGTCCTTGATGGAGTTGAGCCAGGCAACCAGGTCGAGGGGTTGCCCTCCCAGGGCGGCCTGCAACAGGCGAAAGACCACGCTCATGGCGGTGAACATGCCGCCTATCACGGACAGGAACAGCACGAGGTATAAGTAGCCTTTGCGGATCCAAGAACGGCGGGCTAGACCACCGGTCATGCCCGGAGCGCGGGCCTGATCTTGCATCGGCAACCAGGTGCGTAGCCAGAGCGGCAGACCGACTGTTAAGATAGCAAGAGCATTGGCTAGGTTGGTACGCAGGACATCTCCCCAGATTTGGTCGCCGATCAGCAGTTGGAGCAGGAAGGAGGCGAGTTGCGTCGCGCCGATGAAGGCGACGATCAGGCCGGCTAGGGAACGGAGGTAGAAATAGAAGCGCAGGATCTCCTCGCGGCGTGCTTCTTCGGGAAAGAGCCGAAGGTCGTGACGCAGCCAATAGCCGTAGTAGCCCCAGAGCACGGCCATCGGCACGCCTAGGGAGAGGGGGGAGCTGACTTGGGCCAAGAAATCGGACGGAGTCCAGAGTTCGCCGAGCGTCCAGCGCAGGAAGAGCGCCAGCAGGATGCCGGCGGCCGAGAGGGCCACCGCCATGCCTCCTAAGGTAAGCAGGAAGAGCATGCCCAGTCGTAGGTAGGAATGTCGTTCTTCTGGGTGGACAGTGGCCTCTTGGCAGGTGTACCAGGTGAAGTACCACAGCGGCAAGCCGACGAGGATTAAGGACAGGCCGTTGAAGAAGGCTTTGTTCGGCAGGTAGATCATGGTGACCATCGGCGTATACAGGACAAATTGGAGCTGTTGCTGGATCCCAAACACGGTTAGGATCAGGCTGTAGAGCAGCCATAGGTAGCGATACAAGCGGCGGACGCCGGCAAACAGCTCCACACGGGCCAGGGTGGACCCGGTTCGGCGCACTACGTGAAAGAAGTACAGGGCCATTATGCCGTTGATGGCGATGGCGATCAGGTTGTCCAGCCAGGTTTGTTGTCCGCCTAGGAGGGCTTCGGAGACATCCAGGCCACCCCACAGGTAGAGCAGGCGGTTGATCAGAGCCAGCAGGTTCTGAACAGCGGGGATCAGGGTCGCCAGCATAGCGCCGTAGAGAAAGATAGCGCGGATCGGCGAGGTGCGCTCGTCGTTGTCAGAAGCGGCGCCGCGTTGGACCCAGCTCCAGTGAACGACAAAAATCGGGGCGCCGACCAAGACCAGGGCCAGGGCGCGGGCGAGGACATCCCCGCTGATGACGATCTGTGGGGCGGAAACGAGGCTGCGCAGCAGGCTAATGCTGCCCCAGATCACGACCTCTAGGCTGATAAAAGCAACGGCATAAAAGTAGATGCGACGGACGGTGTGCATGAGGGCCTCCGTTTACGGGCTTTTGAGCGGCGTTGGTGTGAGTTGATACCATTCCCAATGCCAGACGTATATTGGCATTTGTTCGATCTTCCACTGGTTGCCCTGGCGCACCAACACGGCACGATCCTCGCTTCGGTAGCCGGAGATAAACAGGTTGGTGGGGTTGTATTGGGTGTATAGTTTGACATAGGCTTGAGCGCCGACGATTTCGGTCGGGCCAATGTCCACGCCGAGGTTGGACGGGGTCAAAAGGCCCTGCAGGAAGGTTTGTTGGAACTGGGCATACGACGGCTTGGCCGGCCGGTCGGCCAGATAGCCGTAGGCGCGATCGTAATCTTGGCGCAAGATGGCGATCAGGTAGTTGCGGACGACTCCTTCTGGGGTGTCCTCTGGCCCATAGACCAGCGTGCTCTGCCGGCGTATGAAAAACAAGACGAGCGCTAGGATGACCAGCAGGCCAATCCCGATCAGGATTGCTAACAGGAAGCGATCTCGTTTCATGCGTACCTCCTTGTGATAGTCAAGGTGCCGCCTCGCTTGCGGGAAGAGATGGCAGCAGGAAGCCCGTGCCGGCCGAGAAAGGTTCGGTCGTTGCGGCGGGGGTGCTCAGCATGCAGGAGTGCGAGAGAGCGGCCTTCCAACGTGGTTGCAGGGAAGGGCGAGATGGAGGGAGCCCTTATCTTTGGAAACGTTGCTCGGTACAAAACGGTTCCGAGGCCAAGGGGCGCTTTGTCGCTTCGATTATTTTATCATCCCACTGGGATCCCCGTAGACAGCGACTACGAGGAACGCGCAGAGGACGCAGAACACTTCCTAAAGGTAAAGTCTCTGCACGCTCTGAGGGCCCGGCGGTTGTGTGCTTTTTGCTGCAGGTCATCGGTGCCTTTGCACAGGCACCCCGTAGTATAATTTCTGTCGTGCTCTGGTCGTACGCCTGTTCGATCCGACACGTTCGGTCCAGGACGACAAGCGTCAACAGAGCGTTTTGTTGGATGGATACGGAGGTTGCATGACAGGAAAGAAAATCCGAGTCTTGGTGGCCAAGCCTGGTCTGGATGGGCATGATCGCGGCGCTAAGGTGGTGGCGCGCGCGTTGCGCGATGCCGGCATGGAGGTCATCTACACCGGCCTGCGGCAGACGCCCGAGATGATCGCCGAGGCGGCCCTGCAGGAAGATGTGGACGTGGTAGGGCTCTCGATCTTGTCGGGCGCGCATATGGCCTTGGTGCCGCGCGTGCTGGAGTTGCTGCGAGCCAACGGACAGGGTCACGTAAAGGTGTTCGTGGGTGGCATCATTCCCGACGAGGATGTGCCGCGCCTGAAGGAGCTCGGCGTCTATGCCGTCTATGGGCCAGGGACGTCCACCGAGCAGATCGTCCGGGATATTCGGGAGGCGGTGGAGGGCGTGGTGCCTCAGGCATAATCTGGCTCCACATCCCTGACGAAAACGCTATGGATTTGGTTCATTCTGCGCTTCAAGGCGATCGCCTAGCCCTGGCTCGTTTGCTGACCCAGGTGGAGAACGAGACCGATGAGGGGCGGGCGGCGCTGATCAGGCTCTTTCCGCAAACCGGCCGGGCTCATTGGATTGGGGTGACGGGCGCGCCCGGCACGGGGAAGTCGTCCTTGGTCAATCAATTGACGCTCCACTATCGTCGCGAGGGCAGACAGGTGGCGGTGTTGGCTGTGGATCCGTCCAGCCCGTTTAGCGGAGGGGCGATCCTGGGCGATCGGGTGCGCATGCGCGATTTGGCCGGCGACCCCGGGGTGTTCATTCGGTCCATGGCTTCGCGCGGCTCGCTGGGGGGATTGGCCCAGGCGACGGCTGCCATGGCCCAGGTGTTTGATGCCGTCGGCTATGACATCCTTTTAATCGAGACCGTCGGCGCCGGCCAGGGCGAGGTGGACATCGCTCGCTTGGCCCACACCACGTTGGTGGTGGAAGCCCCTGGCCTAGGAGACGATATTCAAGCGATCAAGGCCGGTATTTTGGAGATAGCCGATATTCTGGTGTTGAACAAGGCCGATCGCCCGGGCGTGGAGAGCACCGAGAGGGCATTGCACTCCATGCTCAGTCTGGCGCATCCCACACGGCGGGTGGTGCGCCATCATGGGCGTTGGGAAACGGTGAACGAGGCGGCTTTGCCTACCTCGGAGCAGATGTGGATCCCGCCCATTCAGCGGACAGTTGCGACTGAGGGGAAGGGGATCGTGGAGTTGATCGGGCACATTGCCGCTCATGCCGAGCATTTGCGTCGGAGTGGGGAATGGGCTGCTCGAGAGCGCGCCCGGCTGAGGTCCGAGGTGGAAGCGTTGCTTCAAAAGGCGCTGATGGCCCGTTTCCGGGCGGCAGTTCCGCAGGCAAAGTTCGAGGCCGTTTTGCAGAGGGTTCATGAGCGTAGTCTTTCTCCCTGGGAGGCGGTGCAACTTCTGGTGGATGGGAGGTGGGGATGATCGGGATGGACAAGCGCTCGGCCCTTGAACTGGAAAGCCAAGGGAGAGGGCGATCTCGAGCAGACGAAGATCGGTTTTAGGAGAAGAGAAATGTACCACCATTCGCATGAGATGAGGGTATACGGGGATATAAAGTTGTATGCCGGCACAGCCTCTTCCGAGTTGGCCCAGAAGATCTCGGAGTACCTGGGTCGGCCCCTGTGCGGTCGAGATGTGATCGAGTTCCCGAACGAGAATCTGTTTGTCCGCCTGCATAGCAGTGTGCGTGGACAGGATGTGTATGTCATCCAGACCACGTCGTCGCCGGTGCACCGCAACTTGATGGAGTTGTTGATCATGATCCAGACTCTGCGGCTGGACTCGGCGGCGCGCATTACGGCAGTGGTGCCCTATCTGTGCTATGGGCGGTCCGATAAGAAGGATCAACCTCGCGTGCCAATCACAGCGCGCTTGGTGGCCGATATGATCGAAGTGGCCGGCGCCGATCGCTATATGACGCTCGATCCCCATGCCGGCCAGATTCAAGGGTTCTTCTCCATCCCAGGCGATGTGTTGAGCGCTGCCTCGTTGGTGACCAAACACATCAAGACCCATTTGCGTCCGCACATGAAAGATCCGGTGGTGGTGGCGGCCGATCTGGGCTTTGCCAAGAAGGGCCGCAACTACGCCGCCGATCTGGATATGCCGATCGCCTTTGTAGAGAAGCGTCGGGTGGGCAACAACGTGAAAACCGAGGCGCTGACGTTGATCGGCGATGTGACCGACCGCGATGTGATCATCGTGGACGACGAGGTGGACACCGGGAGCTCGATGCAGCAGGCGGTGCAGTTGGTGAAACAACACGGGGCGCGCGATGTGTATCTGGCGTTCATCCATCCGGTGCTGTCGACCGATGGGGCGCAACGCCTGGCTTCGTTGCCGATCAAGCACATCGTCACCACGGATACTGTCCCGATCCCGCCGCACAAGATTCAATATCTGAAAGATCGGATCACGATCATCACCGTGTCGGCCCTGTTGGGTGAGGTGATCTTGCGTGCTCACGAGGGACGCAGCGTCGGCGAGTTGTTCAACGAGTGATCGTTTGATGGCCTGAGTGCTTTTTAGCAGTATGCCCGAGTTGCCCGAAGTCGAGACCATCGCCCGAACCTTGCGGCCAGCCTTGTTGGGGGCTGAAATCTCAGAGGCTGAGATTCGCTGGGCGCGGACGATCGCCCATCCCTCGCTGGGGGAATTCCAGGAGCGGATTCGCGGGCAGAGCATTCAGGAGGTGGACCGCAGGGGCAAATTTCTGAGCGTTCGCCTGTCCGATGGCTATCTCTTCATCCATTTGCGGATGAGCGGCGATCTGGTCCTTCAAGAGGCGTCCTCGCCGCCGGGCAAGCATGAGCGACTGCGCTGGAGGCTGCGCCGAGCGCAGGCTGGGCCAGCTGAAGGACAAGCCCTGGTATTCAGCGATCCTCGCAAGTTCGGCCGTGTTTGGTTGACCGAGGATCCGGCGCAGGTGGTAGGCGATCTCGGTCCGGAGCCGCTTTCTGAAGCTTTCACGGTGGCTTGGCTGTATGAGCAGCTCCGGCGGCATCGCCGTTTGCTCAAACCGCTGTTGCTCGATCAGACCTTTTTAGCCGGCCTGGGCAACATCTACACCGACGAAGCCCTGTACTTGGCGCGCCTACACCCCGCCACGCCTTCTCACACCGTCACCCGTGAGCAGGCAGAACGACTGCATGCGGCCATTCAGACCGTCTTGCAGGAAGGCATTCGGAGCAACGGGGCTTCGATTGATTGGGTCTATCGCGGCGGCGAGTTTCAAAATCACTTTCGCGTCTATGGACGCACCGGGCAACCGTGCCCGACCTGCGGCGCATTGGTTGTAAAATTACGGCTGGGTCAACGTGGCACGCACTTCTGCTCGACTTGTCAACCGCTGAGGGAATATGCCGATTGAGATCACAGAAGGATTGATGCGGATTTTTATCGGTTTAGCGGCTCTGCTGGTCGGTTGGACCATCGGCTTTTTCGACTCAAAGCTGCGCGCCGATCGCAAGATTCGGCAGGTCGAAGAAAAAGCCGCCCGCGCCATCCGGCAAGCACGCCTCGAGGCCGAGCGCTTGGTTTTGGCCCATCGGGCCGAGACGCCGGCCATGCCGCCCAAGACGGGGAAAACCCTGCTCCGACTGTGGTTGGATGACCGGCAACAGCTGCGCCTTGATCTAGACGATCAGCCGGTAGAGGTGAATCCCCTGGACGAATCCCACCGAAAGCGCCTGTTGGACCTTCTGAACTCGATGCGTCCTTGGCTCGAAAGGCGGCCGGCGCCTCCCAGTCCGCCCCGGCCGGCTCCTGCTCTCCAGGCCGACCCCGGAGCGAGCGGCCGGGTTTCTCCCCCTCGGCCGGCCCCGACGCCGCCTTCGCCCCCGCTTGCCAAGCCGGCGGAGGACCAACCTGCTGACCAGCCGGGCATCGTGGAGCAGATCGACCGCATCCTACAAGCGCGGCTGGCCGCCTCGCCGTTAGCCAATCGCAGCGTGCGGCTGCAGCCATCGCCCGATGGCGGGGTGATCGTGTGGGTAGGTCTACAAAAGTTTGCCAGCGTGGAGGAAGTTTCCGATCCGGAGATCCGAGCCATCCTGCAGGCGGCCATCAAGGAATGGGAGCAAAGCCAGGGCTACTAACCGCTCGGCGTCATCCTTCAGGTTTGTAGCGCGCTGTAAGGACGGGGGCCAGGTCGCGTTCGGCGATTTCAGCGGTGATATTCGGGGAGTAGAGCTGTCGCAGAGTTTGAGTGCTGTAGGGGGAGCCCATGCAGATCAATTCGTAGCCCCCTTCTTTGATTTCGTCCACGATTTCTCCGATCACGATCCCGTTGCGGACCTTGACCGAGGCCTGTAGGCCGGCCTGGCGGGCGATCTCCAGCCCGCGGCGCAGATTCTTGCCGATCAGGGTATCGGTCTCGAGCAGATGGTGCCAGTGTTCGCGCACCTGGCGCGCTTCGGGGTAATCTAAGTCGATCGGGGGGACAACGGTGAGCAACACCATCTCGGCCTGCACGGCTTTGGCCAGACGGATGGCCAGATTTTCGGCGGTCACCTGGTACCCCAAACCGCCCACGCAGACCAAGATCCGCTTGGGCGGCCACTTGACCTTGGGAACATAGATCATCGGCTCGCTCACGTGCTCCATGAAATGACGGAATGATCGGCCGGCCAGCAGGCGCTTCAACGGCGGGCGTCCGAGCGGGCCTATCACCACCAAGGCCTGCTGCCCAGCTACCCGCTTAGGGATCACCTCCTCGGCTGGTCCACGCATGACCTCCAGCGCGTAGAACACGCCTTGCTGCTCAAAGATCTCCACCGCCTGGGCAAATACTTTTTCGAGGGGATGCTGCTCCTCGTCAATCTGAGCCGGCGAAGGTTGCTCCTCGATCCCGATCAAGCGCACCGAGGCCTCTGCCAGCGTGGCGCCGAGTCGGGCGCCGTATTCCATGGCAGGGAAGGTGGTCGGACGTCCGTTGGTAAAAATATAAATTTCCAGGTCCATGATTTCACCTATCGGTACAGCAAGATACCTAAAATGCCAGCGCCAATCAGGACCAGCGGGGGAGTGATCCCCATCGCCAGGGCCAAAGCGCTCAGGCCGGCAATCAGCAGAAAGCGAAAGTTGACCCGTTTGCTACGGGTGGTGCGCATCAACTCCCAGGCCACCGTCACCATTAAAGCGGCGACGGCCGGGCTCATGCCGGCTATGAAGCCCTTGAGCCAATCCTCACGCTGAATCTGTTGCAAGAGAAACGCTACAACCAGCATCATAACCGTGGGCGGCAGGATAGCTCCCAACAGGGCGGTGAGAACGCCAGGAATGCCGCCGGCGGCATATCCCACAAACATGGCCAGCTTGAGCGCCTCGCTGCCGGGGAGCATGTTCGAGAAGCCCACTGCTTCCACGAAGCGCTCCTCGCTCATGATCGAGCCAACGGCTTCTTTGTAGAGCAAGCCGATGGAAGCCGGCCCAGAAGGCGAGAGCAAGTTCACCTTCAAAAACATCCACAACAACTTCCACCAGACCAAGGGGCGAGAAGAAGAGGTCATGAGAAGAAGATCACTCCGATCACAGCAGCTATCAGGACGACGATGCGAGGTGGCGCTTCCAGCAGGAGCGCCACCAGACTGACGAAGCCCAATAGCCAGCCCTGCCAGCCGATTTCTCCCCCCTTCTGAAAGACTTTCCAGGCTGCAAACAGGATCACGACTGAGATGGCCGGTGTCAAGCCCTCCAGGAAGCTGGAGATCCACGCCTCGCGGCGCAAGCGATGGAGCGCCATCACGATTCCCAGGATCAGCACGGTGGGTGGCAAGATCGAAGCAAACAGGGCCACCAATCCGCCGGCGATGCCTCCGGCCGCGTAACCGATGTACATGGCCAGTTGCAGGGCGTCTGAGCCGGGCAGGACCGAGGAGAGTCCCACCGCCTGAACGAATTGAGCCTCATCCACCAGGGTGCCCACGGCCTCGTTGTAGAGCAGGCCCACCGAGGCCGGCCCAGACGTACTGAGCAGGTTGATTTTCAAGAAGACCCAGAAGAGATGAAGGTACAGGTTCACAGCGAACGTCGATTGAGGAGAGTGATGCTTAAAGCGATTTGACGAGATAGAGCTCCCCGCGCTGGAAACCGCGTTCCAAGTAGTATTTGCGCGTTCCTACTGCGGCGATCACGGCCATGCGGCGAAAACCGCGCGCCCGAGCGATGCGCTCTGCTTCGCCCAACAGGCGTGTTCCCAAGCCAACGTGTTGCGCCGCCCCCTGGCGCTCTGCCCCAACCGGCAGCGAAAGCCCGTAGACGTGCAGTTCACGGATCAGAGCTGCTCCCTCAAGTTCGCTTAGTCCGAGGGCCGGCGCGCCGGGCTGCGGCAGCGACAGGCGCACGAAGCCGGCGATCCGATCGTCCGGCGTCACAAACGAGAGGAAATGTTCTTCGGCGAAGTCGGTGGAATAGGTCAGATCATCCAGGGTAAGCAGGTCGGGGCGCACAATTTGGCCGCGCACCTCGCGACAGCGAATGCACTGGCATGGTGTGCCGCGTCGTTTCATCTCCGCTTCCACGTCCTGCCGTAGCGAGGTGCGTCGGTTGCCTTCAACGACATGGGTTGAGGGAATGTCGCGGATCACGCGGTTGACGCGACAGTAGCGCGGGATAGTGGTCTTGATGTCGGCCAAGAGATCGATCAGTTCGGCCGTGGTGTAAGGTCGGTATTCGCCGCGCTTCCAGTATTCATATAGCTCAGCGTTGGCCAGCAGTTGGGTGGGATAGATTTTGAGCTCATCCGGGCACAGCCCTTGCCACAGACGGACAAAATCGGCGCGGTCGGACTCGAGGGTGGCGCCCAACAGGTTGGGCATCCAGTGCAAGACGATCTTGAAGCCGGCAGCGCGCAGCAGGGCCACGGCGCGGCGGGTGCAGGCAACGTTATGGCCACGTTGGTTTAGTGCGAGGATGCGATCGTCCAAGCTCTGGGCGCCTAGCTGGACTTTGGTGACGCCAAGGGCGCGTAGGTGGCGGATCTCGTCGGGAGTGATCTCATCGGGTCGGGTCTCAATCACCAGGCCAACGTTGCGGTGGCGGGCGGTCTCGTTGCGCCGATGAATCTTGGCTAAGTTCACTGCCGGAGCCGGCGCATTCGGTGCGTTGGTCAGGAGGTATTCTGCATCCACTGCAGGTCGTGGGGTTTCGTTTAAGGCTTCGAAGCAACGAGCGATGAACCACTCTTGGTAGTCGCGACGGTAGGCGCTCCAGGTGCCTCCCAAGATGAGCAGTTCGATCTTGTCGGTGGAATGGCCGAGCGCTTCCAGTTGGGTAATGCGCGAGCGCACCTGTTCGTAGGGATCAAATTGATGTTCTAGGCCGCGCATTGCCCCTGGCTCATCGGGGAGGTAGCTCTTGGGCATGCGAACGTCGGTTGGGCAGAAGATGCACTTCCCCGGGCAAGGATAAGGCTTGACGAGCACCGTGACCGTGGTCACGCCGGAGAGGGTGCGGATCGGCTTCATGCGCAACCGATCCAGCAAGGCCGTGTCGGGCTCAAGGAGGCCCTCGGCGATCATCTGATAATAGGCCGCCACCAAGAAGGACTTGCCCAACACGCCGCCTCCTGGCAAGGCATGGGCGCGTAGGCTCTCGCCCAGATTGCGCCCGCGGCGGACGTCTTCGACCACGCGCCGGGCCAGCGCCAGGCGCTCTGGGGTGAGAGCTTTGGCTGCCAGCCAGGCGTCCTTACTCTTCATGGATCGGCCACTCCTTTTGTTTGAACATCTCGGTGTGTAGGCCACATTCGGTCTTGCCGCGGCCGGCCCAGCGTCCAGCGCGCTCCGGAGCGTCGGCGCTCACAGCGATGGTACAGGGTGCACAACCGATGGAGCGGTAGCCGCGTGTTGTAAGGGGATGAGCGGGGAGGCGGTGCTCCTGGAGGTAGTGCATGACCTGAGCGTGCGTCCAATTCAAGAGGGGATTGATCTTCAGCAGGTCCCCTTCTTGGGGTTCTAGGATGCGGGCTTGGGAGCGTTGTGGGGTTTGGTCGCGCCGGATGCCGGTGATCCAGGCTCGCAATCCGGTCACGGCCTTTTGCATTGGCTGGACTTTGTGGATGTAGCAACACAGGTCGGGGTCCTCGATGGGCAGGGTGCGAAGGTGCTGCCGCACGAAGACATCCCAGCGCGAGTCTCGGTAGAGGTCTGTCACGTTCAGGTTCCATTCCCGTTGGATGCGTTCGCGAAATTCGAGCGTTTCCCAGAAGTGGTAGCCGGTATCTAGAAAGAGAATTCGCAGGTTGGGTCGGAGGCGAGTGGCCATGTGGAGCAACGCCATGGATTGCGTTTGGAAGGAACAGCTCATGGCGATCTCATCATCGCGAAAGGTGTCAAATGCCCATTGGAGGATCTCCGGCGGTTGTTTTTTCTCGAATTCGCAGTTCAATCGATCGATTTCTTCACGGCTAAGCATTTTAAGATATACCCGTGTTGAAGGATGGGTTCATGGGAGGCTAATTTTAGCTAAGGAAGGACATTGGGGGGATTAGGAACGCTTGGCGAGAAAGGCTTCTACAGCGCTGCGATGTTCGTTGGAGCGGCCGGCTTGTTCTTGCAGTTCGGCTTCTAGGGTGAGGATGTGCTCTAGGTGAGGGGTCATGGCGCGATGGAAGGCACGCTTGGCCTTGCCGAACGCGTCTAAAGGGCCGGCGGCCAGTTGTGTGGCCAGGGCGTGTGTGGCCGGCAGAAGGTCAGTGGTGACCAGGCGGTTGATGAGTCCCCACCGATGGGCGGTTTCGGCATCGATGGGATCGTTGCTCAGGTAGAATTCGAGGGCGCGGCCCAATCCGATCAGGGCCGGCAGGAGGAGCGAGACCCCGCTATCGGGAACCAGCCCCAGGCGGCGGAAACCGACCACAAAGCGGGCTTGGGGCGAAGCAATGCGCAGATCGCAAGCCAGAGCGATTCCCAGGCCGGCCCCAGCACAGATGCCGGGAATGGCTGCCAGGATGGGCTTCTCGAACGTTCGCAGGTGCAGGATCAGCGGGTTGTAGGTGGTTTGGAGGTGCTCGCCGTAGGATACGGTGCTGGCGGCGGCCTGCATTTCATGCACGTCATGGCCGGCGCTGAACGCTTGGCCAGCGCCGGTGATCATCACGACGCGTACCCGAGAGTCCTGCTCAGCCTGTTGGAGGGCGGCGCGCAGGGCGGCGATCAGCTCTAGGGTGAGGGCGTTGGCACGTTCGGGTCGGTTTAGGGTCAGGGTGAGGACGCCAGCGTGGAGGTCGGAGAGAAGCGAGTTCATGTTGAAGTGAGGAGAGAGGTCAAGAAAGAAACGAAGCGAGCAAAAAAGGGAAGCGCTTAGTCGCGCTCATCTTCTGCTGCGTCGTCCTCGCCGGTGTCGATTTCGAACGTTACCTCGTCACTGTCCAAGTAGATCCACAGTAGCAGGACATCCCCTTCAGGAGTGGAAACGCTGCGCGCCGCTGCGATCGGCACGCGTTGTTCGATGCCTATTTCATTCCGGTAGTAAAGATGGATGTCGGTTTTGTTGCGCCAAGCGCGATGGCAACGCTCCACCAGGGCCGGCCCGTTGAACGTGCGCAAGCGAGTGAGAAATAGCTGAGAAAAGTGAGGCCCTTCGTTCAAGCCCATGGCCCACCCGTCATGGACCGATTCAAGCAGCGGAGGAGGCCCTTCGATTATGGTAATCCGATCGTCCATTATGAAACCTATGTCATAGAAAATCATACCATAAAATAAAGCGAAAAAACGATCTCTGTAAGTGATTGTTCTAAAGTTGGTAAAAATGTGGTTAAAGGTTATGAGGCAGTCCGAAAACTACCTGACAACCCATGAAGAAGGAGCGCACTGAGATACGCCCGAATCTGATTTTACCAAAAGTTGAGCCGACCGAATATGAATTCCCAGCCCTGTTCGTTTACCCATCTTTTTTGGAGCAGTCGCCCGATCTCTATATAGATTGGCTCACGCAGAAACACAAAGATCTAGATCATCTGCTTGTCTCAAAAACTTTTTTGGCCGCTTCTCCCATTGCCAGGATACGCCGATCCACGTAGAATGGGCCTTAGGCGTTGCGGGAGCTGTCCTCTGAGCGCAGCCGTAAGGGCAGATTTGTTGCCGGTGTGGAACTTCCAGCCTACCTGAAAGGAGAAGAGGGATGATGAACTGGTTAGGTGACAGCCGTCTGTTTGTGTTGGCGCGCCAAAGCAAGCGTCTGCCGCATTGGGCGGTCTCTCTGGCGGTTGCAATCGCTATTCTGCTGTTGGCTAATTTTGCCGCGCTGCCCCTGTTGGTCTTGTTATTCATCTTTTACGGGCCATCGGCTATGGATATGGTGTTGGGGGGGTTCCAGGATCAGCCGCCCCTGCTGGGCGCGTTCTGGCAAAGTGTGTTTCTTGTTTTCTCCTTTGGATCGATCATGGTTCTGCTGGCCCTCTGGGTTACGCTGGTGGAAAAGCGATCGCCGGCGACGCTAGGGTTTGAACGCTCTGGTTGGCTCCAGAAGTATGTGCGCGGCTTTGGGGTGGGAATCCTCATGATGGCCGGCGTGGTTGGGGTCTTGGCGTTGTTTGGAAGCGCTACTTTAGAGGAGACCGCTGTTCGTCCAATACATCCGGCTGCGTTGGGTGGGGTATTGATCATCGGGGTTGGGTGGCTGGTTCAGGGCGCTGCCGAAGAGGCGTTGACTCGGGGATGGATGTTACCGACCTTGGGGGTGCGCTATCGGCCTTGGGTGGGTATTCTGATCTCTTCGTTGGTGTTTGCTGTCTTCCACGGTCTCAATCCGAATTTGAATGCCCTGGCGCTGATCAATTTGGCGTTGTTTGGCTTGTTCGCAGCGCTGTATGCCCTGCGCGAGGGATCGCTGTGGGGCATTTCAGCCCTGCATTCGGCTTGGAATTGGGCCCAAGGCAATCTGTTCGGCCTGGAGGTAAGCGGCGTCTCGCCGATCGGGGGCAGTATGCTCAACCTGATGGAGACTGGGCCGGATTGGTTCACGGGGGGTGCGTTCGGCCCGGAGGCCGGCTTGGCGGTTACGCTGGTGTTGTGTTTGGGAATTGGGATGTTGTTGGTTGGGTTGAAGGAACGGCGCATAGTGCTATAATCCATCCCATGGATCTGCGATCGGGCTTCCTCACCATAACCGTTCTCTTGGTCCTATTTGCCGTTCTCCTGGTGCGCAACGGCTTGCGCCAATTGCAGGCAGCCCATAAGCTGACGTTCTACCGACTGCGTCGGGCGCGCATTTCGGCGGCATTGTGGGCGTTTGGGGGAGCCTTGGCCTTGATCGCCTTGGCGGTCCTGCTCCCGACCGTGGGCCTGCAAGCGGTGTTTGAAATCTATCCGCCTACGCCCACCCTTGCCCCTACGCTCACCCCTTCCTTGACGCCGACCATTACCCTCTCGCCCACCATCACTCTGACCCCCACCATCACCGACACGCCCTTGTATACGGATACACCCACGATTACCCCCACTCCGTTTCTGCCCCTGGTGGTCGAAGTGCAGTTCTCCAGCATTGTCACGCCTAATCCGAAGGCGGTCATCAGCCCGCTGGTGTTCTCTACCCAAGTGGAGCGAGGCTTGCCTAAGAATCCTTCCACCGTATTCCGCAACCCGATCGCCCGCATTTACGCTACTTTTTCCTACGACAACATGACTCCCGGCGCCCAATGGAGCGCCATTTGGTATCGTAATGGCGAATATGTGTATCATGAGACATATCCGTGGAACGGCAGCACCGGCGGATACTATTACAGCGAGTGCGCCTCGCCGGCCGGCGGTTGGCTGCCCGGCGTGTATACCGTGCACATCTTCGTCGGATTGACCTTCAAACAAGGCGGTTCCTTCACCGTAGAAGGCGTGCCTCCGCTCACTCCGACTCCAACCATCACCCACACGCCAACTTTGACACCGAGCGCTACCCCCACCCCATAAGAGATTCCCCTTTCCAGGAGGTCCTGCACCGTCATGTCTACCAAAGCGTTTCAGGATTACTATCCGGATTACTTTGCCGTATGCTATGGCTGTGGACGCCTCAACGAGCACGGCCTGCAGCTTAAGAGTTATTGGGACGGCGAGGAGACGGTCAGCTATTTTAAGCCCCAGCCCTATCATACCGCCGTGTCTGGCTATGTGTATGGCGGGTTGCTAGCCTCCTTGATAGATTGTCATGGTACAGGCACGGCCGCTGCGGCCGGCTATCGTGCCGAAGGCCGCGAGATGGATACCGACCCCCCCTTGCGTTATCTGACGGCCTCGTTGCACGTGGAGTATCTTAAACCCACCCCTCTTGGACCAGTGTTGGAAGTGCGGGGACGGATCAAAGAGGTGAAAGGGAGAAAAGTGATCGTGGAAGAGTGGATCCTCGCCAACGGTGAGGTCACAGTGCGCGGCGAGGTGGTGGCGGTTCAGGTGCCGGAGCAGATGGTGAAGGAGTTGTTGCGCTAGGAGAGCTCGTCCGATTCCTGTTCCCCTTAGTTGCTTACAAAGATACCCCGCTGTTGCCGTGTGCAACCGAGTTTTGGACCTGCTTTCGCAGGTGGGCCCCGATCGGGAAACGCCGCCTTGGCTCAGGCCTATCGCGTTGTTTCCACGAAAAGGGGGGCCCTTGTTGTGGGTGTTGGCCCAAAACGTGATTGTTGCATCACGCGCACAGCAGGGCGTTATTCTTATACCATAAATTGGGCGGGGGCAATAGAGAATTATGAGAGTTTTGAGGATAGGGTTTGGCCGGCGAGAGGCGCTCTTGAGGCCGGCTCAATCGACGCGCAGCAGATCACGCGCTTTTTCCACATACGCCAAGCTCTGATGGCGAAAGTACGTGTTGTACAGATCGGCATAATGGCCGCCTCGAGCCAACAATTGATCGTGCCTGCCCTCTTCGATGATGGCCCCTTTTTGCATCACCACGATCCGATCGGCTGCCTTGACGGTAGAAAGACGGTGAGCAATCAGGATGCTCGTCGCTCGTTGGAGGATCAAATTCAAGGCCTGTTGAATCTGCCACTCGGTGAACGGGTCAATGCTAGCCGTGGCTTCATCTAAGATGAAAATCGAAGGACGTTGGACGAGCACCCGCATCAACGCCACCAATTGGCGCTGTCCCATCGAAAGGCGGTTCCCGCGCTCGCCCACCTGGGTATCTAACCCATCGGGCAGGGTTTCCAGCCATTCTCCATCGCCGATCTGGCGCGCCAGGTGAAGGATGTAGGTGTCGGAGATGCCCGGGGCGGCGTAACGGATGTTTTCAGCCACCGTCCCGGAAAATAAGAAGGGGATCTGGGAGACGATTCCCAGCTGGCGACGGTAGGAGACCAAATCGAAGGTGCGAACGTCGCAGCCGTCCACGATCAGCGAGCCGGCCTGGAATTCGTAAAAGCGCGCGATCAGCTTGGCTACCGAGGATTTTCCAGCGCCAGTATGCCCCACCAAGGCGACCGTCTCGCCGGCGTGAATGGTTAGGTTGAAATCTTCTAGGACGGGTTCCCCCTCTCTGTATCGGAAGTAGACATGCTCGAAGCGGATCTCGCCTTTGAGGCGTTCGATAACCCGCGAGTCGATTTGAACCACGTTGGGATCGGCGTCGATCAAGGCAAAGACGCGCTCAGCGGCGGCTAGCCCAGATTGGATCTGGGCCCAGAACGAGGACAGGTTCATGATGGGGAACATGAAATTATCCAAGCTCAGCAGGAACAGATACCAGGCTCCGGCGGTGATCAGCCCCTCGCCGATCGCCTGGCCGCCTGCATAGACCAGGATAGCAATAAAGACGCCGCTCATGCCGTTCAGAATCGGGAACACCAGTGAGAGCACCAGCCCGCGCCGCACGTTGACCTGATAAGACATGCGGTTTGCCTGATCGAAGGTAGCGTAGATGTTGTGTTCCTGGCGGAAGTTCTTGGCGATGGCAATGCCGCTGACGGTTTCTTTGATAGCAGCGTTGACATCAGCCATGGCCTGCATGCCGCGGCGGGTGACGCGCCGTGCCAGCCCGCGAAACCCAATGGCAAAGCCAAAAACCACTGGCAAGAAGGCGACCATCAACCAGGCCATGCGCAGCTCGATGCGGAACAGGATGATCCCCAGCAGGGTTGCCTGAAAGACCTGAGCGATCACGTCGGTCAGGATGACGACCAGTTGGCCGAAGTCGTTGGTGTCGGAGGTGATGCGCGAGAGGATGCGTCCGGAGGAGAACTGGTCGTAGAACGAAAGGTCGTGTTCGGCGGCGGCACGAACGGCATGTTCGCGCAATTGGAGTACGACATCGCCGACGGCACGCAACGTCAGACTGCGTCGCGCCCAGTTGAATCCCCAGTGGGCAACGCCGAGGATCAACATGCCGATGCCGATCAGGACGATCGCCCCGAGGGTGGGTTGTTCGCCCAGCGCGTCTACCACTCGACCTACGAGGACCGGCAGAGCGGCGTTGAGTACGGAGAGCAGGATCACCAGCAGGGCGACTAGACTCAGCCGTCTGGCTTGGGGACGGAAATAGGCGGCAATGCGCCGAGCTAGCTCTCGATCGGAGTATTGACGATCGTATGTTTCGAGGTTGAGGCCGGCAAAGAATCCCATCGGCAGAAGCGCAAGGTGCGAGCAGGATCAGGCGGTTCGGGAGTAGCCTACGTTTACTGAGTATACCCGTCCTTTTTTGATCACCTGATGGACCAGGTTGGTGCCATAGCGGTAGCCAAGGTGACGGTAATCGTTGACCGATAGGATGAGCAGGTCAGCTTGCTTGCCCACTTCGATCGAGCCAATGCGATCGGCGCAACGGATCGCATGGGCGGCGTTGATGGTGGCAGCTGCGATGGCCTGGGCGGGGGTCAATTTCATCGTGCGGCAAGCTAGGGCGATGACAAATTGCATGGATTCGTTCCAGGTGGTGCCGGGGTTGCAATCGCTGGCCAGGGCCAGGATGGCGCCGGCCTCCAGCAGGTCATGGGCTGGAGTGTATTGGCACTCGGCTAGGCCGAAGGGCGTGCAGGGCAGGGAAACCGCTACCGTGTCGGAGCTGCCTAGGGCGGCAAAGTCGGCCGGAGAGCTTTTGACCAGGTGATCGGCGGAGGCTGCGCCCAGTTCTACAGCCAGGCGTACACCGCCCAGGTTCTCAAACTCGTCGGCGTGGATCTTGAGCGGGAAGCCGAGTTCCCGAGCGCGGGTCAGGATCTGACGCGATTGTTCGAGCGTGAACACTCCTTTCTCGCAGAAGACGTCCACAAAGGGCAGAGGGCGGCCAGGGGCATGGGTTTCCCACCAGTCTCGGGCCATGGGCAGCATGAGGTTGACGATCTCGTCTACGTATTCTTGGGGATGATCGCGATATTCGGGCGGGATGGCATGGGCTGGCATGAAGGTGATGGCCAGTTCGAGGGGGCCTTCTTCATCCAGGGCAAGCAGGGCTTTGAGCAGGCGCAGTTCGCTGGCGGCATTCAAGCCGTAACCGGTTTTGGCTTCGGCGGTGGTGGTGCCATAGGCAAACATCCGCACCAGGCGCGAGCGAGTCTGAGCGGCGAGCGATTCTAGGCTAGCGACACGGGTGGCTTTAACGGTTGAGATGATGCCGCCGCCGGCGGCCAGGATGTCGAGGTAGGGCATGCCGGCCATCTTCATCTCAAATTCACCGGCCCGGTCGCCGGCCCAGATCAGATGGGTGTGAGGATCGACAAAGCCGGGCATCACCACGCAGTGGTTGGCGTCGAGGGTGGGTTCGTCGGGGTAGGCGGCGCGCAGGTCGTCGGTCCTGCCGACGGCAACAATGGTCTCTTCGCGGATCAATACGGCGCCATCTTCGATGATGCCTAGCCGACCCAGCTCGCGCCCACGCTGGGGGCCACCGGCCAGGGTGAGGAGTTGGGAGGCAGAATGGATGAGCATAGTGGTCGTGGAGGGGTCAATCTAACGGTTCGTGCGAGGGCATGCAGTTCCCGAAGGGGGTTCAAAGCGGACAAGAAGAGGGATCGAAGCAGCCCGCCCCCGATCAGAAGTAGGCATCGGCCGTTTGCCGGCTCGTTTGGGCCGGCATCAATTGTAGGGAGCCAGGAATTGGAAGTAGGCAAAGGCCAGGGCCGACAGGGCATAGAAGAGAATCATCACCCAACCGAACCAACCGAAGACGCCGGTCAGGGTGGCGTTGAGGCAGATCACAAAGCCCAACACGCCGGCGACCAAGTTGGCGGAGTTGATGGCCGAACGGGCCGATCGGTCTTGCACCTCGCGGGAGGCTAGCGTGGTCAAGCCGATGGCCATCAGGGCCGCGGCCAGCAATTGGGTGAGAGTGGTGGTGTCGCGGGTGTTTTCGAGACCAAGCAGGTTCAACATCACCGGGGTCATCAACAACAGGGCGAGGGCGAGGATCAGGGTGATGACAGCATGGGCTAGGTAAAGGATGCGCAGGTTCATTCTTACCTCCTGAGGGGGAGAGAGATGACTCGGGTGAGGCGGGGGCCGGCTGGCGATAGAGGAAGAGCAGATGCTCGCGGTCGACGCGCTCCGCTACCCAGCCGGGCATCTCGGAGCATACGGTGACCAAGCGGGCGTGAGGGGCCTGCTCCAAGCGGGCGAGTAGACGGGGCTGCAGGCGCTGCAACACGTCTGGCGTGGCGTAGAGGAAGATCACATCGGCTGGGGGCAGGTCAGCTCGGTAGAAGTCGCCCCAGCGGATGCGGACGCGCTTGGCCACCCCTGCCCGGTAGACGTTCCAGAGCGCCGCCAGGCATTGGATCGGCCCGATCTCAATGCCGGTGGCGAGGGCTCCGAATTCGCGGGCGGCGATTACCAGCACCCGCCCATCGCCAGACCCCAGGTCGAGGGCCGCCTCACCAGGTCGGAGGTCCGCCAGGCAAAGCGCTGCTCGAATGCGTTCGGGCGAGGTGAGAACGGTGGGGAGGCTGTAGAGCGCCGGGACCAGGATCCACAGTATTCCTAGAACGCCGATCCCTCCCAGCAGAACAACCAGCCAGAACATGGAAGAATGGTATCATACTTTCTCAAAACTGTGCTTGTCTCGGAGGAAGTCATGACCTCTCTCTTCTCATTGTTGTTCGAGCCGGTGCAGATTGGGCCGGTGGTGGCGCCCAATCGATTTTATCAGGTGCCGCATTGTAACGGCTTTGGGTATCGGATGCCGCGCAGCCATGCAGCCATGCGGGCGATCAAAGCCGAAGGGGGATGGGGGGTGGTATGTACTGAGGAGGTGGAGATCCACTATACCACCGATCTTTCGCCGTATGTAGAAGGGCGGTTGTGGGATGAGGAGGATATTGCGCCATATGCGTTGATTGCCGAGGCGATCCATCAACATGGGGCGCTGGCCGGCATTGAGTTGACGTATAACAGTCATGCGGCCTCGAATTTGTATTCGCGAGCAGCAGCGTTTGGCCCGCGCTCGATGAGTTTGACGGGTGGGTCAGGCTATGAGCCAGGGCAGTGCCGCGCCGCCACCAAGGAGAATTTGCGGCAGGTGCGGCGCTGGCATCGGGCGGCGGCGCTGCGCGCTAAGCGGGCCGGCTTCGACATTATCTATTGCTACGCCGCCCACGGCTTGACGCTGGCTTTTCATCTCCTCTCCAAGCACAACGACCGTCACGATGAGTATGGCGGTTCGCTGACTAACCGAGTGCGTTTTTTGCGCGAGTTGATCGAGGACACGAAAGAGGCGGTGGGCGATCGCTGCGCAGTCGCCTTGCGGTTTGCAGTGGACGAGTTGCTTGGCCAAGATGGCCTAACCCACGACGGCGAGGCGGCTGAGATCGTGGCCATGTTGGCCGAACTGCCCGATCTGTGGGATGTGAATCTTGCCGGCTGGAGCAACGACTCGGCGACCTCGCGCTTTGAGAAGGAGAGCTATCAGGAGAAGTACATCGCATTTGTGAAACGGTTGACCACCAAGCCAGTGGTCGGCGTAGGACGTTACACCACGCCAGACGCGATGGTCTCGGCCATCCGGCGCGGGGTGATGGACTTGATCGGAGCGGCGCGACCTTCGATTGCTGATCCGTTCCTGCCGCAGAAGATCCGCGAGAACCGCATCGAGGACATTCGCGAATGTATCGGGTGCAATATTTGCGTCACGGGCGACACGCGCTTTGTGCCCATCCGTTGCACGCAGAACCCTACCATGGGCGAGGAGTGGCGGCGCGGCTGGCACCCAGAACGGATTGCGCCCCGCAAGAGCGATAAAGAGGTGTTGGTGATCGGCGGTGGGCCGGCCGGCCTGGAAGCAGCGCGCGCCTTGGGCCAGCGCGGGTATCGCGTGGTGCTGGTAGAGGTCGGCCACGAATGGGGAGGACGGGTGAGCCGCGAAAGCCGTCTGCCCGGCCTTGGCGAATGGCGGCGCGTAGTGGATTGGCGGTTGACGCAGATCCAGAAGCTGCCCAACGTAGCTACCTACCTAGACAGTCCCATGACCGCCGCCGACGTCCTGGAATCAGGGATACGCGATGTCTTGGTGGCCACTGGCGCCGTCTGGCGGCGCGACGGCATTGGGCGTCATCGCCGTGCACCCTTGCCCGACGCTGAAGCTCTCTTCACCCCCGACGATGTGATGGCCGGCCGCCTGCCCTATGGTCAAGTGGTGATTTACGACGATGATCACTACTACCTGGGTGGGGTGCTGGCCGAACACCTGGTGGAGCACGGCTGTCACGTCACCCTGGTCACCCCGGCGCCGACCATCTCGTATTGGACCCAATTCACCCTCGAACAGGAACGCATTTACGAGCGTCTGCTCCGCCTGGGCGTGATCTTAATCCCGCACCAGCGGATCGATTCCTTCTCCGCCGGGGCGGTCACGCTGCACCACGTCATTACCGCCGTCCCAACCGTGCTCCCCGCCGATGCGCTGCTCTTGGTGACCGAGCGCCTCCCTAACGACGCGCTGTATCACGAACTATTGCCGGCCCTGCATCAAGGCCAGCTCGATTCTCTGCGCTGCATCGGCGATGCCGAGGCGCCGAGCATCATTGCTCAAGCGGTATTCAGTGGCCATCTGGCGGCGCGCGAATTTGGTGAGCCGTTCAACCCCGATCGGACTCCGTTTCGCAGAGAGCAGGTATACCTCGGTGAGGGCAGGGAAAGTTTTAAGCGAATTGAAGGATAGAAATAGAAAACAGGAGTGCTATAATCATTGTTCGCTGACACGGCGATCAAAACTGGGGCGTTCCCTTCGACAACCCAGCCGTCGAGGCCCACTCCGTTCGCCGCTCCCTGCTTGCCCGATTTTCCACTCCCCCATCGTTTCTGATCTGTCTCACCGAGCATGTCCTTCGTCCACCTTCATCTTCATACCGAATACTCTCTCCTAGATGGATTTGCCAACATCAAGAAACTGATGCAGCGCGTCAAGGAGATGGAGATGCCGGCGGCGGCCATCACCGATCACGGCGCTATGTATGGCGTGGTGGAGTTCTACAACGCTGCCCTGGCGGCCGGCGTGAAACCGATCATCGGCATGGAGGCCTATTTGGCGGCGCGGCGGATGACCGATCGCGATCCCAAGTTGGATCGCAACTCTACCCATCTCTTGTTGCTGGCCGAAAGCGATGTTGGGTATCGCAACCTGCTCAAGATCGCCACTGCCGCCCAGCTCGAAGGGATGTATTACTACCCGCGCATCGATCGCGAGTTCTTGGCGGCGCACTCCGAGGGGCTGATTTGTACCTCAGGCTGTATGTCAGCAGAGATCCCGAAAGCCCTGGTGGAGGGGCGCACAGAGGAAGCCCTGCGCAGCTTGGATTGGTACTACGAGGTCTTTGGCTCAGAGCGCTTCTTCCTGGAACTTCAGCATCACGATGTCCCTCAACTTCACGACCTCAACCGCACCCTGTTGGATCTGGGTCGTCGCTATCGCGCACGTTATGTGGCCACCAACGATGTGCACTACATTGACCCTGAAGATGCCCGCTATCAGGACGTGTTGTTGGCCATCCAAACCAACGCCCGTTTGGACGACCCGGATCGGATGCGCATGACCGATGCCTCCTACTACCTGCGCTCACCGCAGGAGATGAGCCGCCTGTTCGCAGAAGTGCCCGAGGCGCTGCACAACACGCTGTGGATTGCCGAGCGGTGCAATGTGGACCTGTCTTTCAAGGGGTATCATCTGCCGATCTTCCCGGTCCCTTCGGGGCATACCGCTCAGAGTTATCTGCATACCCTGTGTGAGGAGGGATTGCGTCGGCGTTATGGGGAGCGTGCCGATCATCCCCAGGTGCGGCAGCGGCTGGAATATGAGCTGGACGTGATCCACCAGATGGGGTTCGATACGTATTTCTTGATCGTGTGGGACCTATGCCGGCACGCTCGAGAAAGTGGCATCTGGTACAACGCCCGCGGTTCGGCCGCCGGCTCGATTGTGGCCTATGCCCTGGACATCACTCTGGTGGACCCAATCGAACACGGTTTGCTGTTCGAGCGCTTTCTCAACCCCGGCCGCCGCGAGATGCCCGATATTGACTTGGATTTTCGCGACGATCGCCGCGCCGAAATGTTGGAATACTGCGCTCGCAAGTACGGCGAGGACAAGGTGGCTCAGATCATCACCTTTGGCACCATGGGCGCTAAGGCGGCGCTGCGCGATGTGGCGCGGGTGAAGGGGATTGAGCTGAGTCGCATTGATCGCCTGGCCAAACTGGTGCCGGCCGTCCCTGGTCGCCTGATCACCATGGCCGATGCCTTGGCTGTGCCCGAGTTCAAGCAGATCTACGAGAGCGATCCCGAGCTGCGTGAGGTGGTGGATGTTGCCAGTAAGATGGAAGGGACGGTGCGCAACGTGGGCACCCATGCCGCCGGCGTGGTGATTGCCGATAAGCCGCTGGTGGAATATATCCCGCTGCATCGCCCGACCTCCAACGCCGAGGAGACGCCCATCAAGACGGTCACCCAGTTTGAGATGGGCATTCTCTCCGCCTTGGGGCTGCTCAAGGTGGACTTCTTGGGCCTGATCACGTTGACAGTGATGGCTCAGGCGTGCGAATTGATCCGGCAGCGGCACGGCAAAGAGTATACTCTGCACAATATCCCGCTGGACGACCCCAAGGCCTTTGAGCTGCTCGGCTCGGGCAACACGGCCGGCCTGTTCCAGGTGGAAGGGGCCGGCATAACGCGTTATCTGGTGCAGATGAAGCCTAAAACGGTGGAGCATGTGATCGCCATGGTGGCGCTCTACCGTCCTGGCCCGATGGCGTTCATCCCTGATTACATTGCCCGCATGCACGGCGAGGCCGAGGTGGAATATCGCCATCCGGCACTCAAGCCGATCTTCGATTCGACTTACGGCATCCCCGTGTACCAGGAACAGTTGATGCGGGCGGCCATGGAGCTGGCCGGCTATACCCCCTCTGAAGCCGATGAACTGCGCTCAGCCATTGCCAAGAAAAAGGCCAAGGAGATCGAAAAGCACCGCGAGAAATTCATCGCCGGCGCAGTCGCTCGCGGTATGGATCGCGAGATTGCCGCCGCCATCTACAGCGATTGGGAGGAGTTTGCTCGCTACGGCTTCAACCGTAGCCACGCCGCCGATTACGGCGTGATCGCGGTCAAGACTGCCTTCCTCAAAGCCCACTATCCGGCGGAGTATTTCACAGCTCTGATCTCGGCCCACAAGAACCAAACCGAAAAAGTAGCCTACTATGTAGCCGATGCGCGGGCCATGGGCATTCCCGTCCTACCGCCGGATGTCAACGCTTCGGAGTGGGACTTCAAGATCGAAGACCTCCCTTCTGGGCCGGCCATCCGCTTTGGGCTGGGCGCGGTGAAGAACGTCGGCGAGTCGGCGGTGCGTGAGATCGTCGAGGCGCGGCGCAAAGGCGGCCCCTTCCGCGACCTGGACGATTTTGCGGCGCGGGTGGACCTGCGTGCGGTGGGCAAACGGGCGCTTGAGTGCCTGATCAAGGTTGGTGCGCTAGACAGCTTTGCCTCGCGGACCCGCTTGTTGGCCGGCCTGGAGCGGATCATGGCGATCAGCGCCGCCCATTTTCGCGCCGCCAGCCTGGGGCAGCTCTCTCTGTTCGGCGGCCAGGCCGGCTTGGTGGATCGCATCGTCCTATCCGAAGTGCCCGAGGCAGATCGTCGTCAGAAGTTAAATTGGGAGCGCGAGCTGATCGGGTTGTACGTTTCGGATCACCCGCTCACCCCCTACCAGAAAGACCTGGCCCACTGGGTCACCCATTTCTCCGGTCAACTGGGCGAGGCCCATCACGAGGAGAAGGTACGCGTGGCCGGCTGCATCGAGGCGGTTCGCCCCTACGTCACCCGCAGCGGCAAACCGATGGGCTTCGTCACCCTGGAGGATATTCAGGGGATGTTCGAATTGGTCTTGTTCCCCAAGACCTGGGAAAAATTCCAAGCTTCCCTCGAGCAGGGGCGCATCATCCTGGTGGAGGGCAAAGTGGACACCACCAGCACGCCGCCCAAGGTTTTGGTGGAGACCATCCGAACCGAGGTCAAGTCGGTTGTCTCGCTCGAGGGGCAGGTGTCCTCTTCCCTTTCAGCGCAGGCCGAGGCTTCCTTGCCGGCCCAAGAACCACCAACGCCCTTGGCGTTGCAGGGCTTGCCGGCCATTGCCGAATCGCAGGCCTGCTATTCTCCTGGCCCAGAGCCGCCGGTCGTTGCGGTGGAAGACCAAGCAGACGAAGAGGGGGAAAGC
Organism: uncultured Anaerolineae bacterium; assembly: GCA_937120535.1. GTDB lineage: Bacteria > Chloroflexota > Anaerolineae > Anaerolineales > Villigracilaceae > Denitrolinea. The sequence continues at coordinate 34,346 of CAKZJX010000136.1, forward strand.
CCCCCGCCTCCCGAGAACTTCCCGCCTGGCTGGGAGACGATCTGGCAACCTTCGTTTGAAGAAGCAGTGCTGGTAGAGCGATCCGAGCCGCCTCGTCGAGCGGGGCCGGCCGACCCGTCGCCCGCCTCGCCCTCGATCGCTTCTGGGCCGGCCCCTGGCCCGGCTGTGACTCCTCCCATCGGCGAGAGAGCAGCCTTTGTTGGGGAGGCAGTCGACCTAGAAGGTCGATTCCGTCCCTTGCCCTCGCTTTACGTTTTGCTGGCGAGGGAGGCAGGGGAACATCCGCCTCAGCAGATCACCATCGTGGTGCGCTCCACCGGCGATAAGGACAAAGACCGACGCCTGATCAAAACCCTGTACGGCACGCTGATCTCCTTCCCAGGCCGCGATCGCTTCTCGTTTCAGATCTTTGAAAACGGCAAGGGACACCTGATCGATTTCCCGAACGACACCACCTGCATTTGTCCGAAGTTGTTGGACAGGTTGAAAAAGATCCTCGGTCGCGAAAGTTGGCGCATCGAGCCGATTGTGCTGGTCTGAGCGATCGGGCGATTAGGGGCGGACGCCTAGATCGCGCAATGCTCGGAGGGCAGGACCCCAATTAGGGTGGTAGCGCAGGGCTGCTCGATAGTCGTTGATCGCAGCTTGAGTATTGCCAATCATGTAGTACGCCTGGCCGCGCCAATACAGGCTCTCCTCGATCACTGGCTTGCTGATGGTGTCCTCTAGGGTAGTGGTCGCCAGGCGAATCACATCGTTGTAGCGACCGGTCCAGAAGTAGGCTTTGTAGGGGCCGGTCTGATACCACATCATTCGATAGGGGCGGATGCGATCATCTTGGCTCAGCGTGGCGTATAGGTTGAAGGCATAATCGTAGGCGATGGCTGCATCGACATACTCGAATAGGGCCACATGGCTAGTGCCGCGGTTGAACCAGGCGAAGAATTGGTCGTTGCCGCTTAGGGTCATGCTCTCGTCTTGGGCGATCTCCAGGGCGTGGCGCGCTGCCCATTCTTCACCGGCCCAGGGGCCGAGCAAGGAGAACACTTGGGCTTCGTAGGTGTAAGGGTAGACCACGAGGAACACGTAGTTGAATGCTCGCCAGCCTTCCAGGAATTGTTCGTAGGAGATGCGTCGATTTTCTCCAGCAGGAGCGCCATTGGGCTGGTAGGTGTCTTGATAGATGATCTGGCGGTTGGGGTGATCGTAGCCGGTGACAAAGGCATAATGGCCCATCCAAGAACGTTTGCCGTTGCGATCGATTTCGTAGATGCCTTTCTCCACCAGCACTGGAAAGCCGGCCGCCACCAGACGCCGCAGCAGGTCGATCTCGCCGCCATAGCGCAGGACCGACGAGAGATACGGAACGTTCTCCCGAATGTAGTCTTGTAACTCGTAGGGCATCACGTTGACGTCATTATCGCGCGGGTTGCCTTGCTCATCAGGGTTGTTGCCGGGCATCAGGGCGCGACCGATCACGTCGCGGTTGCCTTCCCAGCCCCAGAAGGTGAGGGCCATGGAAAAGTTGGCCGGCCCACAGTAGTTGAACCGCCCGTGCTGATGTTCGTATTTCACCCCCTCAAGTTGGATCACGTCGGGCAAGGGGATCGGGGTGAGGGTTGGGGTGGATGTGGGTCCTGGGAGTGGCGTAGACGTAGCGGTGGGCGTGGACCCGACCTGAGTTTGGTAGGCCTGCAGGGTCTGGGCGACCACTGTGGCCAGCTGGGCTTTCTCAGTGGGTTGGAAGATCGCTTGTTCGGGCGGGTTGAAGAGGTAGACGATTGAGGTGTGCAGGGCTTCTAGGCGCCAGGCAAGGCGGCTGCGCAGGGGTGGGAGCAAGATCGCGCTCAGAGCTAGGATCAAGGCCAGGAGGCCGGCCAGCCGGCCGTGGGATCGTCGAGAGGCGAGTCGTTTCGAGCGCCGAAGGGACATTGAAAAAATTATAACGCAAGGGAATTTGTTCGGGTAAAATGTGTTTTAGGTTCAAGGAGGCTGTTATGAAGAGAAGTGCTCGTTTTTCAGTTGTTGTGTTTTTGGTCTTTGTGATTTCGTTGGCCTGCAATTTGCCACGACCGACGCCTACGCCTGATCCAGGTCTGGCTTTTACAGCGGCCGCACAGACGGTGATGGCGCAGCTAACTCAGGTGGCTTTGACGGTATCTGCTTCTACTCCCACTCTCCCCCCAACACCTTCGCCCACCTTCACTCCGCTTCCCACGCTACCCCCAACGCTGCCTCCGACCCCGACCCAGATCTGCGACCAGGCGAAGTTTATCGCCGATATCGGCCTGCAAGACGGGGCGGTCGTAGCCCCCGGTCAGGCGTTCACCTGGACCTGGCGCATTCAGAACGTGGGTACGTGCTCGTGGACGCCAGCCTATACGGTGGTGTTCGACAGCGGAGCGCAAATGGGCGGCCCTACGGCCCAGGCTCTGACCACCAACGTCAATCCGGGGCAAACGGTGGATATTAGCGTCAACTTGGTTGCGCCCACCACCCCCAACACCTATCGCGGCTACTGGAAGTTGCGCAACCCGGCAGGGATGACCTTGATTCGCTTCTACGCCGACATCCGGGTCCAGCCGGCCTCGGTCAGCGTGACCCTAACCTATCTGCCTGCAGAGAGCGGTTTGGTTGCTAGCGATGGCGTCGTCAATACGCTGACGGTGGCCGCCGGGGATAGCATGGGCAATCTCGGTGTGGAGGCCTTTTTGTCGTTTGACATGTCGGTCATCCCGGCCGGCGCCGTGATTCAAAGCGCTTCGCTCAAGCTGTTCGGCGGCGGGAATGTACGTGGCGATCCGTTCGCTGGGTTGGGCTGCTTGCGGGCCTATTTGCACGATTATGGCACGGTGGACCCGACCGATTTCGTTCCGCCTGGCGCAACCGGCGCCTTTGCCAATTGGTGCTCGGCCAGCGATCTCTCTGATCCTTTCTCTGACAATCGGCTGGTGACGGCGCTGCAAACCCGGGTGGGCACCTCACGCTTTCGGTTCCGCTTGCAGTTTCGCGATGCCCTGACCGATGGTGATGGAGCGATTGACGATGTGTTGATCTTAGCGCCAGTGATCTTGAACGCGACCTACACGCTGCCTTAAATCTCCTCTCATGCGCTAGGGCTATAATGTCCCCTCTTGCAGAAAGGAGGTCCATGAAACGAGCGGTATGGTTTTTGCATGTTGGGATGGTTCTCGCTCTTAGCGCATGCCGGCCGGCTGACGATTCGGCGCGCATCGCAACCGCCGTGGCGCTGACGGTTCAGGCCCAAGCGGTGCCCACTTACGATCTGATTTGGCCTTCAGCCGCCCCGACCGCTCCACCCCTCCCCTCGCTCACCCCTGCCCCCGTGCCCACGGCCACCCTGCCGGCCGGCACCTTCGCCCATTGCGCTTCTGCCGGCCTGATCTCTGAAAGCCCTCCCGATCGGACGATCTTCCACCCCGGACAGAACTTTTGGAAAACCTGGCGGTTGCGCAACAATAGCTCATGTACCTGGACCCCCAACTACAAATTGATCTTCTGGGGCGGCGAACGGATGGGTGGCCTGACCCAATACAACCTGCCCCAAACTGTCTCCCCCAGCCAGACCGTGGACCTGAGCATCCTGCTGGCCGCACCCGCCGCTGCTGGCACCTATAAGGGAGAGTGGAAGTTGCAAACACCCGATGGGGTGTATTTCGGCGTTGGACCCTATAACGTGCCGTTCTGGGTGGAGATCGAAGTGGTGGCGGCCAACGTCACCCCCACCTACGGCATCGCCTCGGTGCGCTACACCTTGGAACGGAATCCTCCCACCGGTTGTGCCACCAACACGTGGTACACCGCAACTGCCTATGTCTCGTTTAACGGGCCTTTGGGAAAGGTAGTTTTTCAGTTCTACCACAGCGACGGCGGGCGATCCGAACGCATCAAACGCCAGATCACTCAGGCTACCACGTTGACCTTTGTGGACCAATGGAAGTTCCACATCGCCGATAGCCAAGGGCCAAAGTGGATCCGCTTGGTGCAGTTGCACCCGACGTATGTTGAGTTCGAGAAGGTAAATTTCACCTTCGAATGCAATTGAGCGTGGAACTTCGGCCTCGGCAGCTTCGTCTTTACCCAGGAAGTTCGCTCTTGGAGGTGCCGATGAATCGTCGCTCTCAAGTGATCTCGATCACCTTTCTTGTGGTTGTACTGGTGCAGGCCGCCTGCAACTTTCCCCGAGCAGGGACAGCGACCAATCCAGCAGCCACGTTGAACGCCCTCTATACGCAGGCCGCCTATACCCTTCAAGCCATGGCCACCCAAGCTGCCCTGACCCCCACGCCTACGGTGTTCTTGGCCTCGCCAACCCCCCTGGCAACCAACACGCCATCGCCAGTGTTCCCTACCTTCACCCCCCCTCCGCTTTGGACCAACACACCTGTCACACGCTGTGACTGGGCGCAGTTTGTAGGCGACGTGTCCTATCCCGACGGTTCAGTGTTGGGGCGTAACCAACAGTTTATAAAAATCTGGCGTTTGAAGAACATTGGCACCTGCACGTGGACCACTGCATATGCTCTGGTGTTCGTCAGCGGAGATCGTATGGACGCGCCGGCCACGTTGCCCCTCCCAACGGTAGTCTATCCCGGTCAGACGGTGGATATTGCAGTGGACCTGGTCACGCCCGAGCGGGATGGCCGTTATCGCGGCTACTTCAAACTGCGCAATCCATCGGGCGTGCTCTTCGGCGTGGGGAACCAAGCTACCTCTGCCTTTTGGGTAGATGTGCAAGTGGTAGGAGAGAACTTTGTGGCCTATGACTTCGTGGATAATTTTTGCGAGGCCGCCTGGGATAACGGCCAGACCCATTTGCCCTGCCCGGGGGTGGAGGGCGACGATGCCGGTTTTGTCCTATTATTGGGCGCGCCGCGCTTTGAAAACGGCAACCCGACGGATCGACCGTCGCTGCTCACCTTCCCGCGCGACGCCAGCAACGGCTTCATTCGAGGCGTCTATCCTCCCATCGCCATCCGCGATGGCGATCGCTTCCGCGCCTGGTTGCAGTGTCGCTACAACGCTCCGGCGTGCAATGTGATCTTCCGCCTGGATTATCAGATTGGCAGTGGACCGGTGCGTCATCTCGGCCAATGGAACGAAGCCTATGAGGGCAGGTGGTATACCGTAGATATCGATCTCAGTGCCCTGCGAGGACGGGAGGTGCAATTCATCTTCACCGTCCATGCTAACGGTTCCCCGCGTCAGGACTTTGCGGTCTGGATCGGCCCCCATCTGCTGCGGGCCGGCACTCCCACACCGACCCCCACCCCAACTCCGACCCGTACGAGCACCGCCACTACAACCAACACGCCGTCACCGACCCCCACCCCCACCGCGACATTTGCCCCTACTGAAACGCCAACTGCCACCCCCACACCTTGAAGAAGGTTGCAGCTGCCTATCAAAAATGACTCATGAAGCAGGCCGCTCCCGATGATTTGTCGGGGTATAATCAAAAGCACAGAGAGTTCCTATGCGCAACCTGTTCGTCCTGTTGACCTGGTTGGTCCTAGGCATGACCGCCTGTGGGCCGGCCTCTCCTCCCGCTCCCACGCTGGATGTAGCGCTGATCTCTACCCAGGCGGCGCAAACCGTTGCCGTTTCGTTGACCCAAACCGCTGTCTTCCTGACCGCTTCAGCCCCTACCGCTACGCCGGAACCATCGCCCACGCCGCTGCCCACCTGGACCCCAATCGCCACCCTCTCTCCGTTCATCCTGCCGTCAGATGTCCTGACGCCGGGGGGTGTCTCCCCGCTTATGCCCACCGCCACCCTTGCGCTTCTACCGCCAGTGGCTACGCCCAGCGGGCCGCTGTGCAACGATCTAGCCTGGGTAACCGACATTGGCCTCCCCGACGGGTCGGTGCTCAAGCCAGGGCAGGCGTTCGAAAAAGGTTGGTTGGTCAAAAACACCGGCGTCTGCTCCTGGGAGATCGGTTACCGCCTGGTGCGCGTGGGTGGGAACACCAACTTTGGTGGAGATACCTTTGTCATCCGCACATCGAGTGAGGTCGTGAAGCCCGGCGCCGTGGTCGAGATTTCCCTCGATCTCGTCGCACCCAAGCAACCCGGTCTCTACGAGGCCATATACCAGATGTATACTAACCTAGACGTCCCCTTCGGATCCGGGCTGAGCATATCCATCGAAGTTCGCAAATAACCGTTTTGGCCATTTCCTGCCCTCAGAGAATCTATGTTCCGACACATTCTCCCTGCTCTTCTGCTGTTGACCTTGCTGATCGCCTGCGGGCCTCAACCAACCCCTCTTCCAACCCCAGATGTCGGTGCCATTCAGACCGCCGCCGCTCAGACGGTGATCGCCGAGATCCGAGTGATGCAGAACGCGGCCGCCTCTCTGACCCCTCAACCGACGCCTACCACAGAACCCACCGCTACCCCGACCGAAGAGACGACCCCGGTTCCTACCTTCACCGTTGTGGTAGGAATCGTCCAGACACCCGCTTTGACAAACACCCCTTTGGGAGCATTGTGCGATGATTCTTCGTATGATCCGGCCACAGTGGACGTGAACTACCCTGATGGATCAGTGATGGCTCCAGGTCAAGAGTTTCTCAAGAAATGGCTGATCCGCAACACTGGCACATGTACCTGGGGCGCTGGTTACCGCGTGATATTTGCCTACGGCGAACGCATGAACGGCACGCCGGCCCCCTTGAACGTGCCCGTGATCCCCAACCAAGAGACAGAAGTGGCAGTGCAATTTCGGGTGCCCACCCGAGCCGGCCAATATACCAGCACTTGGCGTCTGGCCAATGCGTTCGGCACTCCTTTTGGAGTGTTCTTCTACGTCAAGATCATCGTGCAATAGTGAGCGACGATCTCAAACAAGCTCTGTTTGAAGAAGCACGCCGGCTGGGCTTTGTCCTGGCCGGCGTCACCACCCCAGACCCGTCGCCACACATGGCCTTCTTTGAGCGCTGGCTAGATCAAGGCTACCATGGGGAGATGGCCTACCTGGCCTCCGAGCGCTCGCGTCGGTGTCGCGCTGATCCGCAAGTCATCCTGCCGGAATGCCAGTCAATCCTCGTCTTAGCGATCCCCTACTCTCCCCCTCCTACCCCGTCCGACGGACTGAGCGGGCGGGTAGCTGCCTATGCCCTCGGCGAAGACTACCATGAAGAACTTCTGCCGCGCCTGGCGCGCCTGGTGGCCTTTCTCGAACAGCGCCTCGGTCATCCCGTTCCTCATCGCTACTACACCGACACCGGCCCGATCCTGGAGCGCGATTTAGCCCAGCGGGCCGGCCTCGGATGGATCGGCAAAAACACCTGCCTGATCCACCCGCGCCACGGCTCCTACTTACTCTTGGCCGAAATCCTGCTCGGCCTTGCGCTTGAGCCCGATCCACCCTTCCCTACCGATCACTGTGGAACCTGCACGCGATGCATAGAGGCTTGCCCCACCGATGCCATCCTGCCTGGCCGGGTTCTTGATGCGCGACGTTGTATCTCCTACCTGACCATCGAGAACAAAGGAGAGATCCCCGAAGCCCTGCGGCCGCAGATGGGCAACTGGATCTTCGGCTGTGACATCTGCCAGATCGTCTGCCCCTGGAACCGTTTTGCTGCTCCCCAAGGAGATGCAGCCTTCCGCCCGTTCGACGCTTCCGGACTCCCCCGCGCCGGATCGGCCGTCTCCGACCTGATCGCCGCCCTAGCGCTTTCCCCCGACGATTTCCGCCAGCGCTTCCGACGCAGTCCTGTGCGCCGTGCCAAACGCAGCGGTCTGCTGCGCAACGTCTCGGTCGCCTTGGGCAACCTGGGCGATCCGCGCGCCCTTCCCGCCCTAGAGCGGGCCGCCTCCGATCCCGATCCCCTTGTCCGACAACATGCCGAATGGGCGCGGCAACGCCTGCTCGATCTATCCCCTCAGTCGTTCCCTCCATCCTCTTCCCCCTCCCCCGCCGACGATGATCACCCTGCTTCTAGCCTCCAACAACCCGGGTAAACTTCGAGAACTGCATGCCATTCTGTCAGATCTGTCGGTCCGTCTGACGATGCCGGCCGATCTCGGCTTGACGCTCATCGTAGAAGAAGATGGTGCCACCTATGCTGAGAATGCCGTCAAAAAAGCCCTGGCCTTTGCCCGCGCCAGCGGTGTGCTGGCCCTGGCCGACGACTCCGGCCTCGAAGTAGACGCCCTAGACGGCGCGCCCGGCCTCCACTCGGCTCGCTATGCTCCTCAGCCTGGCGCCACCGATCGCGACCGGCGCCGGCTCCTGATCCAGAATCTGCTCCAACGCAATGCCCCTCGTCCCTGGACAGCGCGCTTCCGGGCCACGGTGGCCTTGGCTGGCCCCGAAGGGGACTTCGACCTAGCCGAAGGCTTGTGTGAAGGCGAGATCATCCCCGAAGAGCGCGGCAGCGGCGGCTTTGGCTATGACCCCATTTTCTTGCTCCCCGATCTTGGCCTGACCATGGCCGAACTCCCCGAAGCGATGAAAAATCGCCTTAGCCATCGTGCCCGCGCCGTGCAAGCCATCCGTCCAGCCTTGCTTCGGCGTCTGAACCTCGCCCCTCGAGGATAGCGACGCTGCTCTTTACGTCCCTTTCCCTGCGCGTGATACAATATCTACAACGTCATTCTGAACAGGCTTCCTTCGCCTATGCATGCTCGACGCGCTCTCTTATATGTCCCCGGCGATGACTGGAAGAAGATCACCAAAGCCATGACCTTGGGCGTAGATAGCATTTGCCTGGACATGGAAGACGGCGTAGCCCTCAGTCACAAAGAAATAGCCCGTCAAACCATTCCCAAGGCCTTGCAGGAGCTGGATTTTGGCGCCAGTGAAAAATTGGTGCGCATTAATGCCGTAGGCTCTGGGCTAGAGCGAGAAGACATTGCGGCCATCTTGCCCTATCGCCCAGATGGCATTGTAATCCCCAAAGTGGAGTCGTTGGAACAGATCCGTTGGGCCGACGATGTGATTGCTGGCGCTGAGTTAAAATATGGCTGGCCGCTCCATTCCATTCGCCTGCTGATCGGCATTGAGACCCCGCGCGGCGTTCTCCACCTGGCGGAGATCGCCTCGCATCCGCGCCTGGACGCCATTATTTTTGGCGGGGAAGATTTTGCCGCTGCCATCGGGGCCACGCGCACCCCAGGAGCCATCGAATTGCTCTATGCCCGCCAGGCGGTGGTGGTGGCCTGCGCTGCTTATGGCTTACAAGCAATTGACATCGTCAACCCGGATTTCAAAAATCTGGACGCGCTGCGTGCAGAGGCGGAATTTGGCGCTCGCTTGGGCTATAGCGGCAAACAAGTGATCCACCCGGCCCAGGTGGAGCCGGTCCAAACGGCCTTTACCCCCAGCGACGAGGCGATCGCCCACGCTCGCCGCCTGATCGAAGCTTTTGAAGCGGCCCAGAAAGAAGGAAAGGGCGCCTTTGCCTTGGACGGCAAGATGGTGGATATGCCGATGCTCAAAAACGCCCAGAAAGTGCTCGAACGCGCTCGCGCCGCCGGCAAAGCGTAACCCTGTTCTCGGCTGGCCCCGGTGCTCGATGTATCCTATCTCCGACGGTGTCTCTCCTCACCGACGTTGAGTTGGTGATCACTTGCAAACCGATTGTTTTGATTTGGAGGAAGAGAGTATGCCAGGCAAACTCAGTGGGAAAACAGCGATTATCACCGGAGCTACCTCCGGCATCGGGAAGGCAACTGCCCTGTTGTTCGCCGAGGAAGGCGCCAACCTGGTGATCACCGGCCGGCGCGTCGCCTTGGGTCAAGCGGTCGAGGCTGAGTGTCGAAACCGCGGGGCGCGCTGCTCGTTCGTGCAGGCCGATCACACCCGGGCGGAGGACTGCGAACGGGTGGTGGATACCACGCTACGGGAGTTCGGACGGATAGACATTCTGTTCAACAACGCCGGGATCGTCACCCGCGGCACCGCCGAGACCACCGAAGAGGAAATTTGGCGTGAAACCATGGAAATTAATGTTACCGCCGTGTGGCGGATGAGCAAGCTGGTCATCCCTCATATGAAGCGCCAGGGAGGCGGGGTGATCGTCCATAACGGGTCGGATTGGTCGGTGGTGGCCGGGCGGAATGTCCTCCCCTATGTGGTCAGCAAGGGCGCCATTGCCATGATGACCAAATCGATGGCCTTGGATTTTGCCCGCGACGGCATTCGGGTGAACGCCGTGTGCCCAGGCGATACCTTTGTGGAACGTTGGCTCGAGCAAGGATATTTCAAATACTCCGAGCCAGTGACCCTCGAACAGGCCATTCGCGAGGCGAGCGAATACATCCCGATGGGGCGCTTCGGCCGTCCCGAGGAGATCGCTCGAGCCGTCTTGTTCTTGGCCAGCGATGACTCGTCGTTTGTGACCGGCCACCTGCTGTTGGTGGACGGGGGCAATACGGCTCAGTAAGGCCATGCGTATCCTCCACTTTGCTGACGCCCATATTGATATGGCCAACTATGGCCGTCACGATCCGGCTAGCGGCCTACCGCTGCGCGTCTTGGATTTCTTGAAGTCGCTGGATACGATCGTCAACACGGCCATTGAGGAGCGGGTGGACCTGGTGTTGTTCGCAGGCGATGCGTATAAAGATCGCACGCCGGCCCCAACCTTTCAGCGAGAATGGGGCAAACGGATCATGCGCCTTTCCCAGGCGCGTGTCTTCACCCTACTGTTGATCGGCAATCACGATGTCTCGCCGGCCTATGGGCGCGCTCACGCCATTCAGGAGTTCGATACCCTACAGGTGCCGTTCGTGCGGGTGATCGACCGGCCGTCGTTCCTCGGGCCGGATGACCTCTGGGGAATGCCGCTTCAGGTGATTGCCATCCCATGGATCGCCCGTTCTGGATTGATGGCCTATTTCGAATTGAGCGCCGAGAAACCCGAAGAGATCTACCAGAGCCTGGAAGAACGTATTGCGGCGCTGGTGGAAGAATGGTTGGAGCGCGCCGACCCGACGTTGCCGATCGTGTTCACCGCGCACGCTTCGGTGGAAGGCGCAGCGTATGGCGCCGAACGCCTGGTGATGTTGGGCAACGATTTCACGCTTTCGGGCGGGCTAGTAAAGAACCCGCGTTTCAACTACGTGGCCTTGGGACATATTCACAAGCCGCAAGATGTAAATCAAGGTCAACAACCGCCGGTCGTCTATCCCGGTTCGATTGAGCGAATAGACTTCGGCGAAGCTCAAGAGGAGCGCTGCTTTGTGATCGCCCACATCGCGGCCGGCCAACCGACGCGCCTCGAGTGGCGTCCCCTGCAGACTCGCCCGTTTGTAGATCGCCGAGTCCGCCTGCAACCTGGAGATGCCGTCACCGAAACCCTGTTGGCCTCCCTTCCGTCCTCAGAAGCCCTTGAAGGAGCGATCGTGCGCCTGGTGATCGAATATCCGCGCACAATGGATGCCCTGATCGATGATGCCGCGTTGCGTCGTCATGCGGAACGGGCGTTTGAGTTCCACTTGGTTAAGCGCCCTCAAATAGAAGCGCGGGTTCGCCTGCCGCACGATCAAACAACAATGAACACCCTGACCCCGCTAGAATTGCTGGAACTCTACTGGCGAGCGACGAACGTTGAGGATGCCGAGGCCTTGCAAGCCCTGGCGCGTCAATTGCTTTCGGATGAAGAGACGCCGCCGATTACCCGATCGAACAGGAGCTCAGGGCAGCTTCCTCTTCTAGGCAAGATGAGCGAGCGTTGGCGTTCATGGTGACAGGAAGAAGGCGCCGATTGGCTGAAGGAGAGCTGCTTGTTTGGGAGACGCCCTGTATGGGATGGACGTAAGCGGGTAGGGAAAGCCGCAGTGTGGGTGCAAGAGAGCCTCTATCGGGAGGTGCGTCACCCAGTGCACCGGCGGGCCCAGGCGGATTACCAAGCTCATCCGGCGATCCAAAAACACCCTTTCCTAATCCGTTGATTTTCCATAAAAAAACAGTTAATATAACACATCGCAGACATCCCTCAGTCTGCCGCAGGTGGACTTCCGCCTGTCCTTGTCATCTTCCAACCCATCCCTTCATGGAAAGGAGATTCGATGAACGAACGCGTAGCGATTGTGGGGGTTGGCTGGGCAGGATTTCGGCCAAAGACTCCCGATCTGTCGTACAAAGAAATGATCTATCAAGCTGCTGTGCGCGCCTATCACGATGCCAAGGTGGACCCGCGCACAGACGTGGACTCGTTCGTCACGGTGGCCGAGGACTTTCACGAAGGCACCAGCATTGCCGATGAGTATACGCCTGACCAGTTGGGTGCAGTGATGAAGCCAATGCAGACCATCACTGGCGATGGTTTACATGGCTTGGCAACGGCGGTAATGCTTGTCCGGACCGGCCTGTGTCGGATTGTAGTGGTGGAGGGGCATAGCAAAGCATCCAATATTCTTACCCTCGACTCGATCACGGCCTACGCTCAGGACCCGGTGCTCAACCGCCCGTTGCGCTTGAACACGCACATGGTGGCCGGCCTAGAGATGAATCGCTATCTCCACGAGAGCGGAACCGATGAAGAAGCCTGTGCTGCTGTGGTGGTCAAGAACCGCCGCAATGCACTGCGCAACCCGTTAACCTCCTTCGGCGCCGATCTCACCCTCGACGAGGTGTTGGCCGGCCCGCCCCTAGCGTGGCCCTTGGGAGTGCACCAAACCGCTCGACCCGTTGACGGCGCCGTGGTCATGGTGTTGGCAAATGAACAGGTGGCGCGTTCCCTCACTGATCGCCCGATCTGGATCGCCGGCATCGGCTGGTGTAACGACACCCCCTCGCTCGAGTCGCGCTCGTGGGCCACGTTGCCCTACCTCGAACAGGCAGCGCATATGGCCTACCGCCAAGCCGGAATCCGCACACCCTTCGAAGAAATTGACTTTGCCGAAATCGACGATACGTATGCCTACAAGGAACTTCAATCCATAGAAGCGCTCGGCCTGTGTGGGTTTGGTGAGGCCGGCGCTTTGCTTAAGGAAGGTGTGTTCGACCTCGATGGTGCCTTTCCAGTCAACGCTTCGGGAGGCAGCTTGGGGGCCGGCCATCTTTTGGACGCCACTGGTCTGCATCGGGCGTTGGAAGCCGTCCTACAGTTGCGCGGCGAGGCAGGAGCGCATCAATTGGAAGACGTACAAGTCGCTCTGGTGCAGTCCTGGCGTGGTGTGCCTACCACCAGTGGTGCTGTAGCTGTGTTGACCAACTAGGAGCCCAGAAGGAGAAGCCTATGCGCAAAGTTGCTGTCATCGGCGCGGGGATGACCAAATTCGTCCGTCGTGCCTTGGAAACCCCCAAAGAACTGGCCTGGGAAGCGGCCAAAATGGCGTTGGAGTCCTGTGAACTGACCATGAAGGACATAGATGCCGTCTGTTTCGGTACAGCGCCAGATGCATTTGACGGCGTCCATATGAATGGGGAATACGTCAGCGATGGCGCTGGCGCCTGGCGCAAACCGTTCATGCGAGCCTTCGTTGGCGGCGGCACAGGCGTGTTTAGCTCCATTCAAGGATGGTACCACGTAGCCTCGGGAATGTTCGATGTGGTGTTGGTCGTGGCCGAAGAAAAGATGTCCTCGTTCTATCCCCATGCCCAGGCAGCCTTCCTGACGATCTTCGATAACTTCACCGAGCGCCCTCTCAAGCCCAATCTGCTGTGGATCTTTGCTCTTGAAATGAATCGTTACATGACAACGTATGGGCTGAAGAAAGAAGACATCGCTCGGGTAGCGGTCCAACACAAGCGCAATGCCGCCGATCATCCGTGTGCTATGCTGGGTGAACCGAACATCACCGTGGAAGACGTATTGAATTCCGAGGTGTTGGCTTGGCCGGTACAGCGCCTGGATGTCTCGCCGATTTCAGACGGAGCGGTGGCGATCGTCATGGCGGCTGAACATGTGGCCAAGCGTTTGACTGACAAGCCGGTCTGGATCGAGGGCGTGGGTTGGAACTTGGATACGGCCTATTGGACCAACCGCGACCTGGTCTACCCACGTTACGTGGAATATGCTGCCCGTATGGCCTACGAGATGGCCGGCATCAAAGAGCCGCGCAAAGAGATCCACATCGCTGAACCCTATGACCCCTTTGATTACAAAGTGCTCCATCATCTAGAAGGCCTCCAACTGGCCGATCGCGGCAAGGCTATCGAGCTCTATTTGGATGGGACGGCCGCCCGCGATGGAAACTTGCCGGTATGTCCCTCGGGAGGACTGCTGGGCGTGGGCAACCCGATTGCCGCTGCAGGATTGATGAAGATTGCCGAGTTGTTCTGGCAATTGCGCGGGGAGGCCGGCGCCCGCCAAGTGCCTGGCAATCCTCGCCGTGGGGTGGCGCAAGCCTGGGGCGACCTGATGCAGATCGGCACCGTAGTTGTCATGGGACGTTAAACTCACGCACGGAGGACCACGATGACCAGCCGTTTCAAATCTTTTCCCGGTACTTCCCTGAGCGAAGAGGATTTTGCCCAGGGCGAGGTGTTGTTTGTGCACGATGCGCTGAAAGCCGAATATGCACGGGATACCGGCGTCGGAATCGGCGCCTACCTGGCCGGCCTGCGGCGCGGCGTTATCCTCGGTTCGTATTGCTCCCACTGTCGCAAGACGGTCGTGCCGCCGCGGGTGGTGTGTGAATGGTGTTTCCGCCCGATGAGCGAATACGTCCCGCTCCGAGATACTGGTGTAGTCAACACCTTCTCGTTGTGTTATGTCACCTGGGATGTTCAACGCATCTCCCAGCCCGAGATCCCGGCCGTGATCGTGCTCGATGGCGCTTCCACGCTGAGCGAAACGTCGGTGGTGATGGGCGGCATTCTCCACAAACTCAGCGAAGTGGACCCCAAGGCCGTGCGCATCGGCATGCGCGTCCGCGCCGTTTGGAAACCCCCTGAAGAGCGCCAAGGCGCCATCACCGACATCCTGTATTTCAAGCCCATCGAAGAATGACATGGCGTTGCACCCTTTTCCCATTCACCTGTGACCGATAAGGAGCGATTTATGTCTCTACTCCAACCTGATCCCCAAGCTCCCTCTGTCTGGCGTGATAATCTACCGGTCACCAGCCGCTACACCTACGGGCTGGCCGGCGAACGCTTCTTCCGTATCCTGAAAGACGAAGGCAAGATCATAGGTTCCATCTGCGCCGCCTGTGGCGCCACCTATGTTCCAGCGCGGGCCTTCTGCGAACGCTGCATGGCCGAATTGACCGAGTGGACGGATGTGGGCCTCGTGGGCGAACTGCATACCTTCACCGTCTTATTCGTAGATATGGAAGGCCGCCCGCTGGACGAGCCGGAGCTGGTGGGCTTTGTCCGCTTTGGCGATGGAGGCATCTTACACAAGCTGGACGCTGATCCGGACGATCTCCAGATCGGCATGAAGATGGAAGCGGTGCTCAAGCCTAAAGCCGAGCGTATCGGCGCCATCACCGACATCCTTGGCTTCCGTCCGGTGACCTAGACCGATGATCAGTTGCCCTGGGCGCAGGTTGGTGGTAGGACCGATCTGCGCCCATTATCTTGGATGAGGCCCGAGCAAGGCCCAAAGCGCCGAGGACAGTCGAGCGGAAATTGCGCCGGCCCTCCTTGGACCGGCCAAGCATCTCAACCTCCTCTGCGCTCTGTGCAGAAGCACCACCGTTTGACAAAGAAGTCTGATAGAATCCCATCATGTCCCTGAGCCGTCGCGACGTTCTCAAGCTGATCGGCGCCGGCCTCTTGAGTCTGGTCTTGACAGAACTCTGCCGTCAGGATGCCTGGGCCGAAGCGCCGGTCTCCTTTCAAGGACGTACTACCCTCAGCGGTGTGCCGCTATATGAGGCGCCCTCCTTTCGTTCACGGCAAGTACGCCTGATCGGCAAGGATCAAGTGCTCGAATTGCAGTCCCAGCTCACCGGCGAGGGGGATCACAATCGTCTCTGGTATCGCACAGTTGATGGCTACGTTCACTCGGCCAATGTCCAGCTAGTGCGCACCGAAGTGCAAGCGCCCGTGCTAACCTTGCTGCGCCAACGAGTCCTCGGCGAAGTCACCGTCCCCTTTTCCGACACGCGTCGCGACTACAGCCCCCATGCCCGACGTGCCTATCGGGTGTACTATGGCAGCACGCACTGGGTGACCGGCGTAGCAGTGAACCCAAATGATGGAAGCACCTGGTACCGCATCTACGACTTTTATCTCAAGCAGTCCTTCTACCTCGATGCAACGCACCTACGCCTCCTCCCAGACGAAGAGCTGGCTCCACTCTCCCCTGACGTTCCCCCCGTCCTGAAGGTGATTTACGTCGACCTGGCTGCCCAATACGTGCTGGCGTTTGAGGACGATCGCTTGGTGTTGCAAGCGCGCTGCGCCACCGGGGCCGGCCGCACTCGAACCCCCAGCGGCCGCTTTGAAACCTATCACAAAGGGCCCTCTATTCACATGACCAACCAGGGCGATGCCCAGACCAACATTTACGATCTGCCCGGCGTCCCCTGGGTGAGCTTCTTTACCGGTTCAGGAGTTGCCTTGCATGGCACCTACTGGCATAATGACTTTGGAAAACCCCGTAGTCACGGTTGTGTGAACTTGCCCAATTCGGCGGCTCGTTTCCTCTATCGGTGGACCACGCCTGTCGTCCCGCTGGAGACGCACTACCTCCATCGCCCGAGGGAGGGAACGCGGGTGCATGTAGCTTGACCCGGCGGAGAAGAACCTGTTCCTTTCTGCCTTCAAGGATCCGTTATGCATTCTGCCTTTTTGTATGACCCTTACCTATTGCGTCGTCAGGGGTTGGCCTGGACCGGAAAAACGCCTATGGACGATCCTTGCGAACCTCGTGGTTCAGTATGTGGAACAGGAGATGTTCGCCTGCGGGAGGACGTTCAGGCCTATTCCGATACGAGCAAATCTCAAGAAATTCCGCTCAGCGTCCGCCCGATCCAGCTGCATCAACGCTTTAACCCATTCCGCTATCAACCCGATCTGGATTTCGGTCTGGGGGGCCCAGCGCAGCAGTTGGACCGCCGTTCGAGCATCTGCACCGGTTTGTTGGCAATTATCGAAGGGAAGCAGAAAGACAGATGGTTCGGAGACCCGTATTTGCTGGCTTAGTGTTTGACGAAAACGACCGCCTGGCCGAGGTAGCCTATGTAGGCCATGAACCGTGCTATGTGGTGGACGATGCTGGTTTTCGACGCCACATCCCCTCCGAACAGGTCGATAGAGCTATCTTTTCCCATCTACACCAGGCGATTCGCGGGAACGAGGAGCTGCTCAGCGCTCAGGCCGCCCGCATGCTCGGTCAGGAGGATCTGTTCAGCGTAGCAGCTATTGCTGCGCAACTTAAGAATATGGACCAACATTTTGAGCAGCTCTTGCAGATCGGTCTACCCGAAGAGGTGCGCGCCTATCTGGGAATGATGGGTTTCAGGGTGGTGATTAATGTCCATGGTGAGGTGCTGCGCATCGAGCAACCGGGGATGATTGCTGATGTAGACGATGAGTAGCACCGATGTCCTGGGGCACATTGATGCTTCACTACACACAGCTATCAATACGCTATGATGAACGCATTACGCGATCTTAAAGCCTTGCCCCGCAATGTCTGGGTGGCAACCATCACGTCTTTCCTCACCGACATCTCATCGGAGATGATCGTCTATCTTATTCCCCTGTTCTTGTCGAATGTGCTGGGGGTTCGCACGGTCATCATTGGTTTGATCGACGGCGTGGCCGAAACAACGGCAAGTGTGCTCAAGCTGTATTCGGGTGCGCTTTCCGATAAGCTGGGCAAGCGGAAATGGGTTGCTGTCGTCGGATACGGCCTCTCGACCCTGGCCAAGCCGTTCCTGCTGATAGCCAATTCGTGGTTTTGGGTGTTGGGGGTGCGTTTTGCTGATCGGGTTGGCAAGGGCATTCGTAATCCGCCGCGCGATGCGCTGGTGGCGGACTCGATCGACGAAGCCCACCGTGGCTTGGCTTTCGGCGTTCATCGCGCCGGCGATACGTTTGGCGCATTCGTCGGTTTGGGATTGGCCGCAGCGATTGTGTTCCTGGTGCAATCTGGCCAGACGCAGTTGCTTTCCCGTTCCACGTTTCAGGTTACAGTGCTGATCAGCGTTTTGCCGGCAGCGCTAGCAGTTCTGATCTTGGCCTTGGGCGCACGGGACGTGACCACCCTAACCTCCAGCTCGCGCCCGATACTGTCGTTACGAGGGGTGGATCGCCGCTTCAAGTGGTTTTTGGGGATTGTGGTGTTGTTCACCTTGGGCAATTCGTCAGATTCCTTCATTGTCCTACGTGGACAGGAGCGCGGCTTGAGCGTGGTCCAGGTGATGTTGATGGTGATGACGTTTAACCTGGTCTACGCCGTGTTGGCCGGCCCCCTGGGCTCTCTCTCCGATCGCCTGGGTCGCCGGCGCATTCTGGTCTTCGGATGGCTGGCGTATGGGCTGGTGTATCTCGGCTTGGCGTTGGCTCGATCGGGTTGGCAGGTGTGGGCGCTGTTTGGCCTATATGGTGTGTACTACGCCGCTACCGAGGGCGTGATCAAGGCCCTGATCGCCGACTTGGTTCCCGAAGCGTTGCGCGGTACAGCGTATGGCTTGCATGCCGCAGCAGTTGGGCTGACCGCCTTGCCGGCCTCGCTGATCGCCGGCCTGCTGTGGCAGGGTATTGGCCCCTGGAGCGGGTTTGGCCCCTCGGCGCCGTTCTTCTTCGGCGCCGCCCTGGCCTCACTTGCCGCTGTGCTCTTCTGGCGATTGGTAGAATCATAGCCTGTCTGGATTCACGCATTTCATTTCTGGAGCAAACCTATGACCAGCCGAAAACCGACTGTTCTGATCACCGGCGCTGCTGGTGGCATCGGCCGTGCTACAGTGCATCTTTTCGCCCAGAAGGGATGGCGCGTGATTGGGGTGGACCGCGCTCCATTTGGGGAGAACTTTCCCGAAGACGGCTTGTTTATCCAGGCCGACATCTCACGCCCCGAAGAGATGGCGGTCATCTTTGAGCAAGCCCATGCCTTCACCGACTCGCTGGATGCGCTGATCAACAACGCTGCCATCCAGATCGCCAAGCCGTTGCTGGAGACTACCGTCGAGGAGTGGGATGCCGTCATGGCGTCTAATTTGCGTTCGGTGTTCTTGGGGGTCAAGCTGGCCTATCCGCTGCTCAAGGCGCATGGCGGTGGGGCGATCGTGAATGTTTCCTCAGTCCATGCCATTCAAACCTCGGCCAACATCGCCGCCTATGCCGCCTCGAAAGGAGGCTTGCTGGCCCTGACGCGTGCTATGGCGATCGAATTTGCGCCGGATAACATCCGCGTCAACGCCATCCTGCCCGGCGCAGTGGATACTCCGATGTTGCGCGCCGGCTTGAACCGCGGTCACGTGAGCGGCGCCCGCATCGAGGAACGGCTGGAAAACCTGGCTCGTAAGACGGTGAGCGGCAAGATCGGCCGGCCCGAGGAGATCGCCTGCGCCATCTACTTCTTAGCCGATAACGAGCAGTCCTCCTTTATGACCGGTCAAGCGCTGGTCGTGGATGGTGGCGCTACGGCTCGGTTGAGCACCGAATAGACAACACCTGCCTCAAGGGATTTGCAAGGAAGTGCCAGCCGGCACAATAGGCGAGGTCAAACCGTTGTATTCCATGATGGCGGTCGGATCCACATCGCCAAACAGACAGGCGATGCGGTAGACCGTGGTGGCCGCTTCTTCCACCACATACACCGTGGGTGCGGTCGCAAGGCGCGTTCCCCTGGAAAAGGTCGAGCGTTTTGGGGAAGGACCAAGGTCATCCCCGGTGGGTAAATCTGACCGCTGAGCAAGTTGTTGGCTGCCAGTAACTCCAGCGGGTGCACGTCAAAACGACGGGCAATGCACCACGGCCATTCTCCTTGCTGCAACATAGGTCTCCGGCCGGTTCAGGGCTGGGTCTTCTTGGCCTGCAGGACTAGCGGGGATGATCGGCTCGGCCGGCAAGAGCGGCATAGGCCTTGCGGTAGGCATCGGGAGGAGAGGGGGCTCGACGGGTATGGGGGTATCGGTGGGAAAGATAGGCTCCGTCAGTTCGGACGGATCGGTGAGTCCCTCTTCCGGCAAAGGAGTTGCTTCAGGTAACGGTTCTTCGAGGGACGCCGTTACTTCGTTGGCGCTTAACTGTTCGATAATGGCTGTAGCGGTTCGCGCATCGGCGCTGGTGTTCGATGAGGCGAACAGGTTGCATGCTCCGATCAACACCCCGCCCAAAAGGAGCAATATACCGGAGAGGGGAACGGACATTTTCATGGACGGCCTCGCAAGCGAGAGGTTAAGACCTGGTTAGCGCCGATTATAGCATTGCTGTAGACAAATTCATAATGTCTGCCAGCTGGTATAATTCGATCAAGGAGGCTTTATGGTGTTGCGTCTCATCTCTCTCCTTCTTTTGCTGAGCTTATCGTTCCTCCCCCGGACGGCGGCGGCCATTGCTCCCTCGACTGTCACCGTCTTAGAAAATCAGGCCGTCCTGCGCTTCCCAGAACGTATTACCTTCCGAGCGCGCTTTGAATCGACTTCTCCGATCGCCACCGTCACCCTGGAATACGGCAGCGAGCAGTTGACCTGCGGCGAAGTGGTGGCCAAAGCTTTTCCCCAATTCCGCCCTGGCCCTCAGGTCGCAGTGGAATGGACGTGGGACATGCGCCAGTCGGGCTCGCTGCCGCCGGGCGAGACCATCTGGTGGCGCTGGCGCCTGGTGGACTCCACTGGCCAGGAAACCCTGATCGAGCAGCAAACCGTCACCTGGCTGGATTCCCAATACGCCTGGCGCACCCTCACTCGCAGCGACATCGCCCTGCATTGGTATTCCGGCGATCAAGCCTTTGCCGAAACCCTGCTCAATGCTGCTGAGCAAGGACTAAAGCGCTTGGAGGCGGATGCCGGCATCCGCTTAGAGAGCCGCGTGGATATCTACATCTATGCCAACACCTTCGACTTGCGCCAGGCCATCCTCTATGAGCCCTCTTGGACCGGCGGCGTGGCCTTCCCGGAAAACGGCATCGTGATCATTGGCATTGCGCCCAACCAGCTAGAGTGGGGCCTCGATACCATCGTCCACGAGTTGAGCCACGTGGTGATCGGCGCTGTTACCTTCTCCTGCTTGGGTGATCTACCCACGTGGCTAAGCGAGGGGTTGGCCGTCTACAGCGAGGGCGATCTCGATCCCGCTTCGCAAGCTCAGCTCGATCGGGCCATTCGCAACGACACCCTGCTTAGCGTGCGTTCCTTGAGCGGTCCCTTCTCCGAAGTCCCCGATCGCGCCTATCTCTCCTACAGCCAATCCTACAGCATTGTTCGCTTCTTGATCGAGACCTATGGTCAGGAAAAGATGAACGCTCTGTTGGCCACCCTGCGCGACGGTCAATCTCTCGACGCCGCCCTACTGCAGACCTACGGCTTCGATGTAGACGGCCTGGAGCGCGAATGGCGCGCCGCTATTGGCGCCAAACCGCCTGTCGCCCTGGCTCGACCCACCGCTCAACCCACTCCAACCGTCGTCCCGACCATTGTTCCCATCTCTGGCTTCATCCCGCCGATCACTCCCACGCCGTTCCTGATCCCTAGCCCGGCGCCGGTCCTTCCTTCCCCCGAAGCCACCCAGGAGGCCCCTTTGGCCCCGGCTGGCGCATCGATCGTGCGGATGGCTGTCTTGCTCTTCGCCGTCTGTTTCTCGGCGGTCTTCCTGATCGGCATCGTGGTTTTGGGGGTCATTCTACACATGCAAAAGCAAAAAGGAGGCTCGCCATGAAGCGCTTCGCCCTGCCTGTGCTCTCGCTGCTTGTGCTGTGGATCGCTCTGGCAGCCCGGCCGGCTGAGGTCCACTTTCCTCAAGTACGGCTTCCTCTCAAGCAGGCGCTGGTGCTGTCCGGCGGCGAGATGACCAACCCGCGCTACTACGATCCGGCTACCACCTACGGCGCCGGCGATAAGCGCGTCTTTAGCGGCCTGGTCTCCTTCGATCCGCGTCTCAACCTGGTCCCTGATCTGGCGGAGCGCTGGGAAGTGAGCCCAGATGGCACTGTCTACACCTTCTACCTGCGGCGTAATGCCCGCTTCCACGACGGCCGGCCGGTCACGACGCAAGACGTGATCTACTCCTGGGAGCGCGCTGCTCGACCGAAGACCGGCTCCGACACGGTATTGACCTACCTGGGCGACATCGTCGGTGTGGCCGAGATGCATGCCGGCCAAGCCACCACTATTCGCGGCCTGAAAGCCCTGGACGATCACACCTTACAGGTAACCCTAGACGCTCCCAAGCCCTACTTTCTCCTGAAGCTCACGTATGCTACGGCCTTTGTAGTGGACAAGAAGAACGTTGAATCCGGCCCAGATTGGTACCGCCGGCCCAACGGCACTGGCCCCTACAAACTTGTGGAATGGAAACCCTTCGAGCGCATCGTCTACGAACGCAATCCCGATTTCTACCTTGGCCCGCCTGCCATCCCCTACGTAGTCGTCAACCTATACAGCGGCGTTGACTTTCGCCTCTACGAGAGCGGCGAGGTGGATATTGCCGATGTGCCCTTCTATGCCGTCGATCGCTTTGCCGATCCCATCGAGCCGCTTCACCGTGAGCTGGTCACCGGCGTGGACCTATGTACCAGTTACGTAGTCTTCGACGTCTCTCGGCCTCCGTTCGACGATCCCAAAGTGCGCCAGGCCTTCACCATGGCCTTCGATCGCAGCAAATACCTCGAAATTGTGCTCAAAGGTCGTGCCCTGCCGGCCATCGGCCCCTACCCACCCGGCCTGCCTGGCTTCAACGTCGCCCTGCGCGGCTTGCCTTACGATCCCGATCAAGCCCGCCGCCGTCTGGCCGAGTCGAACTACGGGGGTCCCCAAGGTCTTCCGCCCATTATCTTTACCAATACCGGCTACGGCAGTTACATCAGCCCAGATGTCGCAGCGATGGCTCAGATGTGGCAACAGACCCTGGGCGTGACCCTCACCATCGAAAACCTCGAACCCAACTACTACTACGACCAGATCTACAGTAGAAATCATGGCCATCTCTTCAGCACCGGTTGGTGCGCCGACTATCCCGATCCTCAAAACTTTGCCGACGTCCTCTTCCACAGCGGATCGGCGCAGAACATGGGCTACTACTCGAATCCGGCCCTCGATGTCCTGCTTGAGCAAGCCCGCGTCGAACCCGATGTCGCCAAACGCATCGCCCTCTACCAGCAGGCTGAACAGATGATCGTGGACGACGCGCCAGTGCTCTTCACCACCCATTCCCTGTCCTACCAACTGGTCAAGCCCTACGTGAAGGGCTACGTGCTCACCCCGATTCACATTCCCATCGAACGCTACATGTGGCTCGAAGGGAAGTAACCCTCCCCCCGCTCGCATCCTACCTGACGACCATCAGCGATTCCTCAGGGACCTCGGGCCGGCTCCTCCCAGAACCGAGCACTGAGGTCCCCTCTCCCCCTCCCCCCTCTCCCGCTTCATCCTTTATAATACCCTCATGCTTTCTTCGATCGAAAAACTGCGTCGCTTCTTCAGTCTTGAACGTCAAAAAGGGTTCGACAACACAGCCGTTATCGGCGGATTGGTGAGAATGCTGGACTTTTGGGAGAGCGAAGCGCGTGCCGAAGGCGTGGACGAGGCGATCATCCAAGCCGTTATCCAGCGCTTGCGCAACTACGAGAGCCTTACTCCCCAGGGCCGTGCCGATGCCCTCAAAGGACTATGGAAGCGCATTAGTGAAACCTATCCCGAAGCCAGCAAAAAACCCACAGAGAAAGCCCGTCCTGCCTCTCGCTCCCAGCCGACTGCGCCTCCGGAACCGACGCCATCGCCTGCGCTGATCGGCGAAGCCTCCGAACCGCTCCCAACCTGGCTACAGCCCGAATCGCCGCCTGCCGAAACTTCGTCGCCGGCCCCGGCGGTTATTGAGTCAGCTCCAGCTCCGCTGGCCCAGCCTGCTGAACCGGCCCCGGCCCGGCCGGCGGCCCTGGATGCGCCGCTCACCGTCATCCAAGGGGTTGGCCCCAAACAGGCGCGCATGTTGGCTCAACTCGGCCTGCACAGCCTAGGCGATCTGCTCTACTACTTCCCGCGCCGCTACGAAGATTACACCCAAATGAAGCCGATCAAAAACCTATGGGTCAACGAACAAGTCACTGTGATCGGCACCGTGCAATCCGTAGAGGGCCGTTTGATTCGAGATGGTAAGCTCCACCTGGTTGAAGCCATTCTCAACGATGGCACCGGTGCCTTGCGGTTGGTGTGGTTCAACCAGCCTTGGATGATCAACCGCGTCAAGGTCGGCGATCATGTCTCGGCCTCGGGCAAGCTAGACCAATATCTGGGCCGGCTGGTGATGAACAACCCTGAGCTCGAACCGCTGGAGATCGAGCATCTGCATACCAACCGTATCGTGCCCATCTACCCGTTGACCGCCAACCTACGGCAGAAGTGGTTACGCCGCATCATGAACCAAGTAGTCCCCTACTGGGCCCCGCGGGTTCCCGATCCGCTGCCGGCCTGGGTTCGCCATTCGGCTGGCTTGATAGCGCTCGGCGAGGCGCTCAAGCAGATTCACTTCCCCGACTCCCAAATCCACCTCAAGCGGGCGCGAGAGCGCTTGGCCTTCGACGAAATCTTCCTGCTCCAGCTAGGCGTGCTCCGACAGAAGCAAGACTGGCAATCGGCCACAGCCTGCGTCTTCCACGTCCCCGACGCCTGGCTGGAGGCGCGCCGCCAGACCCTGCCCTTTTCGCTGACCAGCGCCCAACAGCGCGCCCTGGTTCAGATCCGGCGCGACCTGGCCTCAGGACGGCCGATGAACCGTCTGTTGCAAGGAGATGTCGGCTCCGGGAAGACGGTGATCGCTGCCCTGGCGGCGGCCATCGTCGTCCAGGGAGGCAAGCAGGTTGCCATCATGGCGCCCACTTCCATCTTGGCCGAACAGCACTTTCGCACCTTTTCCAACCTGTTGCCCGACCTCTCCATCCGCCTGCTGATCGGTGATACCCCTGAAGCTGAGAAGGCTGAAATCCGCGCCGGCCTGGCTGCCGGGACCATCTCCATCGTGGTCGGCACCCATGCCTTGATCGAAGAAACCGTGACCTTTGCCGACTTGCAACTAGCGATCATTGACGAACAACATCGCTTTGGAGTGGAACAGCGCGCAGCGCTGCGCCGCAAGGGGACCACTCCCCACCTGCTGGTGGTGACCGCCACACCCATCCCGCGCTCGCTGGCGCTTACCCTATACGGCGACCTCGACCTGACGGTGATGGACGAACTGCCGGCCGGCCGCCGTCCTGTTCAGACTTACGTGTTGCGCCCCCAAGAGCGCGAGCGGGCCTACCTTCTGATCCGATCCCAAATCGAACAAGGCTACCAGGCGTTCATCATCTACCCGCTCATTGAAGAGAGCGAAAAATTGGACAACCTGAAAGCCGCCGTGGATGATTATGAGCGTCTATCCACCGAAATTTTCCCTGATCTACGCCTGGGTCTGCTGCATGGTCGCATGCGTCCTGATGAGAAAGAGCGTGTGATGGCCGACTTTCGTGATGGTCGCTATCCCATCCTGGTTTCGACCACCGTGGTGGAGGTCGGCGTAGATGTGCCAAACGCCACCGTGATGCTGATCGAAGGGGCCAACCGTTTTGGCTTGGCCCAGCTTCACCAGTTGCGCGGGCGCGTTGGACGCGGCGGAGCGCAATCCTACTGTCTGCTGATCCCCGAGCGATCCGATGAGGTCGAGAACGAGCGCCTACAAGCCATGGCCGAAACCAATGACGGCTTCGTGCTGGCCGAACGCGATCTGCAACAGCGCGGCCCCGGCGAATTCCTCGGCACCCGACAGGCCGGCTTCACTACCCAGCTCAAGATGGCCAATCTCACCGATCTGACTTTAATCGAGCAGGCGCGCGCTCACGCTCAACGGGTCTTTGAGCAAGACCCATACCTTGAACATCCTGACCATAGCTTCTTAACCGAAGCCCTCGATCGTTTCTGGGGAGCCGGCCGAGGCGATATCAGTTAGGAGAACACCCTGTCCTATGGTAAAAGCCCTTTTCCCTGGCACCTTCGACCCGATCCATTATGGCCATATTGACATTGCCCATCGTGCAGCGCGTCTCTTCGATGAAGTGATCATGGCTGTATACGACAAGCCGCTCAAGTCGCTGCTCTTTTCGCCTGAGGAGCGTTTGGCGCTGGTCTCGCAGGTGTTTGCCGATCACCCAAAGATTACTGTGGTCGGCTATTCGGGCCTGACGGTGGAATTCTGTCGCGCCATCGGCGCCCAGGTGATCGTGCGTGGTTTGCGCGTCTTCTCAGACTTTGAGTTTGAGTTTCGTATGGCTTTGGCCAACCAACGCTTGGCGCCAGATATTGAGACGGTGGCCTTGATCACCGCCGAAGAGCATACCTTCCTTTCCTCTAGCACGGTGAAAGAGATCGCCATGCTGAACGGCGATGTTTCGTCTATGGTGCCACCATTTGTTGCCGAGACGTTGAAACGGAAGATCAGCCAGACCCGCCAACAACCGATGCCCAACGCATTGCGCGATTGACGCACGATGGTCTGAAAAACGCGATAGAATACAACCAATCGGCTGGACGGAGGCGACGATGGACATTCTACACTTGATCGATCGGCTAGAAGAGCTGTTTAACGAGAGCCGTGCGGTTCCGCTGACGCGTAACGTCCTGGTGGACGAGGATAAGATGCTGGATATTATTGACCAAATGCGTATCACTATTCCTGAGGAGGTCAAGAAAGCTCAGCAGCTCCTGGCGCAGCGCGACCGCATTTTGGCTCAAGCGCAAGAAGAAGCCAACCGTACGGTGGAGATCGCCCGCCAAAGGGCCAACGATCTGATCGAGCGTGATGCCATCGTGTTGGAAGCGAAGCACCGTGCCGAGCAGATCATCCAACAGGCTCATGCCGATGCGGAGGCAATTCGGCACGAGGCCGATGAGTATGTCTTGGGAGTGTTGCAACGCTTGCGGGAAGAATTGGAGCGATTGTTGGTCCAGGTGCGCAACGGTATCCGCACGCTGGAGGACGAGCGCTCACGCCGTGCTTCTCCCCCCTTGTGATCCGTTTGACCTGACGGTGGGCCGCTGCGCTCTGGGGCTTATAGACTGGGTATAGGGCAGCGTCGTCGAGATGGGTTCGGCCACAACCCAGAAGGGGGCGAGGGGGGCCGGAGAGCGTCTATTTTTTTCTCCCGAATTGCTTTTCGAGCATATCCACCGAGAGATGGATCATGGTGGGCCGGCCATGAGGGCATGTGCGCGGCGATTCGCAGGCTTCGAGATCGTTGAGCAGGGCGCGTTGCTCCTCTGCCGAGAGCGTTTGCCCTGCCTTGACGGCCAGGCGTTTGCACACGCGGGCGGCTATGCGAGCTTCGATCTCGTTTTGGAGGGGTGTCTCGTCTTCTTCAAAATCTTCGACCAGGGCGCGCAGGGCCAGCTCAGGGCTAGATTGGGCAAACAGGGTGGGGATGGCACGCACTTGGAAGGTGTTGGGGCCAAACTCTTCGACCTCAAACCCAAAGCGTTTGAGGATCGGCAAGTGTTCGAGTAGGGTGCGCGCCTCGGCTGGCGCAAGATGCACCACTGCCGGCGAGAGCAGCGCTTGGGCCGGGATTTGCCGTCGGGTATATTGCTCCATCCACTTCTCGAACAGAATCCGCTCGTGGGCGGCATGCTGGTCGATCAGGTACAACCCATCAGGGCCCTCGGCAACTAGGTAGGTTTGGCCGACTTGGCCGATCAGGCGCAGGAGCGGCAACGACGGGGTCAGGGAGCGGGCCGGCCCGGACGGCGCTTCGCTTGGCGATGGCGTCGTGTCGCTAGGCTGGGGGCGTTTGGGCCGGCTTGCTTCGCCGGCAAGTTGCCATTCCAGCCCGATCGTTCGGGGCGAGGTGTCGCTTGGGGAGGGCCTCCACAGGCTCGGGGTCACAGAAGGAATCGGCGAGTAGGCCAGTAGCGTGCGTCGCACAGCGCGTTGGACGAAGCGGAATACCTGGTCGGGATTGCGGAAGCGCACCTCAGCTTTCGCCGGATGGACGTTGACATCCACCTCCTCGGGGCGAATCTCGAGGAACAGCACCGCCAGCGGATAGCGTCCGACCATCAGCAGGGTGTGGTAAGCCTGGATCAGAGCGGCGGCCAAGGGTGCGTCTTGTATCCAGCGACCGTTGACGAAGAAGGTGATGTCGCGCCGATGGGAGCGGGTGACGGTGCTCGGGCTGATGTAGCCGGTCAGTCGGAGGCCGTCCTCTTCCGCCATCACTTCCATCAGCTGTTTGGCTACGTCTATGCCATATAGGGCTGCCAGGATCGCCCGACGGTCGCCGTCGCCGGCGGTTTGTAGGACGGTGGTGCGCTCATCGGTGAATTTGAAGCGCACTTGGGGGTAGGCTAGGGCATAGCGGGTGAGGAGCTGATCGATGGCCCGGCGTTCGGTGAGGTCGCTCTTCAGGAATTTCAAGCGGGCCGGCACGTTGTAGAACAGGTCATCCACTCGCACGACCGTCCCCACCGGCGCACCGATGGGTTCGAGGGAGCTTTTGATACCGCCCTCCACTCGCAGGCGGGCGCCCATCTCTTGGTCGGCGGTGCGCGAGGTGATGGTGAAGCGTGAGACAGCGGCGATGGAGGCCAGGGCTTCGCCGCGGAATCCGAGGGTGGTGATCGAGAACAAGTCCTCGGCGCAGGTCAGTTTGGAGGTGGCGTGGCGCGACACGGCCAGGTCTAGTTCCGAGGGGGGGATGCCCGTTCCGTCGTCGGCCACGTCGATCCGTTTTCGTCCGGCCGCCGCGATGTGCACGGTGATCGTGCGGGCGGAGGCGTCGAGGGCGTTCTCGATCAGTTCTTTGACTACCGAGGCCGGCCGTTCGATCACTTCGCCAGCAGCGATTTGGGCGATCACCTCGGGGGATAGCGGTCGAATCGGCATAGGTCGATTATAATCGTCTTATGCGTTTCACAACGATTTTCTTCGATCTGGACGATACGCTTTATCCTTCGAGCACTGGCCTGTGGCAAGCGATCCAGGAGCGCATGAATCGGTATATTCACGAGCGCCTGGGCCTCCCGCAACAGGAGGCGCCGCGCTTGCGGGAGGAGTTCTTCCGCCGATATGGCACCACGCTGCGCGGCCTGCAGGCCCAGTATCAGGTGGACGCAAACGATTTTTTGGCCTTCGTGCACGATCTTCCTCTTCAGGAGTATCTCAAGCCCGATCCGGTTCAACGCGCTGTTCTTGCTTCGCTTCCTGTCCGCAAGGTGGTCTTTACCAATGCTGATGTGCTTCACGTCCGACGGGTGTTGGCTGTTCTGAACCTAAGCGATCTGTTTGAGACCATCGTGGACATCCATGCGATTGCCCCCTACTGCAAGCCGATGCCGCAGGCGTTTCAGATCGCGATGGAGATCGCTCAGGAGGTGGACCCCGCTCGGTGCGCTATGATTGACGATCTGCCTCACACGGTGCGCGCCGCCCGCCACGTTGGCATGTTCGGCATCCTCTATGGTCACCCCGGCCCTCATTCCGATGCTGATGCGACGTTGCAACATTGGTTCCATCTGCTGGCCATCTTGGATGGGGTTTGCCCAGGTTGACGATCGTTGACGAAAATTTATGTCTTTCCTACGTTTTCTGCACGGAAATTTCATTCGCTCTTAATTGCTTCGTGATAATCTCACACCTGAATTGTCTGATTTGTTTGGAGAGAGTGCCGTGAACAAGATCTTCAAATGGATTCTCGGTTTGGTGTTTGGCTCGATCTTGCTGGCTGGCGCGTTTGCCGGTGGCTTTTTGGTGGGGCACTTGGTCTTTCCCCCGCAAGTGGATGATCAGTCACAGATCGTGAGCATCCCTACTCCTGAGCCACCTTCGCTCGAGCAACAAGCCGCTACGCCCGAAGAGCTGCAAGAGCTGTTTGAGCCGTTTTGGGAGACCTGGAATATTGTCCACGATCAGTATGTGGATCAGCCGGTAGACGATCTGGCCTTGATGCGCGGCGCCATACGTGGCATGCTGGAAGCTTTGGGGGACAAGCATACGTCGTACATGGATCCGGAAGAGTTTAAAGAGGCCAACGAAGCCCTGTCTGGCGAATATGAGGGCATTGGTGCTTATGTGGATGTTAGCGGTGACTATCTGACCATCATCAGCCCGATCCCGGGTTCGCCAGCCGAGGCGGCCGGCCTGCGCCCAGGAGATCAGATCATCGCCATCAACGGCGAGGATATGACCGGGATTAATCCGGAGATCGCGCGCAAGAAGGTCCTGGGGCCGGCGGGCACCAGCGTGACCCTCACTATCCGCCGCGGCGATCAGCCACCGTTCGATGTCACGATTACCCGCGCCCGCATCGTCATCCGCAGCGCCGAAGGCAAGATGCTGGAGAATGATATCGCATACGTGAAGATCATCACCTTCGGCGATAAAACCACCCGCGAGCTGCGCGAGACCCTGCGAACCCTGATGGCCCAGAAACCGCGCGGCCTGATCTTGGACTTGCGCAACAACGGCGGCGGTTACCTGACCACGGCGGTGGAGGTGGCGTCGCAGTTCCTCCCCCAGGGCAGCGTGGTGCTTTATGAACAATACGGCTCCGGTGAGCGCAAAGTTTATCAAGCCGTCGAAGGTGGTTTGGCAGTGGACATTCCGATAGTGGTGTTGATCAATGAGGGGTCGGCTTCGGCCTCCGAATTGGTGGCCGGCGCCCTACAAGATCACCAGCGCGCCGTCCTGGTGGGCGTTGTCTCTTATGGCAAGGGTTCCATTCAAAATTGGGTACCCCTCTCCAACGATCAAGGCGCAGTGCGCGTTACCATCGCCAAGTGGCTCACTCCCGACGAGCGTACCATCCATATAGTCGGCTTGATGCCCGATGTCTACGTCTCGATGACCGAGGAAGACTTTAAAACCGATCGCGATCCGCAATTGGATGCTGCCATTCAGACCTTAGAGGCCATGCTGAACCGTCTTCCTCTGCCCACGTCGATGCCCACCGTCACCCCTGTGCCGTAAGAAATCTCTTGGCGCGCTCTTCTCTATGTGAGATGAACAGAACGGAGGTGAACCATGTTCTTCGATCCCATGTATCTCTGCTTCATGATGCCGGCCTTCCTATTGATGATGGCCGCTTCTTGGTATGTGCGATCAGCGTATAACAAGTGGAGCCAGGTGCGCAACAGCAGCGGTTTGACCGGCGCGCAGGCTGCCCAACAGCTGATCTCCCGCTCGATCTACTCCAGCCTTGAAGGCGCCGAAGGCCTGCGCCAGGTGCGCATCATGGGTGTGAGTGGCGATCTGACTGATCACTATGATCCGCGCGACAAATCTCTGCGCCTCTCGCCAGGAGTAGCCAGCGTTCCCTCTGTGGCGGCGGTTGCCATTGCTGCCCACGAGTTGGGCCATGCCTTGCAAGATAGCGAGGGCTACTTCCCGCTCAAGCTGCGCGCTGCGTTGGTTCCTGCCGTCAATATTGGCTCCAATTTGGGTTGGATTCTGATTATCATCGGCGTGTTGCTGCAGATTGCCGAAGTGGCCTGGTTGGGCGTGATCGCCTTCTCGGCCGGCGCGGTCTTCGCCTTGGCTACCCTGCCGGTCGAGTTCAACGCCTCGGCTCGGGCGCGCCGCTTGCTCGCCGAGAGCGGCATCATCCGCACCGAGCAAGAGATGCGCGGTGTAGACAATGTGTTGAACGCCGCTGCCCTAACCTATGTGGCCGCTCTAGTCACCGCCGTCCTGCAGTTGCTCTACTACGTCTTGTTGGTCGCTGGCATCGGTCGTCGCGACGAGTGATCTCCTGCCTCCTCCTCCCTGCCGAATGACCGACTCGCTCTTTCTCTGAGCTTGAGTCGGTCATTCTCACTTTATCTCCCTTGCGCCCTGTCTCGCTTAGCCTCGGGTCCTTCCTGGTATGCCCAAACTCCTCGCCGTCTTGATCCTCTTCTTGGCTGCAGCCTTTCTGGTCCTCAGCTTTGGGGAGCTAGAAGCCATCCTCGATACCCTTCGGCAGGCCAATCCCATCTGGCTGATGCCGGCGGTGGCGCTTGAGCTGTTCTGGCTCTTCAACCTCGGCCTCACCTATCAATCTCTGTACCGCCTGTTGGGCATTTCTGAGCCTCGCCCGCGTTTGATCCTGCTCGCTGCGGCCTCCAGCTTCGTCAACGTCATCGCCCCGGCCGGCGGCATGAGTGGCCTGGCCATCTTCCTCAACGACGCCAATCGGCGTGGTCATTCCATGGGCAAGGCCACCTTGGCCGGCGCCCTATACTTTCTGGTGGATATGACGGCGTTCATTCTTGTTCTCGGCCTGGGTTGGGTCGTCCTGATCCGCCGCAACGAACTGCGACCGACCGAGGTGATCGCCTCTTTGATCCTCCTGATGGTGGCCATTATCCTGGCCTTCTTGCTCTACCTGGGTCATCGCTCAACCGAGGCGCTGGGCCACACCCTAGCCCGCCTGGCTGACCTGATCAATCTCGTCTTGCGCCCCTTCCTACACCGTGAGTATCTCCACCGAGAACGCGCCTACACCTTTGCGACCGAGATTGCCGAGGGGTTGGCCGGCCTGCCGAATCACTCCCTGCAGACTCTGCTACGGCCGCTGCTACATGCTCTGTTCAACAAAGCCTTGCTGATCGGCATCCTGCTCTGCGCCTTTCTCTCCTTCAACGTGCCGTTCTCCTCAGGCACCCTGATTGCCGGCTGGGCCATCGGCTATCTTTTCTTGATCGTATCGCCCTCGCCAAGCGGTATTGGGATTGTGGAAGGCGTCATGCCCCTCATCCTGACCGGCCTGCGAGTTCCCTACGAAGCAGCGGTGGTGATCACTCTGACCTATCGCGCCATCACCTTCTGGTTGCTTTTGGCTTTAGGCGCTTGGGCCTTCCGTTATCTTCATCTCTAGAACCGTCCATGAGCCTGCTCTCCTTTCTGGAACGTCTGCGAACCGATCCCACCCTGGCGCCCAACGTAGCCGATTGGCGGATCCTGCCTCCCCGAGCGGCCGATCTCGTCCCGCTCCCGCCTCTTCCGGACCCCTTGCCGGCCGCGCTGATCCGTAACCGAATCCACGCCCTTTACCGTCACCAAGCGATCGCCTTCCGAGTTGCCTCCCGTGGCGAACATCTGGTCCTGGCGACCGGCACAGCCAGCGGCAAGACTCTAGCCTACAATCTCCCCGTCCTGGCCACCCTGCTCGAGCGCCCTCAAGCTCGCGCCCTATACCTCTTCCCGACCAAGGCCTTGGCTCAAGACCAGCGCTCGCAGCTGCTGGCCTTTCATCTCCCTGGCCTATCCCCTCCTGTCTACGACGGGGATACCCCCACCTGGCGACGTTCCTCCATTCGCCAGGCGGCGCGCCTGCTGTTGACCAATCCTGACATGCTTCACAGCGGCATTCTGCCCCATCATACCCGCTGGGAAGCGTTTTTCCGCCAACTGAGTTTCGTGGTGCTCGACGAGATTCACAGCTATCGCGGCGTCTTTGGCTCCCACGTGGCCAACGTTATCCGTCGCCTCAAACGCATTGCGGCGTTCTATGGAGCGCGTCCCCAGTTCTTGCTCGCCTCGGCTACCATCGGCAATCCTCAGGAACTGGCCCAAGCCTTGATCGAGGAACCGGTCACCCTGATTGACCAAGACGGCTCAGCGCGCGGCGAGCAACATTTTCTCATCTACAATCCGCCAGTGGTTGACCCATCGCTGGGCCTGCGCGCCTCGGCGTTTGAAGAAGCTCTGCGCTTGGCGCGCGCTCTCTTGCAGGAGAATGTGCAGAGCATCCTATTCGCTCGCTCTCGCCGCACGGTGGAACTGCTCCTGACCTTGCTCACCGCTCGCTCGGCCTCTCCCGAAGCGCCCTCCTGTCCCGAGATGTCGTCCTCGACAGCGGGGTTGTCCTCCGTCCCCGATCGAGTCTCTGCACCGATTCGGGGATATCGCAGCGGCTACCTGCCTTCCGACCGGCGGGAGATTGAGCAGGGGCTGCGTCAGGGCACGGTTCGGCTAGCCATAGCCACCAATGCGTTGGAGCTGGGCATAGATATCGGTGGCATGGAAGCCGCCCTGTTGCTGGGGTATCCAGGCAGCATCGCCTCCACTTGGCAGCAGGCCGGCCGGGCCGGCCGCCGCGATGCCCCCTCGTTGGCGATGTTGATTGCTTCTTCTGATCCACTGGATCAATACCTGGCCCGTCATCCGGAGTACCTCTTCGGCCGTTCTCCGGAGCAGGCCCTGGTCAACCCCGATCATCTGCTCATCCTGTTGGCCCACCTGCGCTGTGCCTTGTTTGAGTTGCCGTTTAAAGAGGGCGAGGGGTTGGGTCGCCTCCCGCCGCAGACGGTGCGCGCCTTTTTGGAGGTTCTGATCGCCAATGGCGAGGCCTATGCTGCTTCTGACAATATCTTGTGGATGTCGGATGCCTACCCAGCGACAAACGTCTCCCTGCGTTCGGTGTCTCCCCTCACTGTGACGCTGCATGTGGAGCGAGAAGACGGCCGGCAGGCGATCGGCGAAGTGGATTATGTCAGCGCTCTTTGGCTAGTGCACCCACATGCCGTGTACCTGCACGAAGGACGGCCTTACTTTGTGCGAAAACTTGATCTAGAGTGCAACATTGCCTTTTTAGAGCCGGCCGATCTGGATTACTACACTGAGCCTGTGCGCGAGACCACCGTACAGCGTCTTTCTACGCTTGAAGCCTCTCCTGACGGGCCGCTCTCCTCTGCCTTGGCTGTTCACGCCTGGGGTGAGCTGCGCGTCGTCACCCAGACGGTGGGTTTTCGCAAGCGGCGTTGGTGGAGCGGCGAGTCGCTCGGCGAAGAGCCCCTCGATCTCCCTCCCTCCGAACTCCACACCACCGGCTATTGGCTTTCGCTATCCGAGGGGGCTATCTCACAGCTCCGCCAAACCGGCGCCTGGACCAACGACCCCAACGATTACGGCCCCGAATGGCCGGCCCTTCGCCAGCGCATTCGCGCCCGCGATGGCTTTCGGTGTCGCATCTGCGGCGTCCCCGAAACCGATCGCCAACACGACGTGCATCACAAAATCCCCTTTCGTTTCTTCTTGCGCACCGTACATCCCCGTGAACAGGCCGTTCGACAGGCTCATCATCCTAATAATCTGATCACCCTGTGTGTTTCTTGCCATCGTCGTGCTGAGCAAACTGTCCGCATGCGCAGCGGTTTGGCCGGCCTAGGATATCTGTTCGGCCATCTGGCGCCTCTATTCCTGATGTGCGATCCCGCCGATCTTGGTCTGCACGTGGATGCAGCCGGTGCAGTCTTCGGCGCCCCTAGCGTGGTGATTTATGATCAGGTTCCAGCCGGCATCGGCTTCAGCCAGAAACTCTTTGAGCGGCGTGACGATGTGCTGGTGCGTGCGCTGGAACAGTTGGAAAGCTGTCCTTGCCGTGATGGATGTCCTTCCTGCGTCGGGCCGGCTGGCGAAGACGGCCTGGGCAGCAAAGCCGAGACTGGCCAGATACTACGGGTGATCCTGGGCCGGCATGGATAACACCAGTCTCTCCACCACCTCAGGGTCGTCCTGATATTTCAGCAGGCGCAATCCCTCCAGGCGCAGCGCTTCGGGGAAGAGCGCTCGATAGATGTTGCAGTTAGGAGATTTGACATCGTATCGGCCGGTTATCCGAAACGTCTCCAACGGGCAGCCGCCTGCGCACCAATACCTCCACGGGCATTGGCGGCAACCCTCTTTCTCTTCCACCGAGATGTTCTGCACCCCGATCCGGTCGGTGCGCAGCACCCGTAGTGGGTCCTCTGCCCAAGCATCGCTGATCGGGACGTGCATCTGCATCTGACACTTGGCAACCCGTCCCTGTGGGTCGAAGACCAAGTAATTCTGTCCTACACCGCAGGTGTGGAGGTGAGCGCTAGAAGTCATCTCATAAATAGTGTCTGAGCAAAATGATGATGCAGCCAAGCTGCACGAAGCCGAAGCAGTTCACAAG
>CAKZJX010000137.1 GCA_937120535.1 uncultured Anaerolineae bacterium
TCCGTCGCCTAGTAGACACACACTGGGATCGTGGCCTGAGCTATCTCCAGATCGGCTGGCGTTGGATCCGGCGGTGTTTAGCCCAAGGCTTGTCTATTTCCAATCATCTCGAGTTACCCGCTGACCCAGACCCAGAACCAGCACGAGCCTCTCGGCGTCAATCACGCCTCCCTCCTACGTTCGTGCTGGTAGCGGACAGCGGCTGAAATTTGTCAGCCAACCAGGCCCCCATCTTTGAGGCTGAGCAGTTGATTGAAGAGAAGGCAGCGCAGAGACATATCAATGGTGGTGATGTGAGCGATTTTACTCAATCTGGACTCCTTTTCGCATCAGAAATTCTCGGTATAGAACTTCCCACCGCTCAACGACCCGGTCCAGGCTGTAGTTGGCCTCGATGTATTGGCGGCCGGCTTCACCCATCCACCGGCGCTCCTCTTCGGGAAGACTCATAAGGCGGAGCATAGTCTGAGCTAAAGCCTCTGGGTCCTTCGGGGGCACGAGAAAGCCCGTTTTGCCGTTAATTATTACCTCAGGATTTCCACCCACATCGGTAGCTACGATGGGAAGCCCTGTAGCGCTGGCTTCCAATAAGACATTGGGCATCCCCTCCCAGGAGGAGGACATCACATAAGCATTGGCAGCATTCATAAGTTCGGGGATGTCTTGCCGAAGGCCCAAGAACCTGACCCGCTCCGCTATGTCAAGGTTGCGAGCCAACGCTTCCATCGCCGGGCGGAGGGGGCCATCGCCGGCTATTAGCAGAACTGCCTCTCCCCGCTCCTTTGCAACCTGCGCAAATGCCCGAAGCATTGTGGGATAATCCTTTGGTTCATCAAACCTTCCCACGGCAAGCCAAACGAAGACATCCCCCAATCCAAGCTTCTGGCGAAGGTGTATCCGGACTAAAGGATCAGGCCGAAAATGCTCGGTATCCACACCGTTTGGGATATATCGGATTTTCTTCCGGGGGACGGCGCCTACTTGGACATAGCGCTCTAATCCAGCCTGGCTCACCTGAGTGGTAAGATCGCACAAGGGATCTGTCAGGCGATAGGCCAGCTCCCGGAGGCGCCCTGATCCTTTGCGCCCCTTTTCATCGATATTCTGGGCCGTGCAGATCAGGACAGGCACCGGAGCCAGCGGTCGGACAAGCCGGGCGAGGAGGTTTGCATGCACCATGTGGCTGTGGACGATTGGAGGTCGCCACGAGCGAATCAACCGGGCCAGATGCAAAAGCGGCCGGGGGTTGGGGAGCTTGTTCTGGATGCCCAGAGAAACCACCGGGATTCCCGCGGCCTCAAGCTCTTCCAAATAGGCCTTGGGTGGAGTCAAGCTTACCACTTGAACCTCCCAGCCCCGGGCTTTAAGCCGGATGGCCAAGCGCACAGCTTGCGTTTCTGCTCCGCCGTAGGCAAGGCTCGTGATAAGAAGAAGACAGCGTTTCAATTCCACTCCTCCACCACTTCACGGAAGAACGCTAATCGCTGGGATTCTTTCAACCTGATATCCAAATGGGAAATTGTTTCTCTTGGCACTCTTTTCCCTTTCCACTCATGTACAAAATCCGCAATTGCTCCAGCGGAGATGTCTACATTATCCTCGGTATTCGGAAGTTCCAAAATGAATGGAGCCCCATTGATAAAATCGGTATCTTTGTGACCAATAATTACCGGAAGGCCATAAGCCAAATATTCCCGAACTTTTAGGGGACAGGCTTCCTCCATCTTATTTCTGTGAAGCGCCAATGTGCCTATAGCTATATCAGCTTGAGCCAGTAAAGACTCGTAAGCCTGGCGGATAAGGGGACCGTGGAAATGCACATTAGCAGGGAGCTGTCGAAACCGGATTTGTCTGATTCCAACGACATCAAATCGCCACCGAGGGAATAGCTGCGCCATACAAACGATTTTGTCCACTCCGTGCCAAGGTTGTCCATCTGTTCCGAGGAAAATTAGCCTAGGCTGTTCATTCCTCGCTGCCGGAAGAGGACGAAAATCCTCCAAATTGATTCCGTTAGGGATTACCGAGTAAGGCTTCCGATATTGGCTGAAATGAAGGGACTTTGACAACTCCCAAGTCA
The DNA here is from genome assembly GCA_937120535.1 of uncultured Anaerolineae bacterium. GTDB lineage: Bacteria > Chloroflexota > Anaerolineae > Anaerolineales > Villigracilaceae > Denitrolinea. The sequence continues at coordinate 2,081 of CAKZJX010000137.1, forward strand.
TAAAGACCAAACCAGCCGCCTGACGTAATAGCAAGGATCGCGTGGCCCGATTATACCAACATCTCAACCCTTTTTTGAGACAGTATTCTGACAAGTCGTCGGTATTTACCTCTAAGATCAATGGAAAATCGCGGGAGAGGCTTTTGAATACAGGCATGTATAAGTCATACCGGTGGTAGACCAGGTCCGGACACTGGGCCCTCAATGCTTTCACAGCGTCTCTCCATGCTCGGAACCTGGTTGCTCCATGATAGCGGTGGAGGGTGATGGGGATGTCTTGTAGGTATCGCTGCCAAATCTCAAGCGTAGAACGTCGAGAAATGACGTGAAGAGAGACTATAGTCCCTTGGGCTCTCCATTGTCGTATTTGAGAGACGACTTTTTTGAAGACGCCGCTTTCGTCGCCCTCATTCCAATGAACAAGGAATCCTACTCGCATTCACTTCCCCCTTGATCGAGACGCAAGTTCCAGCAAAGCCGAGGCCGAACCAAAAATACGGCCATATATAAGAGCGCGAAAAAACTATTGACAAGAAGATAAACACAAGAAGGCCAAATCCAGCAAGTCCCAGCAAACCCCGCTTTCTCTCATGCCAATTCCTGACAATAAGCGAAAGCAAGAGCAATACAGATAGCAGGAAAGGTCCAATCCCATAAGCAATCCAAAACGAAAGCCAATTATGGGGATAACTTCCCCTCCCTATTTCAGCCACCTCCCCCATATAGTATCCTAAAAGCCAGTGCTCCCTCAGTATATAGAGCCCTTTCCAAAGGAGATCCAGGCGAGATTGCAAAGATGTGTCAGTCCCCATAAAGGGGCTGCTGAAGCGCTCAAAGATTAGTTGGCTTCTATCGAGAAACATCTGCCCCACTTCGGCCCAGAACGGCCAGACTACGAATGTCATCAGGACTACTGTCGCGCCTACTAGAAGGGTAAGCAGGAGTTGTTGCTTCCCTCTTCGCCAGAACTTCACAGTGAGCAGGACTAATCCAACAACTAGGAAGATGAAGAAACTGGACCTCGAGTAAGCGAACAAAAGTAGCAGGGAAGTGACAATGTAAAAACCAAGACCTCGATGTAGAGTGTCTTTACTTGGTATGCTCAAGAGCAAAAGCCCAACAAGGGCAAGCGAGTCAGCTAGGCCGAGGTAATTATAGATTTGGCCTGAGAGAGGATCTTGAAAGGCGAAGAGCAATCTCTCATATAGCCGAAAACCTCTGATCACCCCGTCTACAATTATGAAGAGTAACCCTAAATACGTGGCAAACAAGAGCCTTTGTAAGAATCGAGTGTTCTTCACGCCAAGATAAGCAAGCGCTTCTCCACCAAGGGCTAACAACCAGGCACCAATCAGCGTAAGGGCCATGTTGGAAAAAACTAGATGCGATCCAACCTCATTAGAGATAGAGGGGAACCACAACAATTGAAGTATGGAAATCCATATTAGTAACAGATACGCTAGCGCGAGGTACGTTGTGCGAATTCCTAACCGTCCTGTCAAAAGAAGGAACAAGCGAACGCCGAAGACCGGGATAAGAAGCAAACCATGAATGGTAGAAAGCCCCAACTCAGGAAAGAAGCCCCGGAAAATAAGGTAACTAATCGCGGGAGAGAGTAGATAAAAGCAAACGAGCACCACAGTATAGAAGAGATACACTCGAACCAGCCTTGCTATTCTCGGCAAGGGTCCTGGCAGAGACGGAGTCATAGCAGCTAATGGCATTCTCATAATAGAGATTCCAACGCCTCTAAGTATAATTTCCTTCGCCAAGATTGTCTAGGGTTTGTATTATCCCAGAGCAAACTCCAATGCCACCATAGCGGCGATAGGTATTAGAAAACCGATTAATTT
>CAKZJX010000138.1 GCA_937120535.1 uncultured Anaerolineae bacterium
CCCTCCAGGACAGGGGCGAGCGGCGGCGCGATGACCTTGCCGTTGCGGACCAGGAAAAGATTCTCGCCCGAACATTCCGCCACGTACCCTTGCGGATCCAGGAGAATCGCTTCGTCGAAGCCCAAACGTTTGGATTCGGTTTTGGCCAGGATGCTGTTGGCATAGTTGCCAGAGACTTTTGCCTTGGTCATCATCACGTTGGGGTGATGACGGGTGAATGACGAGACGTTGGCACGAATGCCCTTTTCCAGGGCCTCATCGCCCAGGTAGTTCACCCACTCCCAAGCAGCAATGCCAAGAGACACTCTGGCGCCGTGCATGTTCAGGCCAGTCACCTTACCGCTCCAGTAGAGGAGAGGGCGAATATAGCAAGAGGAAAATCCATTGGCGCGCACCAGCTCCTTGATCGCGCTCTCAATCAGCTCAGCGCTCCAAGGAATCTCGGTGAATCCAAAAATGCGGGCTGAACCGAGCAACCGCCGCACATGTTCCTTGAGACGAAAAACGGCCGGCCCGCGTTCGGTCTCGTAGGCACGGATGCCCTCGAACACGGCAGCGCCATAGTGCAGCGCCGGCGTCAAGAAAGAAATAACCGCCTGGTCAGCTTCCACGAGCTGACCATCCATCCAAATGTACTTGGGCTCCATAAGTCCTCCTTGAACAGGGTAGGATACCTACGCGCCGCGCCTGGCGTGCTTTTCGGGCTTCTCTCTACCTAGACGTTGCTGGCAATGAAGTCGCCAACTTCGGTTGTCGTCATACCCATTTTACCAGCCGCTAGGCTTTTAATTTTACCACTGCTCAAGGCCTTAATGACCGCCTGCTCGACCAATTGCGCCGCGTCCGGCTCGCCGATGACGTCCAGCATCATCGCTCCGGCGCAGATGGCCGCCATGGGGTTGATGACGTTCTGACCGGTGTACTTGGGCGCTGAACCGCCGATCGGTTCGAACATCGAAACGCCCTCCGGGTTAATGTTGCCGCCTGCAGCAATGCCCATGCCGCCCTGCGTGATCGCCCCCAAATCCGTGATGATGTCGCCGAACATATTCCCCGTCACAATGACATCGAACCATTCGGGGTTTTTGACCATCCACATGCAGGTAGCATCCACATGGTAATACTCCCGTTTGATATCTGGGTACTCGCGTTCGCCCATCTCGTGGAAAGCGCGCTCCCACAGGTCATAGACGTAAGTCAGCACATTGGTCTTGCCACACAAGGCCAGAGTTTTCTTTTTGTTGCGTCGGCGTGCGAGTTCGAAGGCATACCGTAAGCAGCGATCCACCTGGAAACGGGTGTAGATAGATGTTTGAATGGCTACTTCGTGAGGGGTACCCTTCATGGTGAAACCACCCGCGCCCGTGTAGAGATCGCCGGTGTTCTCACGCACAACGACGTAGTCTATATCTTCTGGCCCCTTATCCTTCAACGGCGTTTCCACCCCCGGATAGAGTTTGACCGGACGAAGGTTGATGTATTGATCCAACTCGAACCGCAGACGCAACAGCAACCCTTTTTCCAGGATGCCCGGCTTGACATCCGGATGGCCGATCGCTCCCAGGTAAATGGCATCCACCTTGCGCAGTTCTTCCAGGACGCTATCGGGCAGGATTTCGCCGGTACGTTTATAGCGTTCTCCACCCAAATCATAGGGAATCCATTCAATCTTAAAACCTGCTTTTTGGGCGGCAACATCGAGAACCTTCATGCCCTCCCGCACGACTTCGGGTCCTGTGCCATCGCCGCCGATGACTGCGATGCGATAAGTCTTTCCTGACATGATGGGAACTCCTTTGCAAAAAGATGAATTATTCCTTGCTGGCCACCAACAAGCCATATTCGATGGCATCCACCAGGGCCAGCCAACTGGCCTCGATGATGTTCGTGCTAGCGCCGACTGTGCTCCAGCGACGCGTGCCATTCTGCATGTCAATCAACACGCGCGTCGTCGCGCGCGTCCCGCTATCCGAATCCAGAATGCGCACCTTGTAATCTACCAGGTTGAAACTGGCGATTATGGGGTAATAGGGGATCAAAGCCTTTCGCAGGGCATTGTCCAAAGCATTCACCGGACCATTGCCATCGGCCGCCGTGTGAAGAATCTCATCGCCGATTTTGACTTTGACCATGGCCTCCGCGAACAGACCCCGCCCCTGCCTGTGCTGCACGCTAACGAAGAAGTCCACCAACTCGAACGGCGGCGTGTAGTCC
>CAKZJX010000139.1 GCA_937120535.1 uncultured Anaerolineae bacterium
GTAATGAGCACGTAAACCCACTAGTTAGCCGGCATGGCGCACCGCTTTCTCCTGGTTCTTTTACGTATTCTTTATAGCGGCACTGCTCATCAATGCTGCGGCCTGTTCGGCAAAACGCCACAGCGCAGTCGTCTCTTCATATTGTTGAAGCAAACGCTTCTTTCGTTTGACCGCATCCCGCCTTGTTGAAACAACTTCGTCGGCATTGTTGAAGCGCACGCCTGTCCGTCATCCAGCGCCACGGTGAACCGTCCGCAGTGCCGCTTTGGGGTGAATCATCACACGTCCGCAATCAGAGCTTGTCCTTTTTGTGCTTCCCTGATTTTGCGGTGCGCCACGACCGTCTAACAAGGGGCTTGGTGTGGAAGCCGGAGGCAAATGCCTTTTCTGTCATGCTGCATGCAACACCCGGTTCGTCTCTTTTTGCCTTGGCAAGCATCACGCTAGCGCCCCGCCTCACACGCCGTCATGTTTAGCGCAAACAGGACAGTAATCACGCTGCCGTTAGTTCTCCGGCACAAACAAACGGCGGGGCGGCGGCACTTCACCAAGTCCCGGACGTTAGGCGCAAGCTTACTTTCTGAGGAGTTCCAATAATGGCAACCGAAATCAAGACTTGGCAGATCGTCAACGGCAAGCTCAGGCAAGCTCACGGTAGTCAATTCTTCCTTGCCTGAGAATAATTGCAAGGAACGAGAGGATCTTGAACGATGGATCAAGAGCAATCCCGAAATCCTTGGCGACGACATCGCCATCATCGGAGAGCAAGTTCAAACGAAGTCGGGACCGCTTGACTTTCTCGGCATTGACAACAATGGTAATCTTGTCATAGTCGAGCTTAAACGAGACACTCTTCCACGAGAAGTTCTTGCTCAAGCGATAGACTACGCTTCTGACCTTTCGACTTGGGAGAATGAAAAGCTCAGCGAAATCTGTCAGGCTTTCACGGGTGAAAGTCTTGAAGACTTCTTCGTAAGCAAGTTTCCTGACACATCGCTCGAAGAGCTCACTATCAACCAAGCCCAACGGTTGCTTCTCGTGGGCTTTTCCATAGAAGAATCTCTAAACCGAATGATTGAGTGGCTTTCGTCAAGATTCAGCGTTGGCGTCAATGCCATTATTCTCAATTATGTCAAGACAGCCAGCGGTGATGAACTTCTTTTTCGTACTGTCATCATTCCCGAAGAAGTCGAGCGAGAGAAAACCAACAAGAAGAAGTTCGTAATCGAAAAGTCCAACGAACCTGGCAACTATGACGAAGCTGCGTTGAAGGAGAAGCTTACTCAGTATTTGTCTCAGAACTTGTATTCCGCTCAGCGAATCCGAGACTACTTCCTGCCCATTTTGCTCAAGAACAAAGTTGTCACCAGAGAGGAAATGAGGAAAGAATTTATCAAAATGGGCGGAGCGAACGAAAGTCAAGCGGGCTATTTCCTTGCGCTTATTTCAAGTCAACTCGGTTTCAAGTGGAATGATTTTCTCAGGCAAGTAATTTCCTATGAGTTTCCAGTTAACAAGTGGGAAAAGGACAACTTTAGCATTCGCTCTGAATACCGTGAGCTTGTCAAAAGTGTTCTCGACGGACAGAGAAAGTAGGTCTGTCAATACCTTTGTGTAAATGACGGTTAGTTGATTGGCATCCGTCCCTCGAAAATGATGGCGAACTGGTTCATAGCCGATGGCCAGTCCTTGATAGGCATGGTCCATTTCTGGCTGACATTTCGCAGCGCCAGGTAAAGGATCTTAATGACCGCGTCGTCGTTGGGGAAGGCCCGGCGGTGCCGGATGATCTTCCGCAATGAAGCGTTCAACGACTCGATGGCATTGGTGGTATAGATGGCCCGCCGGATGTCGGGGGGATATCCGAAGAACGGGGATACCCGGTCCCAGTTGGCCCGCCACGATTTGCCGATCAGCGGATATTTGCCATCCCACTTGCGGATGAAGGCTTCCAGCGCGGCCAGTGCAGTTTCGGCCGAGGTCGCTTGGTAAACGGCCTTGAGGTCGGCCACCACTGCCCGGCGGTCCTTGTAGGAAACGAACCGCAGCGAGTTCCTCACCAAATGAACCAGGCAGAGCTGCACCTGGGTTTTGGGGAATATAGATTCTATGGCCTCCGGCAGCCCTTTGAGCCCGTCGACACAGGCGATGAAGATATCCTTCACCCCGCGGGCCTGGAGTTCCCCGCAGACCTTGAACCAGAACTTGGCGCCCTCGGTCTCCTCTATCCAGATGCCCAGCAACTCTTTGAGGCCGGATAGATTCACCCCCAACACCAGGTAGGCTGCCTTGTTGATGACCTGTCCCTGGTCCCGGACCTTGACCATCAGGGCGTCCACATAGACGATGGGATAGACTGCATCTAATGGCCTTTCCTGCCATTCCCGCACCTCGGCCATCACCTCCTCGGTGACATTGGATATCAGGTCCGGCGACACCTCGACTTGGTAGATCTCCTTGAGGTGACCCTGGATCTCCCGCACCGTCAGGCCCCGGGCGTAGAACGAGCAGCTCGTCGATGACCGCATCGTTGAAGGCCATATGGCTTTTCTCCTTTTTCCTTGATTTTACCATATTGGCCAT
>CAKZJX010000140.1 GCA_937120535.1 uncultured Anaerolineae bacterium
TCGGGGTCGTTTTGGCCGCGCACCGGCAGGGCGGTCTGGAATTCCAGGGGGCCGCGGAGCAGGCCTCGGCCGGGGATCGGGGCCGGGGTCAGGCCGCCCGTCGGGCCAATGGCCATGCTGTAGTCTGGACTGGCCAGGCGGAAGGTGGCGCTCAGCGAGATGGCGTTCGCCAGGCGCGGCTTGAGTTCGGAGGGGGCGGTCAGGGTGAAGATGAAGTGTACGCCGTAGCTGCCGCCATCTTTGACCAGGGAGGCTAGGTCGTCGTCCAGATCAGGGGCCAGGTTCATGGCAGTTTTGTTGAAGTTGGCGTAGTCTTCTAAGACGATGACTAGGGCCGGCAGGAGATCGCCGCTTAGAGAACGGTAATCGGTTAGGTTGGAAACGCCGAGGCGGGCGAATTTGTTCTTTCGGTCTTGCATTTCCCGCTTGAGGTAGCGGAAGAAGCGCTTCAGGCGTTCAAGATCGTCGAGCAGGAACACATCGCCGACGTGGGGGAAATCCTTGAGGAGCAGGAGACGTTGTCCACTGAAATCCAATAGGTAGAGGTGGAGATCGGCCGGGGAGTGGGTCAGGGCGAGGGAGGTGACCAGAGTCTGCACGAAGGTGGTTTTGCCGCTGCCGGGTTCTCCATAAAGGACGAAGTGCCCTTCTTGACCGAGAGGAAGACGCAAGGGGTCTTGGGCTTGGTTGCCAGGGTCATCCATTTGACCGATGAGAGGGGCCAGCCAATCGTCAGGAGTGGTCGGGTTCCATCGGTTGCCATCCCAGGCCGGAGGCGAGGTGCGCAGATCGTCCAGGTGGATCGTGTCGCGCAGCGGAGGGGAGAGGGGACTCTTTAGACGGGACAGACCCAGTTGATGGGCGGTTTGGATGATGTGATCGGCGAGGGCGTTTAGCTGAGTGTAGGTATGGGTGAGCAGGGGTTGGAATTGTCGGAGGGGCGTGCGATGGCCGCTCAGGTCTACTTCGTAAAGCGTCCAGCCTGTGTTGCCCAGTGAGGGGTTGTAAGAGTCGCCACCCCAGGCCACTTGGAAGAGGGTGAACCGATCGTCGTTGCCCACCTGAAGGTAGGCGCGGCCGACTTGAGCGCTGGTGATATTCTCGAAGGCGTCAGCGCGACGCAAGATGGCCGTGCTGGACTCGCGCGAGCCCATGCGCAGACAGACACGGCTGTTGATGTTGTTACGCAATTCGTCGCTGACGACGCCGGATGGGTCTTGCGTAGCGAGGATAAGATGCACGCCTAGGCTGCGGCCGGTGGCGCCAATGCTCAGCAGACGCCTGGTCATGGCTGACCTATCGGGGCTGTTGCGGATCATCTCGGCGAATTCGTCAATCACGACGAAGAGATGCGGTAGCGGTTCGGATTGCTGGTTCTGTAGGTAGTCTTGTTGGTAATCGTTAATGTTGCGGCCGCCGATCAAGTTTCGCCGGCGCCGCAGCTCGGCCTCCAGGCAGACGAAGAGACGCTCGATTAGGATGGCCTGGGTGCTTTGTTTTTCCAGGTTGGCCAGGGTGCCTACCACGTGGGGCAGGTCTTCCAAACCCTGGAGCAGATCGCCGCCCTTGTAATCTATTAGGATGAAGTTGACATCGTGAGGGTGATGGTGGGCGGCCATGAGCAGGATCAGGGTCTGGAGGAAGCGGGTCTTGCCGGTGCCGGTGGTACCACCGATCATAGCGTGAGAGCCGTCGCCGCGCGTGGCGGTGTCTTGGAAGTTCAGATACACGATTCCCCCCCTGCCTCGATGCCCAAGGGCACTTCAAGAGAACGATGGGAGTCGCGCTGCTTCCACCATGTTACGACCGGTATGTCAGCAACAGTTTTGGCTTTGAACAGGTTGAGCAGGCTGACCCGCGAGGGCAGATCGGCTTTGGCGGCCATCGATTTGAGGCGGACCGGCGCCAAGGTGCGGGCAAAGCCCTCCGCATGGGCGGCGTCTAGCCGGTCGGGGGAGAAGAGAAGTTCGACAGTTTGGTAGCCAGAGGAGAAAAGCAGACGTCCGCTTGCGCTGCTCAAGTCTACTACCGCGCCGCACGCTCCGGGCAGGGCTTCCACACGGTCGCTGAGAAAGAGGCTGTAAGCGCCGATAGAGGCGCCTTGCGTAAGCAGCAGATGGGTCAGTGGTCCGATAACCGAGGTGTCGGTGCTGCTGGTGGAAAGGGCAGGATCGCCGAAGATGAAGAGATAGGTCTGTGGAAAGGTCGTTTTGTCGTCTGCAAAGCTGCCGCGAGATAGGGCGCGCTTTTGGAGTAGAGGAAAGAGCTCGGTCAACATTTGCTGCGCTTGATCGGGGGATGTGGCCAGATAGCGCCGTTTGCGCTCATCGTCCCAGACGTGGGGCAGCCAGCGCAGCCATTCCCATTCGTGACGTTCTCGATTGGGAAATAGGGCGACAATCTTGACTTCGTTCGGTGGATGCAGGGTCGCCGTGTAAACCAGCAAGGCGCGGGTGGTATCCAGCACGGAGGAGCGCGGGCCGGCTAGGCCGGCCGAACCTACTTGGGAGAGAGGCAGGGCAATGGCCACGTTGTCCACGTGTTGAAAGTCCCTGGCTAATTGCACGGCCCGCTCATACAGTTCGTCGGCTTCGCCTACCTGAGGGCGAGTGGCAGGCGGTTTGACTTTGAAGGTGGACGGCAAGCGGCCGGTTCCCAGGCGCAGGTGGAGGAAATCGGGGTCGCGGGGCCGGCCTAGGCCGGAGGAGCGCTCCCATAGATGTCGGGCGTCGTCTGGATGGGCGCGACGGGCAATCGCCAGACAGGTAGCAAAGTTGGGGTGAATCTCCATCGAGGCGCAGCGCTGTTGTTCGGCCAGGTCCTGCAGGGTGCGATAGACGTCGGCGAGATAGGCATGAAACGCCTGTTGCCGACGTTCGACTGCCTGATGATATTTTTTGCGCTCGTTGCTATAGGTGATGATGCCGACCAACCCCGAGCCCAGCATGAGAGGCACCGAGAGAAGCAGATATGAGGGATTGTTTCCTATAAAGGCCACCGAAAGCCCGAGGCCGATCAACATGAATATCAGGGGCAGGATCACAACAGCTAATGACGAGGTGGGACGGGCAGGCGCCGGCGGCGGCCCTTGAATTTCCACTTCTTGCGTGGGAATGGCAGGAAAAGTGCGCGGCGAGGGTTGAAAGAGAGGA